>JABFSA010000065.1 GCA_013140775.1 Acidobacteriota bacterium | reverse complement strand
CTCCCGGCCATCGGACGAGTCGTAGGGATAGGGTTCGCACGCACTGCGCGCCAACTCCCACACGTTCCCCGAGAGATTCTCCACCCCGTACGGACTTGCGCCGGTCCGAAACTCCCCACGGCACTGGTACCCTCCGACTCCGGGTTGCCCCGTAATTCGCTCGGCATCGGCAGCAGGATACGCGGTCCCGCCGCCGGCGTCGGGTTCCCGCCCGCACTCCACACCATCTGTGGAGACTTCCAGGACTGGCCACGGGCACGATGTAACACGCAACGCGACGACAAGCTCATATGAGATGAGTGACCGCCGCGAAGGTGGCGCGCTTACGACAACGACTATGGAGGATGACGATGCGTCACGCGATGTGTGTCCTTGTGGCCCTGATATCCCTCGCGTGCGCCGGTTGCGACGCGTTTGCGGACACCTGGCCGGACCGGCAGCACCGCACGCCGCCACAAATGCTCGCGGACGTGGTCCGCTGGCAGCAGCGTGTCCACGTCAAACAAAGCACGGGACAACTGGCGCACGAATGCTTCACCAACGTCGATTTAAAGGCGTTCGAAGCGGCAGATGTACCCGGCGAAGCGGCCACGCGAATCGAGAAGGCTGCGGACTTTCGGGCGGTCGTCAGCGCGCTTCGTCCGCTTCCTCGCGCGGACCTGGTGGCGGCGCTGCACGCCGCGCGACAGATCGCCAGGCCGACGTGGCGCGAGATGGGCTACATCGATCGGCAAGGCCGAGGACAAACAGAAGCCGGGCACACCGCCGATCTCCTCATCGGTGCGGCGATTGTTGGCGCGTTCGCGGACGCGCTCGAGACGCCAGCGAACGACCGCCGGTGAGCCCCTCCCGGCGGAGCCGCCGATCCCGGGTCGTAACGCCCGGCTGGACGGCAGCTATGTGATCGGTGGAGGAGATTTCAGGTGCCGGCGTGAGTCCTGGCCGGCCGACCTTCGAGGAGGAGACGATGTCACACAGACCCGCGTATTCACGAGGCGTAGCGCCGGGCGCCGTCATTCTCGTGGCGCTGTTCACCGTCGCGTGTAGTGGTGGAAGCCCGACGAGCCCCACGAGTCCGACGGCGGCCCCCGCACCCGTCTCGCCGCCGCCGGCCGCCCCGGCTCCGGCGCCGGCCCCAGTCGTGTCGTTTCGCAGCGACTGGAATGCGTTCGTCGACGGACTGAACGCATGCTTTGCGACCCAGGCCTGCAGGGCCGAGAGCTCGGCGGCGATGTGCTCATGCGTGACCTCGACGTTCGAGCGCCAGTCGGTCACCTGGGCTGGCACATACGACGGACCGAGCCCGACGAGTGCTGACGCGGTCAGAATCCGGATGCCGGCTCGGAGAATCACCTGGACCTCCGGAGTCGCCTATGACGTCGCCAACCCGATCCTGTTACAGAGCCTTCCGTCGTCCGACGTGGCCGACTGGCGCACCGTCGCTCCTGGGACGCCGGTGCGTTTTCAGACGACCATCGGAACCATCCGCATGATCGGTACCGGATTTGCCGGTTCCGGTCCGCCCTCGCTCATCTTCACGACGAGCGGCGGCCAGCGCCGTCCGTAGCCTGACTCGGCCCGGGCCCCCTGGCTGACACCAGGGGTGCCCACCGACACGATCCAGCAGAACCGTCGCCACAGCTGGAGACGCAGCCGTGTTGCAGCAAAGATTGGTGCGCCGTTACGCCCGCGTATTACGTACGTCGCCTTGACTCTTGTTGTGCTCCTTGGGCTCTGCGTGGGGGACTCGCTCGCGCAGAACTTTGACACCGAGGTCTCGACATGAAACCACCCGTCGGCTCCGGTGGCGACAATTCGTCTGGCGGCGGCGCTCACGAGTTCCCGCACGCGAGCGGTGCGACCAACCCTGGGGGCGACGGTTTCTCGGATTTACCTTAACCTGGGCACAGGAGCGATCCCTGTCGGGCCGACCCTGCGCAGAGGCCACACAGGCAGTGCATACGACGGGGGCGAAAAGCGCGACGAGACGGGTCATCCTGCACGGCATGTGGCCCATCCTCAACCCGGGCAGCACGGCCAACGCCTGCCCCTGCCCGCCCACGGTCCCGGAAGTTCTCGGGGGTCGAGGGAACTGCAGGCAGGCCCGCTCATCCGCCGCTACGGCGGTGTCCCGAGTCGCCTGATCTCGACCCAGTCGATCTCATAGAAGAAGGTTCGGTTTCCTGTTACGGACGCGGCGGGCTGCAGCATTGCGCTGAACGCGTCGGCAAAGTTCTGGTCCGGCGCCCAGAAGTTCAGCCGGACCGACATCGGTTCAGTAGGAACACCCATGGTCTGCTCACGGCTGACCGAGCCGTTGACCAGCCAGCGAACCGCCCCTGTCATCCACTGAACCTCCAGTTCGGTGAACTCCGTCGGGCCGGAGGCCGGCAGGGTAACGAACTGCCTTCGTCCCGGCACGCTGAACGGGTCGTTGGTGAACAGGTTCGTCAGGATGCGCGGGGCGCCGGCGTCCACGTCGTTGGTCAACATCTCGAAGTCGATCTCATCCCGGACGCCCCCGCGCGTGGCGTATGAGAACAGCGAGGCGACCAGCCCGGGAGGGACCGGCCGAACGAGGCGCACCCGAGCGCGGAAGGCCAGGCCGGCTCCGCGGTCGAACAGCATGCGCGACGCGATCTCCGAACCCCAGAACGAGTCCCCTGGAACCCTCGCCGTGGGATTGAACGTGTCGAGTTGCAGCCGCAACACGCCGCCCGCAACCTGCAGCGCCTGGGTTGGCGGACGAATCTGGGTCCGGCCCAGGAAGCTGCCCTCGCCGGTCGGCACGAACCAGAGGGAGGTGTCCAGCGCAGGGCCGTTGAAGTCGTCACGGAGCAGTACGGCGGAGCCGGCTGCGGCGAGCGCCTGCGGTGGGGTTGGCGCGCTCGGCGAGGCGGATCCCCCACAGGCGAGGCAGCCAGCCATGAGGTAGACGAAGGTCGAGAGGTAACTGCGCTGACCGTTGGTCGTCTTGTGCTTGCCCATGTGCTCTCCCCCAGCGTGAGACCGCATTAACTCGCCGATGTCCGCGGCGCCGATCCTATCCGGACACGCCCCGAACCGCGGGTCGGAATCGGCCTTCGTCCTCGTGCTCCGTCCTCGTTGCCAGTCAGCAACGACCGTTGTATAAGGAAGCCCCGTGGCGACGCTCCAATCCCTGATGCAGGTTCGTTCCCAGCGCGCCAACCATCTGAAAGCGTACTTGAAGAAGTTCGAGGACACGGTTACTGGGGATACCGATGTCGCCGAACTGGTCCACCGGCTGACTCGCAGAATGTTTCCAAAGAGTGCCTCCTTGTCCAAGGGCCGGATCAAGTTTCTGCACAGTGCCAAGTGCGCGTCGCTGAAGGCCAAGACCAAGCTCGAGGCGCGGAAACATCGGATCGACGACGTCAGGGTCAAGATCCCTGTGCGGTTCTCTTACTCGGAATTCGAAGAAACGCTGTCGAAGACGGGCGCCCTCAAGGAGTTCCTGGCGGGCCTGGGGGCGGCGCCGTCCCAACACCTCACCCGCACGGAGACCGTCACCGCCGCGATCCTGTGGACACTCAAAGAGGATGAGATGCTCGGGAGCGAGGCTTGCCTCTGGCTCTGGCGGAACTGGTCTGTGCCGATGGTGCGGGGGCCCCGGTTGCGGGTGTTCCTTGAGTGGCCGGCCGATGTGCACTCGTCCGTGAGCGCGATTGGCGAGATACCGCCGGGCCTGCAATCTTCCCCAGTACCTCGGCAACTGCTCGCCAAGCACCCGGTGGTCAGCATGGTGTACGACAACGTCGTCCCCAGAACGATTACGATCTGGCCAACGCCGGCGAACATCCGCCCCGCCTGGGCCGCCGCCGCGGTCAGCATTGCTGCTGTGATTGGTCTGGTGTTTGCCCTCCGGGGTCCGTTGGTCGCGTCGTCCGTCGCGCTGCAGGACGGGTTCTGGCCACCGGAAATCGAGGTCACCTCCGCGCTTCCGTCTGGTAGTGGCCTGGACGGGCGGACCGTGCCGGTAACAGGCAGGTTTCGTGGCTCTCCGTTCCGTGAGTTCCGTGTCGTGGTGTATACCTTCGACGGCAACACGTGGTGGGTTCAGCCCACGGACGACATGCCGTTCGCTACGGTGGCCGGCGACGGAACCTGGAGCGTGGACACTCGTCTGGGTGTCAGGTACGTCGCGCTCCTCGTGGGGGCGACCTTTTCGCGCCCACCACCGACGCTCACGACTTCTCCGCAGGCCTTACCAGGTGTCGAGGCGAGCCGTGTCGTCGAAGGCCAGATGGGTTTGGAGTAGAGTCGAATTCGACGAGGGAAACATCATGTCCACTTCTTTCCGTGCAGTCGTGTTGACCTTGGTAGTTGTGTTCGGCGGCGGCCTGGCGGCCTACGCCCAGGCTCAGAGCAGTAAGCCGACTCTGAACATCACGACGGTGCCGTCATTCAATGCGAACCCCGATCGGGAAACGATGGAACCGATCGCCGGCACGGTGCGGGACGCGCCGAGAGACGTGCGAGTAGTCGTGTTCGCTCACACGAACGCCTGGTATGTGCAGCCCTACCTCAAAGCTCCGTTCACTGATGTTAGGGATGGCGTTTGGCAGAGTTCGACTCACCTGGGCACCGAGTACGCCGCATTGCTCGTGACCAGTACGTACAAGGTGCCTGAACGCGAGATCCTGTTATTGCCTGTGATTGGCGCCGACGTACTGGCGATAGCGCGAGTCCCGGGCAAGCGATAGACTCTTTACGCGGCGGCCACCGTCCATCCTCTACTTGTACCAGTCGCCAACACTGGCTCCGACGCCCACGCGCACATCGAATCGTGGAACCGAAGGTGGGGCCGTAACCCCATAGAACGCCGCCGAGCGGAGGTACTCGGCGTAAAAGACCATTCGTGTCAGCCACATGCCTCGCCCAGGCCGATTCCGTCGGGCAAGATCCGGTGCAACTCTGAGCCCTCCGCCCAGCAGCAGCCGGTTCTCCCAGTAGTACTCGTCATTCCGTGTCCAGGAACTCTCGACGATCCCGTAAGGAGCAATCGAGGACACCGCGCCGCCGTTCGGCTTGCGTACGCCGAGACGCACTGCGTTGGCCAGGACCGTCGTGTCGTAGCTGGAACTGAACTCGTTCGACGAGTTCCAGGACACCCCGTGCCAGGTTTCTCCCCACCATGCGTGCGAGTGGTCGTTCACATGGAACGCTCGCCAGTAGTCCGCGCCGATTCGCGTTCGACGAGTGGGCCTCCAGGAATTGGCAACGCCCCAATATCGTACGACGTCGTATTCGGCGAAGACTCGCAACGGGCCAAGCCAACGCCCGGCGCCGGTCCCCCTCGCACCGGCGCTGCTGAACGGGAAAGCCTGCAGGCCAACACCTGGCGCACCGAGCCAGGCATTTTCCCACGGCTGGTCGCGTGAGCTGGCGATGGCCGCCACGCGTATGTAAGGGCCCCACGAGAACGAGCCGCGAAACGGCGGAAGCCAGAACTCGACACGGCTCTCGACGTCGAACAGGACCGTCTTGTAGCGCGGTTCGAAGAACTGCGTGCGACGAAAGCTCGCGTCCATATTCGACGACACCGTGAGCCAGTCTCCAATGCCGAGCGCTGCCGTTTCCTGGGCGGCCAGCCCCCGCGGTAACACCAGGACGCAGGCCAGAATTCCGCGTCTCAACCACGTCGTCGTCTTCATCGCGCTAGTGTGTCCGATCATGGGCGCCCCTCGCACGGCCCTCAGATATCACCGCGGCTCTACCGATACCAGAACCGCCGCGCACGCCGCTCGGGTGAATAGCCCGAACAGCGAACGAGTCGCACGCAGCTCTGGCCTGTCGGGCCAAGTCCTATTGGAGTGACAGACCTTCATCGCCACCAGGATCACGTGTGATTGGGTTCTGTCGCCAGCCCATTCGCGCCCTCACCCAAGGTGTCCGCGCCCGCACGGTGTGTGTGACGCTCCGTCTGCGGGGGACGACACTGGTCCACCCTTCTAGAATGGACGTGCAGTTTTGTTTCCCCTCTTCCTGCTGAACTCGCCCAGCGCCTCGCCGAGAATCGACGAGCAGGAGTTCATGGAATCCGCCCGGCAGATCGAGGGCACCCTACGCGGTCGTTCGGTAGAAGGTTCAGTTGACCGGGTCTCGCTTCGTGAGGTGCTCGAGTCGGATGCGTATCAGGCTTCGACGTCGACCTTGACTCTGCCACTCGGCAAGACCATCCAGGGCGAACCGTACGTGGTCGACCTGGCGGGCCTGCCTCACTTGCTGATCGCTGGCTCCGCCGGCACGGGCAAGTCAGTGACGCTCAGAGCGATGATAGCGAGCATTCTCTTTCGAGCTACACCCGAGCACGTTCGGCTCATTCTGATCGACATAGCGCACCACGAGCTTGCGGTGTACGGGGGGATTCCTCACTTGCTCGCTCCCATCGTTGTCGATCCGAAGCATGCGTCCAACGCCCTCTGGTGGACGGTTGGCGAGATGGAGCGGCGCTATCGCATGCTGGCTGCCAGAGGGGTGCGCAACATCCAGCAATACAATCGCGCCACCCAGACGGCGCGCACCGAGCGTGACGCCGCCAATGACGTCGATCGCCCTGCGCCGCTCCCCTTCATCGTGGTGGTCATCGACGAACTCGCAGAGGTCATGACCGTGGCCGGCCACGAGGTGGAGGAATCTGTCTCGCGCCTCGCGCAAATGGCGCGGGCCGTAGGCATTCACCTCATTCTGGCGACACAACGGTTCAACATCGACGTGATCACCGGCCTCATCAAGGCGAACATGCCGTCGCGGATCTCCTTCCGTGTCACCTCACAGGTAGACTCGCGCACGATCCTCGACTGCAACGGCGCCGAGCAAATGCTCCGCAGCGGCGACATGCTCTTTCTGCCGCCTTCATCGTCTCGTTTGATCCGGTTGCACGGGCCATATGTGTCGAACGAGGAGTGCGTCAGCGTCGCCGGCTTCCTTCGAGGGCAGGGTGCTCCGGTCTTCGATCAGCCGATCACATCAGACAACCAGCAGTTTGGCCCAGGGCAGCGCGACTTCGACGACGAGCTCTACGATGAAGCCACCCGGATCGTCGTCAGCTCCGGAGACGCCTCGATTTCCACACTCCAGCGGCGTCTCAGAATCGGCTTCAGCCGCGCGGCCAGATTGCTCGATAGGATGAGAGAGGATGGACTCATATGAGATGGTCACGACGTTGTCAGACAACGGTCCCGCAGTTCTGAGTCGGCGTTCGGGAGCATACCGCTCATGGGCCCACTGTAATCACATGTGATGCGGGGAGTTTGACCATGCATCGCCGGGTCGCACTGATCGCGCCTCACATCGGCCCTTCCCCAAGTACCAACCTCATAGCCGTCACCGTGTTCGAGCGCTCACCGGCGTGATGGGCCTGTCAGCCCGTTCGCGGGTCGCGCGTGAGCCGGCAATGACGATATTTCCATGGCGCGACGCAGGCCCCCGGCGATTCCGTCACGGCCGGCCGCCGCCCGTGCCGCGGTGAGTTGAACGGTTGCCGCGAGCCTGGGATGACAGCGAGGTTCACCGTCACGTGCCCCAAATCAAGAATGCACCGAGAGCGGCCATTCCCATCGCGGCCCACGAGCAGGACATTTCCCTGATCCCGGTCCAGTTCACAGGAGCGGCGGAAGTGCCCGTCAGATGCCAGGGAGACGCATAGATCACGCGTCCACTCCTATCCCGTCTCTCCCAGCGGAAGAAGTGACCCACCTTCTCGGAGCCCATAGAGCCGAGGACACATCCGACCAACGCTCCCATCAGTCCCGCAGCAACGGCACCTCCGGGGGACACCACCAAGGCGATGCCAGCGAACCACAGCCACGAGCCAACGGTGGCAGCGAACATGAAAAGGCCGGGCACCGAACGGTGCTCTCGCCATTCCGAATACGACGCAGCCACAAACAACCAGAGGCAGAAGGGTCCGAGCACGACTGCCAAAAACAGCAGCGCCGCGAGCGGCCCTCCAAGCCATGACGGAACACTCTTCGCCGGTGTATTCGCCAGTACCGCAACGATGACGGAACAGACGATGCTTGCCAACAACGGCGCAATCACGGGCCGCGGGTCGTGAACCTTCCAAGCTAGCCTTGGCTTCATGAATGGTCACTCGTCTTCAGCGTGCGGCTAGATCCGGCCGCGTTGCCACGCGTTCCAGACCAGCCGGCAGGCGACAACCGGGGCCTGAACTCAAGCGGACCCACTCTAGCACCAGGACGATAGAGGGGGCATCGATTGCGGCTACGCGGAACACTTCGCCGCGTCGGCACTCACAAGGGCTACGACACGCGCGCCTGGGTCGCGGCGGTCCGGACCTGGGCATCACACCCCGTGCGGCACAACACACGACGCACCGGCGCGGTGCCATCGACGGGCGGCACCACCCGCCATCCCAGCTGCGCGGTGAGCCAACGCCGTCGGAAGAAAGGCGAGCCATCCGACCGATCCGCTGCCGCCACGAAGCCGAGGGCCGTCCACGCCAGCGCGAGTTCCCCCGGGCCATAACTCACGAACGGCAGCGCGCCGGAGCGCCCGTTCAGAAGCACCAGGCAACCGACGATATGGAGGGCCGCGGGAACAATCAGCGTGCCGGTCATGCCCGCCACCAGTACCCGCTCCTCCAGTCCGGCGGCGCCTCTCGCTCGGCGGAATCCGATCCATCCAATGGCGCCGAATGACAGCACGACGATCGCCGGACCGGGGTAGCCAGCTACGACCAGGACCGCCACGATCGCCAGCTGACGAGCCACCCGCGGCGGCAGACTGGACCACGGCGACTGACGACCAGGTCCCAGGCGCGGATGCTGCATCAGGAGGCCGACGAAGGTCTCCTCGGAAGCGAGCCATCGCGTCGCGATCGCCTGATGGAGGCCATCCACGAGCCCCAGGGTCCGATAGGGAGACAGCCACAGAAGAAGGAACAGGAAGGCACCCGGCACGAGGACGGGAATCAAGGCATCTTCCCTGCTGTGACCTGCGGCACTCAGCATGATCGTCGTCACCACGAGGATCGTCAGGGCAGCGGCCAGCCGGTCGACCAGCAGGGCGCAGAGCGTCAGCGCGAAAGCGGGAATCAGCACCACCCAGAGGTCAGCGCTCGTCGGCATCTCATACGGCTGGCGACGAGAACTGCGCCGCAGTACCAGTGTGCTCACCACAATCACCGCCCCGAAACTAATGGCCGCGGCGACCACCGGCTGGTCGATCCCGAAGTCCCGAAGGTCGTTCCACGGCACGAACAGGAGCGATCCAGTGAATGACATGGCGGCACGCGGAAGGCGTCGGTAGCGACAGGACATGCGGCCGATGAGCACCCGGCAACACGCGACGCCTGTCGCACCCCCGACTACCTGCCAACCCACGTTGGCCCAGGTCCCGACGCCAGATTGCGCGTCCAGCACGAGCAGACTTACGCCGACGGCCGAGAGCAGCCCTGCGGTGAGGACCAGCCGGCCCTTCAAGGGCGTTCCCCGTTGGCACTGGTGGTCATGGCCGCAGCAGCGGATGCTTGTCTTCCAGATACGACACCTCCCGCCACCGCTCGTCTGTCTCGAAGGGATTCATCAGGTCCAGCTCGCGGCGGCGAGCCCTGTCATAGACGCGAGTCCATTCTGCGCCATAGCTGGTCGCCTCCGTGCTGAGGCGGAGTACGACATCTCCTCGGATCTTGGCGCGTGTGTCCTGCGGGGGTGTTACAACGGCGTCAGCGACATCCAGGTCACGGACGCGATGGCTGAGCGCCCCGGCTCGATCGAGCGCGTTGAAGATGCCGTTCTCGCCAAGCGCTCCAAATTTCGCGTCGAGTTCGAACAGCTCGAGCCGCGCCGCGGCCAACGCAGGCAGCTGTTCCCACGAGAGCCCCTGTCGACCGAGCAGGCGCGACAGCTTGCCCATCTCGGTTCTGAGCCAGCCGTCTGGATTGAGGAGCGTGGCGAGCTCGAACGGGGGCCTTTGGGCCGCGTCTTTCAGCCACCGGCGCCGGATGCGGTCGAGCGCCGTGTTCCACGTGCGCAGCGACGTCCACGCGATGCCACGTTGTGCGAGTCGCCGCTCGAAGAGGCGCTGCTTGATCGCCCAGTCCAGGGTCACGGCCACTCGCGGGCGGTCTTCCTCGATGTCGTCGAGCGTGCGGCGCCACAACGCACACACGTCCGACGTCCAGGGAAACGGAAGCTGGTCCATGGCGTCCTCGACCCTGGACAGGTAGTGCCGTTGAATCGCCAGGGCCGTCGTCCGCCCGCCTCTCAGCAGAGGTGCCGACACACCGGTGGCCGCGGCGGCGAAACGGTCTACGGCCCACACGGGCGAGGCAAGCGCCACGTCACTGCCGGGCCGGGCCCCGCGCTCGATCAGCGCCAGCACGAGCGCCGTCGTGCCGAATCGCAACACGCTCGCCGTTTGGGAGCAAGCACGCTCGGAGCACGCCACATGGAGGCGGTGGATCCCCGGGCCACTCAGTGGTTCATCTTTGGTATGGAAGAGTGGCCGGGTGTATTGCGAATCGGAGTCGATCGTCCGCGAGATGAAATGGGCTCGTGGCGAAAGCGTGAACCGTAGAGCCGGCGCGCGATAGTCCCATCCACCCGCGCCGAACAGCACCCGCGAAGCAAGAAACGGGAGGAGCTGGGCGGGCAACTCCTTGACGTTCGCCCGGTGCATATACGACTCGTGGGAGGCCCATAAGGTCCCGGACAGATAGTCCACGTTCGTTCGTGAACAGAAGATTTCGCTGATGTCCGAACTGCCCGCCGCAAAGGACGTCGCGATGTCCTGCACGATGAGATCGCCTGCTTCGAGATACCGAACCGCCTCGAACGGGCACGTGACTTCGGGGGTGGCCCACTCCATGTGGAGTCCCGCATCCAGATAGATCAGGCCCCCATTGCGGAGAAATCGTCCACGAGACGACATCGAGCTGTACTTGAGCGCCGCGGTCGTATGCGCGAAGAAGCGGGCAAGCAGCGGCCCCTGCGGGATCGGTTGCCCCGCGTGGTCCCGCGCACTGATGGCGTACTCGGTCTCTCCTCCCATCACGGTGGTCATATCCGTACCTCTCCGGACCGTATTGTCGAGTGACGCACGCCAGCCCCGCTGGTCGCCGATTGATCGCTACTGACCGCCGAGTTGCCTGTTCTGCGCCAGGAACGCTTCGGCTGTCCCCGATAGGGCCCGCTCGATGGCTGCGTCGGCTGCTCGCAGGAATGCATCCCCGGCTTCGCGCTGGTCGGGTTCGACTGGGTTCTCCGCCTCCACCTGGTTCGTAACCATCGTTGTTCTCTCCTCCGGTCGACGTTCACGTGTCGTCATCGCTCTTCTCCTGTACCAATAGTCCAGACCTCTGGCGCAATCATCTGGGCCGCCGTGAAGTACGGCTCCTCGCATGCCCCGAGCGCCTCGAGCACAACCGCTAGTGACGCTCCGGCGCCGAAGTACCGCTCGTTGGCCGCGCGCGTGTCTCCAAACGGCGTGGGCATGCGAACTGTACGGGACCGCGAGTATGGCGGCCGGGCGCTGGGGAGAGTGAACCGCATGCGGTCCCAGTCGATCTGCTCGACGCGATTTCTACCCGCGAGCCTGAGCAGCTGAGCTCGTGTCCAGGCCCGCGTGTCGGATGGCGGCTCGCGTCGTGCTCGCTCGACGGCGGCCTCGTCCACCACCCGATCGACCTGGCCGGCGCGTTCCACTGCCCAGAAGAGGCCATCGGACTCATCGAGACTGGCGTAGAGCTGATCGAGCTGTCGCAGCGCTGGTGATTGCCACGTCAGCTCGGGTCGACGTTCCAGGACGCCCTGCAGCAAGCGCCGCTTGAGCACCCAGTCGAGGCGCCGGCTCAGCGTGTCGAAGTCTCGTGCTTCGAGCCGCCCGAGAGTGTCGTCCCACAATTGGAGCAATCGGTCCGCCCCCGGCACGATCCCGTCGAATCCCCCACGGGCGGCGAACTGCCTGGCCTCATCGAGAAACTCACGCTGCAGTTCAACGGCGGTCCGCATCCCTCCGTTGACGAGTCGGGCTCTCGCGCCCAGGTCGGGATCGCGGCTGTAGTGCTCGAGTGCCTCCAGCGGATCGTCGAGCGCCAGGTCAGCATTGACGCAGCCGGCCTCGATCATCGCCACGACCATCTGCAGCATTCCCACACGGAGCAGGGTTGCCACTTCACACAAGGTACTGTCGAAAAAGATGACGTGCAGACGCGCGAGCGGTGGATCTGCCGCATGGCGGCCCAGACCGCATAAAGGTTCGTCGCGCGAGTTGATCACACCCCGGTAGACCATCGTGTCAATGCTGACGAGCGTCTGAATGAAATCGGCGCGTTGACTGAGCTGGAAGTCGACGTCCGGCCGGTCGCGCTCGGCACCTACCTTGCCCTGCCCGGTAATCACGATGCTCGAGATCTGGAACGCCGCCAGATACGCGAGATAGTGGGCGCGCCTGCAGAAGATGTTGTCCCACGCGTCGCGTGTGAGCAGCACGTTGACGTGACTGCCATACGAGTTGCTCTGCCCGTCACTGCAGTTGGCGAGCACCTGCAGCCGGCACCCGTGTGGCAACTCCTCGTTGACGTGCACCATGGCGGTTCGCGCGACGGCCAGCATCGCGCGCCAGTAGGCCACGTGGTCGAACGCGCTGAACGTCTCGCAGAGCGCGAGCTCGAGATGATCCGAGTCGATGTAGACGCATCCACCGTTGGCTGGAAGGTACTTGCGTCCCCAGTCCAGCGATTGCGTCGTCGTGAACACACTGGCCGGAACGCCCCGCACCGCGCTCAGTAACGCGCGGGACGCCATGCGCCCGGTGCCATCGGGCTCGGACAGCCCGAGGACGAAGTTGCTCAACTCGACGTCCGCCCCGAGGATCTTCGGTACCATGACCAGTTGCCCAGTCACGCGGTGCTCAGAAAGCGGTGAGGGCGCCGTGCTTTCGAACTGGTCAGCTCTATCCGAGTCACCGTCAGGTCCTGCGGCAGGCCAGCCATGTGCGCGTGGCAATTCTGCGGGGTCAGAGCGGTCACGGCTGTCGCGACAGCGTCGGCCGCGGCGTCCAGCACGTCCTCGGGCTGAATCCCGACGGCGCCGGTTTCGAGCTCCCGCACGCACGCCCGCTCGGTCGCATTCCGCGCGATATTGGCCAGCATGGCGCCGCTCACCAGTTCCCGCGCCTGAATGGCGCGGCGCGTACCATCGCGGAATGTGATCCAGCCGACCTCGCCTTCACCGTTCGGCGCGTAGATTCGAGACACTGCGCCATCAATCACGTCACGACGACTCTCCGAGTCCCTTCCATCGCGACCGTAGGGGATGGATGGCGGCAGGTAGCGCTCGAGAATGGCCCGCGCCGCGGCCATCGACGGGCGCGGAATGTCGAGCACCAGGTCTCCCAGACGACCCGGACGCAGAAGCGCTGGATCCAATGCATCGCGACGGTTGGTGGCCGCCACGACCAGCACGTTCCCACGCGGCTCGAGGCCATCGAGTTCAGCCATGAAACTCGTGAGCACGCGGTCGTCGATACGCGCCAGCCCGTCGCTTCGCGTCAGGCCGATCGCGTCCACTTCGTCGAAGAACAGCACCACCGGCACGCCGGGATCGCTGGCGCCCGCCTCGCGTGCCACCCGGAACGCGTCGCGGTAGTTCGACTCACTCTGCGAGTACCACATGCTGTGCAGCGCGCCCGGCTTGATGTGCATGAAGCGCGACCGTCCCTCGGGCGATTCCTCGCCGAGCCACCGCGCCAACGCGCGGGCCACCATCGTCTTACCGGTGCCGGGAGGACCGACGAGCAGGACGGACGTCGCCCGCCGAAGCTTGTAGCGCTCCACCACCTCCGGATGACGCACGTGGAGACGCACGCTCCGCTGCAATCGCTCGATCTGTCGGTCGAGTCCCCCGATATCGTCGAAGCTCTCGGACGGCGTCTCCGTCAGAAACAGGTTCGAGTCCGATGACCGCGGCAACTGCTCGAACGCCATGGCCAGCGTCGGGTCCCACCGGAGGCGGTCGCCGGCGCGAAGAGTGATGCCCGCGAGCGTGCTCGCGCCGCTCGCAATGACTTCGGTCTCGCGCGATTTCAGCACGAGACGTCCGTCGTCGAGGGCGTACTGAAACTCCGCTACCTCGCACGCTCGGGTAATGCTCGGCGTGAGCCGGCGCAGGACGATATTCAGGTCATGCGCCAGCAGCACGTCTTCACCCGCTGACAGACTGTCGAGCGTGAGGCCTTCGGCCAGCGCAACGACGCGGGGCGTCCCCTGATAGGAGACGATGGCCCTGTCCATGGTGCCGTCCACAGGCCGCAGGAAGACGGCCGCATACCAGGGCGGGCTGGTGAGCTGCGCGTGGACCTTCTTCAGCTCCTCCTGGTGGCGCCTGGCCTCCGCAAGGCCGTCGCGCAACTCGCCCATCTCGAACAGCAGCCACCGGTCGATCGTGGCCGCCGCATCGGGGGTGCGCTCCCGCGCGCGTGCAATGAGAGCGAACTGCTCATGTAGCGACGGCCCGTCCGGGCCAACCTCGCCGAGACGCTCGATCACTGCGCGAAGTTCGGCATCCTCGATCTCCTGACGCGGTCGGCGTGGCATCGGGTTCTCTCTCTTTCTCTACTGGCTGGACAGGGCGATCGCGTCCGGCAACGCGTGGGGTTCCTCGGCACATGCGGCACCGAGCGCTGAGGCCAATGGGCGAACCGAGTCGCGTGCCAGCGAGCCTGGGATACGTGCGCGGCGCAGATGGAAGCCGCGAGGTTGAAGGACGCCTTCTCGCCAACCAAACAGTTTGGTCTCGAGCCCGACAATCGAGTTGGTGACGACGAGGGCCTGCGTGTAGGCCTCCGGGAACATCACGCGATGGAGCGCTTGGTCGTCGGAGCTTAGGAAGCCGGTACTGAGCTGGCACACTCGCTGCCGCTCGCTCGGACACTGTCGACACCAGGCTGCGGCGGGGTGAGAGTGCCACCATCCGACCAGGAGTTCGTCTGCGCGTCGTAGTGCCACGGCCGCACGCACATCGGTCCAGGTATCAGACGTAAACGTCAACTTCACGGCGTCGCCCACCGTGTGCCGCGCCGGGACATGGGCGGTCACTTCGAGCCCGATGTCGCCGACACGTCCATCGCGGCAGAGGTGGCCAAGGAGGATGCCGCCTGTTTCGCGATCGCCAGCATCGCGTGTGAGCCGACAGATCTCGTCGAGCACCTCCTCCGGCAGCACCACACCGAGATCCGCGGGGTCCACCTCGCCGCACAGCAGCGACAGGTCCCGCAGCTCGGCGAGTCTGCGATCACGCACCGATAACGTCTGCGGCCGGTCCGTTGTCACGAAACGAAGTGGCGGCGCGCCGTGGCCCTGTTCGCTGACGGCATAGGCGGCCACCGCATAGCGGACACGGTCCTCTGCGTGAATCCGTCCCGCCGCAAGCTGCGCCGCCACGACCGAGCGCGCAGTGCCGTTGAAGTACCTCGATGTTGGAATGTCGGTCACCCACTCGCGCCCCTCGCATTCCGTGTGCACCCGGACAGCCTGAACGAACGGCTCCCCCGCCGCTGCATGCCACACCGGCTCGAGACGCGGTGTCGTACTGCCGGTGTGCGGCCAGACACCGCCGGTTCGCAGTGCCGCAAGGCGCGTGGCTTCCACCGCCGGCTCCCAATCCGGACTGAGCGCCTCTCGGTGAAGCACAGCTCCATCGAGGGTGCGTACCTCGAGCACGAAGCGATAGTCGGAATGCACGACGTCCTCTGTTCGGTCCCTGCGAGATGCGGTCCTTAGACCTTCCTTAGACCTGCCCGTCGCTCCGGCGACTGGAACCCGCATCAACATTGGGCTGCAGGACCAGGCGGTCTCCCGGTTGCAAACTTTCACGCACGCGTTCGGTCCCTTGCAGGTGCCGCCCCTCCCGATCGAGCCGCGCGTGGTAGCTCATCGGTCGGCCGGCCGCGTCATTCGACGGCAGCCGCATCCGACCAACGAGCCCTTGCACCAGGTCACTGACCGTCACGTCGTCCGGCACGTTCGACACGGACAGTACCTTCTGACCTGTCACGTCACTCACTTCAAACCCGTGATCCGCTATGGCTGTTACAGACATACGTACTCCTCCTCGAACATGTGTGAATGGTTGTGAGACACCGCATCCCAGAGCGCCAGGTAGCTCGCGGCGAGGCCCTTGTCGCAAAGCGCCTGCGCTTCTCTTCCGGATACCAGGCACGCGACGGCCAACGCCGAGAGCGCCCGGTCGATCGAACGATCACACGACCCGTCCAACGATGAGAACAGCGCCGGCACCTCAGCCCCGTCATGCGCCCGGAGCACCCCTTTGACGGACCTCACCGAGTTGGATACCGCCATGAGTAGCGCCGCCACCGCTTGCTGGGACTTCGGCGGCTGGCCGGCCAGATCGGTCAACTCGACGACGGCACGGTCGGTGCCGGTGGATGACGAGACGAGACGAGCGGCGTACGCGCCGCGACGCGTTTCGATGTCCAGGCGCACGCGGCCACCCTCGCCCACGACGCATCGCCATCCAGCCTCGGCACAGGCCCGTTCGACCTCGGCGGCGCGCGACGGCGACAGCTCGGTGTCTGGCGCCGAGCGGGTGCAGCCGGGCCACTGCTCGATGACGCGAAACGCATCGCTCAGGTCGACATGCGCGGACCGCACACGGTCGCGGACGTCAGGCTCACCCTCGACGAAGGTATCGACCAGGAGCTGCGGATCGGGATCTCCAAACGCACGCGCCACCCTCGCAGATCCTTCGAGCGCGGCATTGACATGACCCTGGAGCGAATCAAGAAGCTGCGCAAGGGCGGAGAACCCATCGAGCGGCTAGCTGTTCTCAACGTCGGAGACACAGTAGAAGGTTGCTCTCAGAACTACCCCGGCCAGACGTACACCGTAGACCTTAACCATCGCGACCAGCAACGCGTCGCTCTGGGCCTGTTCGACCAGGGCATCGATTCTTTCGTTCCACTGATGGAAGAGGTTATCGT
>JABFSA010000088.1 GCA_013140775.1 Acidobacteriota bacterium | reverse complement strand
GATGGCCTTGCCCGCGGACGGCGTGTCGCTCGAGGACAAGCGGCGCGCTTCCGAGCGCCTTCTCAAGGAAGGCGCGGAGGTTCATGCGCTCAACACCGTTCGCAAGCATCTGTCGGGGATCAAGGGCGGGCAACTTGCAGCGATTGCGGGTGGGTCGGTTCTGACACTCGCGGTGTCCGACGTCGTGGGGGGATGACTTGTCGGCCATCGGTTCCGGACCCACGGTGCCGGATGGAACGACCTTCGCCGAGGCGCTGGCGATTCTTGAACGGTACGGCGGGCTCGATGTGTACCCCGACGCCGTGGTGACGCGGCTCAAGAACGGTGTGCGTGGAGTCGTCCTCGAAACTCCAAAGCCCGGTGACGCGCGGCTTGCCCGTTCGAAGTCCTCCGTGATCGGAGGCTCTCGCTCGGCCCTTGCAGGGGCGCAATCGGAAGCCGTTGCCCGCGGCTACATGGTGCATGTTGTCGAGGAACCGGTGCTCGGCGAAGCGCGCGCAGCGGGGCGAGCGCTTCTGGATCGCGCGACGCATCTCGTGCTCGGGCGTCCAGGGAAGCACTGCATTCTGGCAGCGGGTGAGACGACGGTGCGCGTCTCAGGCCAGGGCAAGGGCGGCCGCAACCAGGAGTGCGCGTTGGCGATGGCTGACGGAATTGGCCGCATCAGCCATTTCGCTGTCGCAGCCAGCGTGGGAACCGATGGCGTGGATGGGCCCACCGACGCCGCCGGAGGAGTCGTGGACTCCACGACCGCTGCACGCGCGACGGCGGCTGGCATCGGCGCTCCCGATGCGTACCTCAACGACAACAACAGCTATGAGTTTTTCGCCGCACTGGGCGACTTGATTCATACCGGACCCACCGGCACCAACGTCGGTGACGTCCAGATTATTTTGGTAAACAACACCTGAAACAGATTCATACACAGCTACAGCGTTCGTACATCCATTGCTCGCCGCGACCGCGGCAGCGTTCAATCCCTTACTTCGCGTACGATTTCGTCTGATGTATTCACGAGACGACGTACTTCGCCTTTTGACCGAACAGGTCCATCACCCGGCGACGGCTCGTGAGCTGTCAAGGCTGCTCCGGGTGCCTCGTGAAGAACGAGCCAGCTTCAAGCGGCAGCTCAAGGCCCTCGTCGCCGACGGCGTGCTGCTGCAGATTCGCGGGAATCGCTTCGGCCTCGCGCAGAAGATGGATCTCGTGTCGGGCCGGCTCCAGACGAACGCCAGCGGGTTTGGCTTCGTTGTGCCGGACCATCCTGACAGCGAGAGTGCACCTGGCGTCCGTCAGGACATCTACATCGCCGCCCACAACCTCATGGAAGCGATGCACGGCGACCGCGTGGTGGTGCGCATCGAGCGTCACACCGAACGCGGAGCCGAGGGAAAGATCATCCGGATCCTCGAGCGCAGCCAATCGAGCATCGTGGGGCGCTTTGAATTGGACACGGCGGGGCTCGGATTTGTCGTGCCGTTCGATCGGCGTGTGCTGACCGATGTCCACGTCCCGACCGGACGCGCAGGGGCCGCAGAGGGCGGCGACATGGTGATCGTTGAGATCACTCGGTGGCCGACAGGCACTCGCGGGCCTGTTGGTGATGTGGTCGAGGTGCTTGGCCGTATCGACGAGCCTGGCGTCGATACGCAGATCATCATTCGGAAGCATCACATCCCCGACGTGCATTCGGAAGCGGCGGTCGCGGAAGCCCACAGGATGGGCAGCGAGGTCAAAGAGAAAGACATCCGTGGCCGAACCGATTTTCGGCCCGTGACAACGGTCACGATCGATGGCGAACATGCCCGGGACTTCGATGACGCGATCACCATCGAACGGTTACCGAACGGGAACTACCTGTTGGGCGTGCATATCGCTGATGTCTCTCATTACGTACAAGAGGGCACTGCGCTCGATGAGGACGCGTACGAACGCGCGACCTCTGTATATTTTCCTGAACGCGCGGTCCACATGTTTCCAGCGGAGCTGGCGACGGGTCTCTGCAGCCTGAATCCGCACGTCGATCGGCTCGTTCAGTCGTGCGTGATGGAGGTCGATCGACGGGGCACCGTTGTCCGCTACGACATGCACGACGGCGTCATCAACAGCGACGCCCGGATGACGTACACCGAGGTCAACGCGATTCTGACCGAACGCGATGAGAA
This sequence comes from Acidobacteriota bacterium, assembly GCA_013140775.1. Classification (GTDB taxonomy): domain Bacteria; phylum Acidobacteriota; class Vicinamibacteria; order Vicinamibacterales; family UBA2999; genus JABFSA01. Next base: position 15,268 of record JABFSA010000088.1, on the reverse strand, counting down.
GACGACGGCGCGCTACGCCGAGCTCGTACCGATGTTCGAGCTGATGCACGAGTTGTTCGAGGTGCTCAACGGCCGGCGCCGACGACGAGGGGCCATCGATTTCGATCTTCCGGAAACAGAGATCGTCCTGACCGAGCTCGGGCAGATCGAAGCAATCGTTCCGTCAGAACGGAATGTCGCCCATCGCCTCATCGAGGAGTTCATGCTCCTGGCCAACGAGACAGTGGCCGCGCACCTGACGAAGTTGGACGTCCCGGCGCTTCACCGCGTCCATGAGCCGCCGGATACCAAGAAGGTCGCAGACTTCGAGGAGTTCATCACCACGCTTGGCTACAGCCTTGCGGCGCAAGGTGCCGCCCTGCGTCCGAAACATTTTCAGAAGCTGATCGATCGCATGCGCGGGACGCCAGAGGAGCGACCGATTGCCGCGCTGATGCTTCGGACGATGCAGAAGGCGCGGTACGACGCGACATCACTTGGACATTTCGGACTGGCCGCGGAGCACTACACCCATTTCACGTCGCCCATTCGCCGCTATCCGGACCTTGTCGTGCATCGCATGCTCAGGGCTTCACGGGGCGTGATCACCGATGCGCGCCGTGAGGAACTTGGGGAGGAGCTCCCGGAGATTGCGCGCCACACGTCCGCGATGGAGAGGCGCGCGGACGAGGCCGAGCGGGAACTGGTGCAGTGGAAGAAGGTGCGATTCATGGCCGACAAGGTCGGCGATGAATACACCGGCTACATCACGGGCGTCGCGTCCTTCGGTCTTTTCGTCGAGCTCATCGAGCACTACGTCGAAGGCCTCGTGCACGTCTCGAGCATGGCCGACGACTACTACCGCTTCGTCGAGCAGCAGCACACGTTGCGAGGAGAGCACACAAAGCGCGTGTATCGACTGGGTGACAGAGTCGCCGTGCAAGTGGTGCGCGTCGATATGGAACGAAGACAGGTCGATCTCGGGCTCGTGGAAATTCTCGAAGCCGTGCGACGCGAGGCGCACCCGAAGGGGCCGATCAGAAGTCAGGTAAGAACGAAGAAGGAGCAGCGCGCACAGCGACCAGGGCGTCGCGAAAGACAGGCGCGAAAGAAAGTGAAGCCGTCGCGGCGGCGGTGAGTGACCTCTCTAGGCGTCAGGTCCCTCTTTGGTGGCGTCCTTGAAGTTCTTAATGCCCTTGCCAATTCCGCGTCCGATTTCTGGCAGACGGCTTGCACCGAAGATCAGAATGATGATCGCGAGAATGATCAAGAGTTCCGGAATGCCGATTCCCATGTTCCACCTTCACGCAACCAGGTTGACAGCCGCCGACTACTGCTGGGAGTGATTGTACCATGCCGTTCCCGCATGCCTTCGCCGGCGGAATAGTCCTGAGCATGCTGGCAGTCGGGGGATTGGCGGCCCGCCAGGAGACGCCCCAGGCCCGATTTTCGTCACAAGTACAACTGGTCGAGGTCTATGCCACGGTGATCGACTCCAAGGGTGAGCCGGTGACCGGGCTGAGCCGTGACGATTTCGAGGTCTACGAAGACGGGACGCGTCAGGAGATCTCGGCGTTCGCGGCGGGTGAGTTTCCGCTCACCGCAGTTCTGGGTGTGGACCGCAGCTGGAGCATGGCCGGCGATCGTCTTCGGCTTGCCAAACAGGCATCCCAATCGTTCATTCGTGCGTTGAGGCCTGACGATCGCACGATGGTGATGGCCATCAACAACGAGGCCGAGATCGTCGCGCCGCTCACGATGGACCGTGCCGGGCAGATACGTGCGATCGAGCGCCTCGATCCCTGGAGCACAACCGCTCTGCACGATTCCCTCATCACAGCGCTCGACCGGCTCGAGGGTGAAACGGGACGTCAGGCGATCGTGGTGTTCTCGGACGGCGCCGACCGTTACAGTCACGCGAGCCCGGCAGACGTGATCGAACGTGCTCGCCGGTCCAACTCGCTGATTTATCCGATCGGCCTGGGACGGGAAAGGCCCGCCGTGCTCGCGGAGCTCGCCGTTGTCACCGGGGGCCGCTCGTTCCTGCTTCGTGATGTGAAGGAGCTCGACAAGACACTGACAGAAATCGCTCGAGAGTTGAGGCAGCAGTATCTCATTGGCTACACGCCCTCGCCGGTCGCCGGGGGGGCGTCCGGATGGCGATCGATCCGCGTCACGACGCGTACCCCCGGCTTGCGTGTGCGGGCCCGTGACGGGTACATGAGTAACGAAGGCGATCTGCATTAGAGTTACGCGATGTCACACCCGGTGGTGCTGGCGCTTTTCGGCGACTTGACGACGGCAGCGGCCGCGGCGCGGAGCCTTCGTTCGATGGGTGTCCCGAGGGAGCGCGTGTCTGTCGTGGCGAAATCCCCGGATGAAGAGGGCAGGCTGGCCCGTGCAGGTGGCGCCTCGCCGGGGTCGGAGATTGAGGAGTCGCTGCCGGCTTCACGGCTGGGGGAGCTTGGTGCCCATATGCTCGCGGCCGTTGCGCTCGTCATGCCAGGGATCGGAACGATTGTCGCCGACGGTCCCTTGAGTGTCGGGATGGCCGAAGCAGCGGGTCACCTGGCGGGCGACGTGAGCCGGGCGCTGGTGCGTGCCGGAATCTCGGAGTCGGACGCGGAGCAGTGGGAGGAGCGCATACGCGCCGGTGCGTTCCTGGTGGGAGCCCACGTCGGAACCACAGAGATCGATGCCGCGCGTTCCACGCTGACCAGTGCCGGTGCTGCCGATATCCAGGTAGGCACATGGCCCGATTAGACTGTCGTCAGCGGCCGTTTTGCCGTTGCGACCGGTCGGGGGGTCTGGGAGAATGGGCATACAGCGGGCGGCCGAAGCCTTGCAACCAGCCCTGCCATCGTTATGACGACGGATCAGAAGCGCACCCCGCCTGAGCGACCGTCCACGTCAGAGCACCTGACGGTCCGGCCTGACGATGGCCGTTCACCAGAACTCCGCTTCATGTTCGAGGGCACGGGGCAGAAGCGCCTCGGTGGGGCTCTTGGCACGTCCTTCCTCGTCCACGGAGGGATGGTTGCGCTGTGGTTCGCACTCGTCTGGCTCGTCCCGGATCAGTACAAGGAAGCCATACTCCCGGACGCCATACCTCGGCAGCTCGTGTTCCTCGCCGAACCCGGACCGGGTGGCGGCGGTGGCGGCGGCAACGAACGGCCCGAGCCTCCGAAGCCGGCCGAAGTCGCGGCGGCAAAGAAAGAAGAGATCAGTGTCCCGGCGTTGAAGCCGGAACCCACACCCGAACCAACGCCAGTCGAAGCGCCACTCGAGTCGCTCAATATCCCGGTTCAAACAATGGCTGCGGCCACCCAGACGACCATCGGTGTGCTCGATTCGGGTGACGCCTCATCGCAATCAACCGGATCAGGCAGCGGCACTGGTGCCGGGTCCGGGGAAGGTTCAGGGCTCGGGCAGGGTAGTGGCGGTGGCACCGGCGGCGGCGTCTATCGTCCTGGCAGCGGCGTCATCAATCCTCGAATCCTTCGCGAGGTGAAGCCGCAGTACACCGCCGACGCCATGCGTGCCAAAGTGCAGGGCACGGTGCTGCTCGAGTGCGTCATCATGCCTGACGGTTCGGTGGGCCGCGTCGATGTGGTTCGCTCGCTCGACGCGACGTTTGGTCTGGACCAGGAGGCCGTGAAAGCGGCGAAGCAATGGCGCTTCCAGCCGGGGACGCGATTCGGTGAGCCCGTCGCTGTGCTCGTGACGATCGAGCTCACCTTTACGCTTCGATAACCTTGATGTTCGGCTGAAGCCGGACACTGCGATTGTCATCTTGGCTTCGCCAAGAGCCTGACACCCCGACCGCAAGACAAGGGACGTACAAAAAAAGGGCCGGCGCGTTTGCGCCGGCCCTTCTTCTGTTTGGTTTCGAGTCCCGAGTCCCGGATCCCGAGTCCCGATCGTGTAACGATTAGTACATTCCACCCATACCGCCGCCGCCGTGCGGCATGGCGGGTGCGTCCTTCTTGTCCTCGGGAATCTCCGAGACCAGCGCTTCGGTGGTGAGCAGGAGCGATGCGATGGACGAGGCGTTCTGCAGTGCATTGCGCACCACCTTGGCCGGGTCGATGACGCCTGCCTTGACGAGATCCTCGTAGGTCTCGGTCGCGGCGTTGAAGCCTTCGTCCTGCTTCATCTCCTTGACCTTCGACACCACGATGGAGCCCTCGGCGCCCGCATTCGTCGCGATGTGCCGCATCGGCTCTTCAATCGCGCGTCGCACGATCTGGAGGCCGACGAGCTGGTCGCCTTCGAGCTTCAGCTTGTCGAGCCCCTTGGCACCGCGCAGCAAGGCCACGCCGCCGCCCGGCACGATGCCTTCTTCGACGGCCGCCTTCGTGGCATGCATGGCATCCTCGACGCGCGCCTTCTTCTCTTTCATCTCGGTCTCGGTGGCCGCACCGACCTTGATGACGGCAACGCCGCCGACGAGCTTCGCCAGCCGCTCCTGCAGCTTCTCGCGATCGTAGTCCGACGTGGTGTCTTCCACCTGCGTGCGGATCTGCTTGACCCGTCCCTGAATCGCCGCCGTCGTGCCTGCGCCCTCGACGATCGTCGTGTTGTCCTTGTCGATGGTGACCTTCTTGGCCTTGCCGAGATCCTCGATCTTGATGTTCTCGAGCTTGATGCCGAGGTCCTCGGTGATGGCCCGGCCACCCGTGAGAACCGCGATGTCCTCGAGCATCGCCTTGCGGCGATCACCGAAGCCAGGCGCCTTCACTGCGGCAGCGTGCAGCGTGCCACGCAGCTTGTTGACGACCAGGGTTGCCAGCGCTTCGCCATCGACGTCTTCGGCCACGATCAGCAGGGGACGGCCGAGTCGGGCTACCTGCTCGAGCACGGGGAGCAGGTCCTTCATCGAGCTGATCTTCTTTTCGTGGATCAGGATGACCGGATTCTCGAGCACGACTTCCATGCGATCGGCATCGGTCACGAAGTACGGCGACAGATAGCCGCGGTCGAACTGCATGCCCTCGACCACGTCGAGCGAGGTTTCGAGCGTCTTGGCCTCTTCAACCGTGATCACGCCGTCCTTGCCGACCTTGTCCATCGCTTCGGCGATGATCTTGCCGATCGTCTCGTCGCTGTTCGCCGAGATCATGCCGACCTGCGCGACCATGTTGCCGGAGACCGGGCGGGCCATCTTCTTGATTTCCTCGACGATCGCGGCCACGGCCTTCTCGATGCCGCGCTTCAGCTCCATCGGATTCGCACCGGCCACGACGTTCCTGGCGCCCTCACGATAGATCGCCTGCGCGAGCACCGTGGCGGTCGTCGTGCCGTCGCCTGCCGTATCGGACGTCTTGCTCGCAACCTCGCGCACCATCTGCGCGCCCATGTTCTCGAGCGGGTCCTTGAGATCGATTTCCTTCGCGACCGTCACACCGTCCTTGGTGATGGTCGGGGAGCCGAACTTCTTGTCCAGGATGACGTTGCGGCCCTTCGGACCGAGTGTGACCTTGACTGCGTCGGCCAGCTGGTTGACGCCGCGCAGAATCGCCTGCCGCGACTGCTCGCCGTAGATAATCTGTTTTGCCATGGTTTACTTTCCCTTCGAATCGAGGATGGCGAGGACTTCGTCCTCACGCATGATGAGGTACTCCTCACCATCAATCTTGATCTCCTGGCCGGAGTACTTGCCGAACAAGATCGTGTCGCCGTCCTTGACGTCGAGCGGCTGGCGGTTGCCGTCTTCCTTCACCTTGCCAGCGCCGACGGCAAACACCTTGCCCTGCTGCGGCTTTTCCTTGGCGGTGTCGGGGATGATGATTCCGCCGATCTTCTGCTCGCCTTCTTCCAGACGCTGAACGATGATGCGGTCGTGTAGTGGTCTAACTTTCATGTGCGTTCGACTCCAGACTGTGTCTGTAGGGTGCGAGGCGGCGCCTCGCGGATGAAAAACCCGTGATCGCCGGGTGTTCGACCCGGCGCTGTTTACTCAACATTCACAGGTGGTTGCCGGTCCTGGCTGGCACTCTCCCGTGTCAACTGCTAATTGTAGTGAGCTGGTCGAACAGGTGTCAAGATGCGCCGAGGCGACGCAGCCGGTATTCCGAAATCTTGCGGCTCAGTGTATTGCGGTGCATGCCGAGGAGGTCCGCCGCTTTCCCCAGATTGCCCTCGGCATCGTTCAGGACGTGGGCGATGAAGCGTTTCTCGAACTCACGCTGGGCGTCCTCGTAGCGGACACCGCGACTCACCATGTCGTCCACGAGCTGCTCGAGCTGTTCGCGTAGCTGCATTATCTGAGAACACCCCCGGTGAGGAGACGGAACGCCTCGATGTATTTTTCGCGAGTGCGGGCCACCACCTCGGGAGGCAGCGTCGGCACGGGCGGCTGCTTGTTCCACTGAATCTGTTCGAGGTAATCGCGGACGAACTGCTTGTCGAAGCTGGCCTGTCCGCGTCCAGGCGCGTACTGATCTTTCGGCCAGTAGCGCGATGAGTCCGGTGTCATCACCTCATCGATGAGGATGATGTCACCCGACGGAGTCACCCCGAACTCGAACTTCGTGTCGGCGAGGATGATGCCGCACTGTTCGGCGTAGGCTGCTCCGAACTCATACAGCGCCAAGGTAAGGCGGCGCAGGGTGGCAACGGTTTCGGGGCCAACGAGGCGGGCGGCTTCGGCTTCGCTGATGTTCTCGTCGTGACCGGATGCTGCCTTGGTCGCTGGCGTGAAAATCGGTGTCGGCAGACGGTCTGACTCGCGCAGGCCCGGAGGCAGCTGGACTCCGCACACAACCCCGGTCGCCAGGTAATCCTTCCAGCCAGACCCTGAGAGGTAGCCTCGGGCCACGCACTCAATCGTGAACGGCTTCGCCTTGCGAACCAGCATCGACCGGCCGTCCAGCATCCGTTCGAACGGACGCAGCGTCGCCGGAAACTGTGCGACATCTGTCTCCAGCACATGATTGGGGACGATGTGCGCGGTCTTGCCGAACCAGAAGGTGGAGAGTTGTGTCAGGACTCGGCCTTTGTCAGGAATGCCCGAGCCGAGCACGTAGTCGAACGCTGAAATCCGATCGGTCGCGACGATCAGGAGCGCGTCGCCCAGGTCGTAAATGTCGCGAACCTTGCCCTGTTGATGGGGCGCAAGTCCATTTAATCGTGTTTGAAGGATGGGATCGTCGGACGGCACGGGCGTTCTCGGAGCGAGCGGGCATCTTACAGTCTGCGATGCGCATCCGCAACCGTACGCAACACTGCCGGTCGCCCACTCTGAGGGGCCTGATATATTGTGTTACCCGATTCTCAGGCTCAAGGGATCCATGTGCACATGCGTACGGTCATTGTTTCAGTTCTGGCGATTGCCCTCTTCGGCTGGTTTCTTCGAAACGCCAATCTGGCAGATGTCTGGACGCACGTCCGCCACGCCCGCATCGACATGCTGTTCGCTGGACTGGCAGCGATTCTCATTACGTATGTAATGCGCGCGTGGCGCTGGCAGTACCTGTTGGATCCGATTGGCCCGACGCGCTTCCGCACGGCCTTTCGCACCACGATCATCGGATTCGCGGCGCTCGGCGTCCTGCCCGCGCGCGCTGGTGACGTGCTGAGGCCCTATCTCCTCGCCAAGCAGGAAGGGCTCAGCACCTCGGCCACGTTTGCCACGATTGTGATGGAGCGCGTGCTCGATCTCATTGCAGTGCTGGCGCTGCTGGCGCTGTTTGTCTGGGGAATCGCGGGTGAGGACACCCTCCCGCCATCGATGGTGCGGCCGATCGAAGTGTCGTCGGCGGTTGCCGGGGCCGTTGCGCTCGCTTTAATGGGCGTCATGTGGGTGCTCGCCACGCATCCCGAGCGAATCGGGAAACTGGTGTTCAGCGCGGCCCGCGTGCTGCCGCATTCAATGGCCAACCGTCTGGCAGCGCTCGCGCAGACGTTCAGCAGCGGTTTTGCCGTGGCGCGGGACCCTCGCGCGCTCGGGATGGCGTTGCTGTGGTCTATCCCCCTGTGGGTGGCGATCTCCGCCGAAGCATGGTTCGTCACCGTGGCGTTTGGCATCAATATGCCGTTCTCCGGAACCTATCTGCTTCAGGCGCTGCTCGTGATTGGTGTGGCGGTTCCGACGCCTGGAGCCGTCGGCAGCTTCCACGAGGCCTATCGGATTGGCGTGACGACGTTCTTCGGTGCGTCGAACGATGCCGCCGTCGCCGCCGCCATCGTCACACACGCCTTGTCCTTTCTTCCCGTCGTTCTGCTTGGCCTCGTGTTCATGGCGCAGGATGGCCTGAGCGTCGGCGGCCTGCGCACGATGGCCAGCGTCGCCGCCGAGAAGGAGATTCCGGCTCAGCCATGAAGTGTCCATTCTGCGCTCACCTCGGTGACAAGGTCGTGGACTCGCGCGAGAGCAAAGAGGGCGAGGTCATTCGTCGCCGCCGCGAGTGTCTGGACTGCGGCCGACGGTTCACCAGCTACGAGCGGATCGACGAGATCCCGTACATGGTGATCAAGAAGGACGGCAGCCGCGAGCGCTTCGAACGGCAGAAGCTCATCGCCGGGTTGCTCAAGGCGTGCGAGAAGCGGCCCGTGAGTGTGGCGGCCGTCGAGGCGGTGGCCGATCGCGTAGAGGCCACGGTTCAGGAGCGCCCGGAAAAGGAAATGAGCACTGAGGAAGTGGGCGCCCTTGTGATGGAAGAGCTCAAGAGGCTCGACAAGGTTGCGTACGTGCGCTTCGCGTCCGTGTATCGCCACTTCCGCGACATCGGCGAGTTCATGACCGAACTCAAAGATCTGCTCGCCACCAAGGAGTAGCCCGGAGTCCCGTGGCTCCGGCAGGCCGAACGGCCTAAGACATGGCACTGACGCTCCGTGAGGTTCCCGCCCCGCAACCGCCGGTGGCGCCGCCGCCGCAGCGGAGCTCCACGCCAGGACCAAACCGTCCCTTCCGCGACAACACCCGGCTGCTGCTCATCGGTATTGGCATTCTGCTTCTTGCCCTTGCCAGTCTGCTGGCCCTGGCGAGCCGATCGGCCACGCTCGCGCCGGACTTTCTCACCGAGGTTGTCCTCTACGCGCTGTCTGCCACGAATCTGACGATCCTCATCGCGCTCGTCTTCGTGCTCGCGCGCAACATCGTCAAGTTGCTCGTGGAGAAGCGCCGTGCGCTTCCGTTTGCGCACTTTCGAGCCAAGCTGGTCGGCGTACTCCTCGGGATGACGCTGATCCCCGCGGTGCTCGTCCTGCTCGTCGGCAGCGGACTCATCCGCACCAGCGTCGATCGGTGGTTCAACGCGCCCGTGGATGACGTGCTGTCATCCGCCAATGCCATCGCCGGCGACTACTACCAGGAACGCCAGCGGCTCGTGACGGCTGAAGCGGAGCGGCTTGCCGCGGCGCTCGGTGAGCTCGATCTCTCGTCGGCAACGGTCGAGACCGTGCGGAACATTGTCGAACCTGTGGTCTCGCCGCAGCGTCTCGGTCTTGTCGAGGTCTATCGCGTGGAGCGGGTGGGGGACGCCGGCGACCCCCTGCTCGTTCCGATCGTTGACGTGGGTGTCGCGACGTTGCCGCGGACGACCTCAACCGCATCGGCCGGGCAACTCGCATCCCGAACGGCCGAAGGCACTCCGTCCGCGCCGATGGTCCAATCGTTGCCCGATGGCGGCGACTTGATCCGGAGCGCTGCCGCGGTTCGAAGGTCTCCAGGCGAACTGCCACAGGGCGTCGTGGTGGCCAGCGAATACGTGACAGGACAGTTCGCGGCGCGTGCCCGGCGCATGACCCAGGCGTACGAGGACTATCAACAGCTTCGCGTTCTTCGGCAACCGCTCGCGGGCGTCTATCTGGCCTTCTTCCTCACACTCACGTTGATGATCCTGGTTGGCGCGACGTGGATGGGCCTCTACTTGGCCAAACGAATCACCCGGCCGGTGCAACTGCTGGCAGCGGCGGCCAAGGAGATCGGTGCGGGCCATCTCGATCATCGTGTGGAGCCCGAAACCCGTGACGAGTTCGGCTCATTGATCGAAGCCTTCAACCGGATGGCATCGGACCTTTCGGCGAGTCGGCGCCGGGTTGAACGTTCCGCCGTGGAGCTCGAACGCCGGCACCAGGATGTCGAAACGCGGCGGCGGTATGTCGAAACGATCCTCGAGCGAATTGCCGCAGGGGTCATCTCGGTGGACACCGCCGGGCACATCCGGACGATGAACTCGGCGGCGTCGCGGCTCCTCGGACTCGACAGCCGCGCGTCCGGCATGCCAGTGCGCAGCGTTTTTGGCTCAGCAGACCTGCAGCCGCTTGCGGTGCTCGTGAACGAGGCAGCTGACAGCCGCTCGGACGCGCTACCGCAGGAGGTGACAATCGCGCGCGACGGCCGCGAACTGCATCTCGCGGTCATGACGACATCGCTGCGGCGGGAAGATGGTGTCTCGGACGGCCTCGTTCTCGTGTTCGACGACGTAACGCCGCTGATCCGGGCGCAGAAGGTTGCCGCATGGCGCGAAGTGGCGCGCCGGCTGGCTCACGAAATCAAGAATCCGCTGACCCCGATTCAGCTCTGCGCTGAACGGCTGCGGCGACATTTTGCCTCAGCGCCACCTCAGACTCGCGAGCTCGTTGACGAATGCACCACGACGATCGTCGGGGAGGTGGAATCGCTCAAGGGGCTCGTGGACGAGTTCTCGCAGTTCGCGCGGATGCCCGCCCCGCGTGCCCAGCCCACGGACCTCCGTGTACTCCTCACCGATGTGCTGGGGTTGTATCAGGGAATCTTTCAGACGATTGATATCCAGCTTCACACTCCCGACGAGCTGCCGCGCGTGTCTGTGGACGGTGAACAGATCCGGCGCGTGCTGATCAACCTGATCGACAATGCTATCGAGGCCATGGATCAGCAAGGGTCGATCGCGATCGGCACAGAGCACGCGGTCGCGGAGCATCTGGTTCGCATCATCGTTGCCGACAACGGTCCAGGTATTCCGCTCGCTGAGCGGGAAAAACTGTTTCTCCCCTATTACTCCACGAAACGGCGAGGCAGCGGACTTGGCCTTGCCATCGTCAGGCGCATCGTTGCTGAACATGGTGGAAGTATCGAGGTGACCGACAACGTCCCACGAGGAACGCGGTTCGTCATTGAACTACCATGCTGATCCTCGTCGTTCACCCTTCTGGGTTCTCAGTGCTCAGTTCGTCTTCATGTTCGGTTCAGGGTTCGGGTTCGAACCTGAACACGAACCGAGAAGAGAGAACGCAGAAGCGTGAACGACAAGGTTCAGGTTCAGGTTCATGCCCTCGATTCTGATCGTAGACGACGAGCCCGGCGTACGAAGCGCGCTTGCCGGCGTTCTGCGCGACGAAGGATACGACGTCGAAGCCGTGGACAGCGGCGAAGCCTGCCTGGCCGCACTCGCGCACGAGACCTACGACGTCGTCGTCCTGGACGTGTGGCTTCCAGGAATGGACGGGCTGGCCACGCTGGCGCGGATGCGCGAGCGCGACATCGACGTACAGGTGGTGATTATCTCGGGCCACGGAAACGTCGAGTCGGCGGTGCGCGCAATCAAGATGGGCGCGTTCGATTTCGTCGAGAAACCGCTGTCGCTCGAGAAGACGGTCCTCGTCGTGCGCAACGCGCTGCGGCAGCGCAGGCTGGAAGCAGAGAACCAGGCCTTGCGCGCCCGCGTGGATGCGTCGCACACGATGATCGGCGAGAGCTACGCCATGGTGAAGCTGCGAGAGCTGGTGGCGACCGCGGCGCCCACCAACGGCAGGGTCCTGATCTTTGGCGAAAATGGCACTGGCAAGGAGCTGGTGGCGCGCAACATCCATCAGCTGAGCCGTCGGCGGGCCGCGCCGTTCGTCGAGGTCAATTGCGCCGCGATACCGGAGGAGCTGATCGAGAGCGAGCTGTTCGGCCATGTGAGAGGTGCCTTTACTGGTGCCGTGGCAGACCGCCGGGGCAAGTTCGAACTCGCGCACGGCGGCACGATCTTCCTCGATGAGATTGGCGACATGAGCCTGAAGACTCAGGCCAAGGTGCTGCGCGTCCTGCAGGAGCAGGTGATGGAAGCCGTCGGCGGGTCAACGCGCATACGTGTGGACGCGCGCGTGCTCGCGGCGACGAACAAGGACCTGCCGACAGAGATCCGGGCAGGCCGCTTTCGCGAAGATCTGTTCTTTCGTCTGAACGTCGTCCCCATTTTCGTGGCCCCGCTGCGCGAGCGGCAGGAGGATATCGCGCTCCTGGCCGACCACTTCATGGCGATGCTCGCCCGCGAGTACGGGAGACGGTTGAAGACCTTCGATCCGGATGCCATCGTCGCGCTTCGAAACTATCCGTGGCCGGGCAATGTGCGGGAACTCCGCAACGTCGTCGAGCGCCTGATGATCATGGTGTCTGGCGATCGCGTGTCCTCACGTGATTTGCCGTTCCTCGAACAGAGTGTGATTCCGGGTGCTGAAGTACCGGTGTCCGGCACGAAACCCGTGGCCGTGGGACCGCTGCACGAAGCGCGCGACCAGTTCGAGCGCGACTACATCGTGCGTGCGCTGGCGGCCCAGCAAGGCAACATTTCCCGCACGGCCGAGGTGCTGGGTGTCGAGCGGAGCAACCTCTACCGCAAGATGCGCGGTTTTGGGATTGCTCCGCCGCGACGTGGAGAGGATGACGAGGTTGGCTAGGCAACGCCCGACGCACCTGACAGAGATTCCCACGCCCGCTCTTGTCGTTGATGTCGCGGCCATGGAGCGCAATATCAAACGGATGGCCGAGTTCTTCAAGGACGGACCCTGCCGGTTGCGTCCGCATTTCAAGGCCCACAAGACGCCTGAGATCGCCCGCCGGCAACTCGCGGGTGGATCCTGCTCGGGCCTGACGTGCGCCACCGTGTCCGAAGCGGAAACAGTCATCGGGATGTGCGAGGACGTGCTGATTGCGAATGAGGTGATCGACCCGGTCAAGTGTGCGAGGGTGGCGCAACTGGCGCATCGAGGCCGGCTGACCATTGCCGTTGACTCGTCGGCGGGGCTGGAGGCGATTGGTCGTGCCGCGCGAGACGCCGCAGTGAGCGTCGGCGTGCTCGTGGATGTGAACGTGGGCCAGATGCGGTGCGGCGTACGGCCGGGACACGGTGTCGTGCGACTGGCGCGGCAGGCGGCCGAGGTGGCAGGTGTCGAGCTGCGCGGGGTCATGGGGTACGAAGGGCACCTCATGGGTGTGGGCGACCGGAAAGAACGGGAGTTGCGCACGCGCGAGGCGATGGGCGGTCTCGTTGAGAGTGCGGAGATGCTGCGTGCGGAGGGGCTCGCCTGCGACGTGGTCTCCGGCGGCGGAACCGGCACCTATGACATCAGCGGACGCGTGCCCGGCATCACGGAAATCCAGGCTGGTTCCTACGTGGTGATGGACAGTGACTACGGACAGCTGGATGTGCCGTTCGAGCAGGCGTTCTGGGTTTTGGGCACTGTGATCAGTCGTCCTGAAACGACCCGTCTCGTGGCGGACTGCGGCCACAAGTCGATGACGAAGGATCACGGACTGCCAGTCGTGAGGGACCTGTCAGGCGGGACTGTTGTGTCGCTCAACGATGAGCACGCGACGATCCACGTGCCCGACGACTGTCCGGCGCGGATCGGGGACCGCGTCTTTCTGCGACCGTCGCACACGGACCCGACGATCAATTTGCACGATGCGTTCTACGCGCTCGAGAACGATCGAGTGGTGGATATCTGGCCGATTGCGGCTCGCGGCTATCACGAGCATCGCTGATCGCGCCCGATATGTCGGAAATGTGACGTGCTTCGACATTTATGTCGTGCCGATCGTGCCTGTCGCGTATTGACTCCTCGTGCGAACCTTCATAAGCTTCGTTTTTCCTCTTCCCTGACGGCGCAACGATGATCGGCACGACTGTTTCACACTACCGGATTGTCGCCACGCTCGGCGCCGGTGGCATGGGCGTGGTGTACAAGGCGGAAGACCTGAAGCTCACCCGTTCGGTGGCGCTCAAGTTTCTTCCGCCCGATCGCACCCATGATCGCCAGGTGGTCGAGCGATTCATGCGCGAGGCGCGTACGGCGTCAGCGCTGAATCATCCTGGCATCTGCACGATCTACGAGATCGACGAATACGAAGGTGCGCAGTTCATCGCGATGGAACTGCTCGAAGGCGATCCACTTGATCGCCGGATCGGCGGCAGGCCGCTGTCGATCGGTACCGTGCTCGATTGGGGAATCCAGCTGGCCGATGCGCTCGACGCGGCACATGCGCAGGGCGTGCTGCATCGCGACATCAAGCCGGCGAACATCTACATCACGATTCGCGGGCAGGCCAAGATCCTGGATTTTGGTCTCGCCAAGCTGGTCGATGCGGCGCCTGCCTCAGGCGGTGCTGACGTTTCCATCACACAGCTCGAAACGCAGCTCCTGACAACGAAACAGGGCACGGCCATGGGCACGGTGGCGTACATGTCGCCGGAACAGGCGCGTGGTGAGGAGCTCGACGTCCGTACCGACCTCTTTTCCTTTGGCCTCGTGCTGTACGAAATGGCGACCGGGCAGCGGACCTTCGACGGCAGCACGTCTGCGCTCGTCTTCGACGCGATTCTGAACCGCGAGCCCAGGGCGCCGATCGAGCTCAACGCAAACGTCCCGCCCTCGCTCGAACGGGTCATCGCCAAGTGTCTTCAGAAAGACAGAGCCGTTCGCTACCAGTCCGCGGCGGCGATTCGCGACGACCTGCAGCAGGTTCGCCGCGAGCGCGAGTCTGGGACAGTGGCTGCGCGTACGGGGACCGTGGCCATTCCAGCCATCAGCGGGTCCTCGTGGCCTTCGGGATCGCAGCCAGCGGCGGCTCCGGCGACTCAGCCGACCGCGGTGATGCCTGCAGCCGTTGGGCAGTCGCAGAAGACGGGACCGCTGGGGCGCCACGGAGCGATCATCATGGCCGCGTTGGGCGTGCTGTCGCTTGGCGCCACCGTCTTTCTGATACAGCGTTCCGATCAGAGCCAGGAATCCGCCGTTCTTGAAGCCCCGGTTGACGCGGCCGCCGCCGAGGACACGACACCATCGCTGCTGGAGGGAGGGCCCGGAGCGGTCGCCGGGACAGCCGTGCCTGCCGCAGGTGCCCCTGTGACAGCGACTCCGGCGACACCTCCGACACCGACAGGGGCTGCGGCACCCGCGGGAGGTGCGAGGGGCGCGACCCCGGCGGGGACGACAGCAGCGGCGCGCGGCGTCACTCCGCCCGCGGGAGTCGCCGGCGCTCGCGCCGGTGGCGCGTCACGCGGCGGAGAACCTCCGGCTGCTGCGGCGGCAGCCGCTG
>JABFSA010000049.1 GCA_013140775.1 Acidobacteriota bacterium | reverse complement strand
GAGCTGGCTGGTCCCTCGCGTCTTCTCGGGCGGTCAGGCGATCACGTCGGCCTGACCTCCACAGGGCTTCGCCACCCCAACCCAAGTGGCATCCCGGGTGGTCCTTCGCGTCGGCATAGCGTCCAGCGTCGTGCCGGGCGAGTTTCGACTTCGTAGTGCGCGGCTTCAGCCGCGCTTGGTAGTGTCCGGCGACGAAGATCCACGAAGTTGATCATCCCTTGTGTGATCCCTTCGTGGGTCTTCGTGTTCTTCGTGGTTTGTGTCGTAGTGTCCGGCTTCCGCCTTCGTGCGTCCGCTTCGGCGGACCGCCGTAGCCTTGGCGGAGGTGGTCAGCGGGACCAGGAGAAGTTGGCAGAGCGGGTTGTAGTGGGCAACGATGAGGTGATGTGGACCCCCCTGGAAACCCTTCGGAGCCGATTGGCCGGGCCGTTGCCTGGACTCGAAGCGCAGCTCCGGATGGCGCCCCGACTCTCCACCGGCGTGGTCCCGCGCCCGGCGCCGGAGAATCTCAGGCCTGCCGCCGCGATCATCCTGATCTATCCGCACGATGGGTCATGGCACATCCCGCTGACCGTACGAGGCCTGACGCTTCGACATCACACCGGGCAGGTATCGCTGCCAGGTGGACGCATCGATCACGGAGAGACGGTTGAGGGCGCGGCGCTCCGCGAGGCGCATGAAGAGGTCGGCGTCAATCCCGCGAACGTCGAAGTGCTCGGTCGTCTGACGCCGCTCGTCATCGACGTCAGCGGTCATCTGCTGCATCCGGTGGTGGGACGGACGCTGGAGCGGCCGAGCTTTCAGATCGCCACAGGCGAAGTCCATCGTCTGATCGAGGCGCGCGTCTCGCACCTGTTGCGGGCGGATGTCGTGAAGTCTGAACGCCGCCGGAGGTCGCGTCCCCCGCGTGAGATGATGGACGCACCGTACTTCGAGGTGGACGACGCGCACGTGTGGGGCGCCACCGCGATGGTCCTCGCCGAGTTTCTTGCGCTGCTCGCAGATCTGGACCTGTCGTAGGCGCACCTTCCACGGCCGGCTCCTGCTGGCGAATCGAGACGAGAACCTTCAATGCCTAAACGGTACTGGTTGATGAAGTGCGAGCCCGCGGCTTACACCATCGACGACCTGGCACGCGACGGGCGCACGAGCTGGGAAGGCGTTCGAAACTATCAGGCCCGCAACTTCATGCGCGATCTCATGCAGGAAGGCGATCCTGTCTTGTTCTACGCGTCGAACGCTGAGCCGTCTGGTGTGACCGGGCTCGCCACCATTGTGAAGGCCGGCTATCCCGATCATTTCGCCTGGAAGAAGGGTCACAAGTATTTCGACGCTGCCGGCACCGCCGCCGAGCCGGTCTGGTACATGGTGGACGTCGGGTTCGTCGAGCGCTTCGCGTCAACCGTGCCGCTCGAAACGCTCAAAGCGACCAAAGGTCTCGAGCAGATGATGGTGACCCAGAAGGGCAGCCGGCTCTCCGTTCAGCCCGCTACAAAAGCCGAGTACGACATCGTCGTTCGCCTTGGCCGGGCGACCGCCACCGGCCGACGGACATAGTTGCCGTCACGGCTTGCTCCTGAACGGATGAGGATGCATAGTCTCACCCGATGCGAATCGGCGCAGGGTTTCGCAAGGAGAGTCTGATGGCGAAAAGGCTTTGGGCCGCCTCAATCGTTTGCGCGATGGTGGCGTTTGTGAGCGCTCAGGGACAGAACACGACTCCCGCCGCCCCACAAGGCCAGGGCGTTGCTGGCGCCGATCCCTACGCGAACAACGCCACGCCCGGGAGTCAGGCGTTTCCACTGGCTGCGCTGGCAGGACAGGACAGCAACGCACGCAACGTCGCACCAGCGGGTGCGGTGAATCAGGGGCCATTCGACCCGGCCGCATGGAAGTACGGCCCCGCGTTCGACGCGCCCGCGGGATCGAAGGTCTGGAATCCCGTGCGCTTGAAGATGCAGCAGGGAGGCAAGGTCACCGGAGGCACGCTCCTCAGCGCCACGGATCCCGCGACGTACTGCGCGATGGCGAACGCGGGCTACGACTTTATCTGGACGGAAATGCAGCACGACCAGCGCGACTGGGGTAATGCTGCGCGGATGTGGCGGACGTGCCCGCACGCGAAGGCTGTTCCTGGCGTCCGCATTGCCTACACCGACGAACGCGAGATTCAGCATGCGCTCGACGCCGGCGCGCTGGTTATCGTCGTGCCGACCGTTGATACCGTCGAGGAGGCGATTGCCGCCCGCGACTGGACGTACTTTCCACCACTCGGCCGCCGGAGCAACGGTGGCGGTCAGGCGTTCGACCCGAGCATGTGGGGCAATGTGCCCGGTGGCTATCGCAACACGGTCAACGACAACATCGTGCTGATCCTGATGATCGAGACACTCGAGGGATTGAAGAACGCCGACGCCATCGCCAAGGTCCCCGGCGTCACCGCCCTCTTTGCGGCCAGCGGCGACCTTGGGAATTTCTCAGGCTTTCGGCAGGGCACGCCCGACTACGAGCGCGCGATCAACATCGTGCACGACGCGACGATCAAGGCCAGGGTTCGTCTGTGCGGCCCGATCGCCTGGCGCGACCGTGCTGACTTCACCTGCTTTCAGGCAGGCAGCGAAACAGCGGCCATCGCGCGCGGCGTGGCGGCAGAGCTTGGTCCTCTGGCCAATACCCAAGCACGGCCCGACGTTGGACCGTTCGCGCCTCCCGCAAAACCCTGATACAGCGCTCGGCGAGGGGTAAA
Source organism: Acidobacteriota bacterium (assembly GCA_013140775.1). GTDB lineage: Bacteria > Acidobacteriota > Vicinamibacteria > Vicinamibacterales > UBA2999 > JABFSA01. The sequence continues at coordinate 51,970 of JABFSA010000049.1, read as the reverse complement.
ATTCCCCAGCGAGTTTCTTATGCTCACAGCGACGACGGCGGAGGCACATTCAGGCCCCATCGACCGGGCGTTCGGCATCTTCACCGAGGTTCATCCCGGCGAAGGTCTGCGCGCGCTGACGATGCTGGTGAATATCTTTCTGATCCTGGTCTGCTACTACATCATCAAGACGGTCAGGGAGCCGCTGATCCTGACCACGGCAGTACCCGGATGGCTGGCGTCGCTCGGCGTCACCGGTCCCGCGGAGATCAAAACGTACGCCTCTGCCGGGCAGGCGCTGGTGTTGATGGGCTTCGTCCCGGCTTACAGCTGGTTTGCGTCGCGCGTCGATCGCATGAAGCTCGTCTTCGGCGTCACCGCGTTCTTTGTCGTTAACATCATCGTGTTCGCGTTGGCGATCCAGGCCCAGGCTCAGTACATCGGGATGTTCTTCTACATCTGGGTGGGGCTCTTCAGTCTGTCAGTCCCCGCACAGTTCTGGTCGTACGCGAACGACATCTACACCAAAGACGCCGGCACCAGGCTTTTTCCAATCATCGGTGCGGGGATGACTCTCGGCGCGCCCGTCGGCGCCTGGATCGCCGAGCGGATGTTCAGAGCCCAGCTGTCGCCGCATTTGATGCTGTATCTCGCGGCCGCGATTCTGACGGCCACCACGGCCCTCTACACCGCCAGCAGCACGGCGGGATTCGGTGGACGGAAGGCGTCAACTGCTGATGCGCCCATCGGGGGACGCGGCGCGTTCGCCCTCGTCTTCTCGAATCGGTATATCGTGCTCATCGCAGGGCTCCTCATCCTGCTGAACGTCGTGAATACCACCGGTGAATTCATCCTGAGCGACATGGTGGTGGCCTCCGCGGCGGAAGCGGGCAGGAACAACCCGGCCTTCGAAGCGGGCCCGTACATCGGAGCGTTCTACGCCAACTACTTCTTCTGGGTGAACATCCTCGCGGTCGTTCTTCAAGTACTGGTGGCGCCGCGTCTGATCAAGGCGTTTGGTCTTGCCGGTGTGCTCTTCGCGCTCCCGTTCATTGCGTTGGGCGCTTATGGAGTCATCGCGTTCGGCGCGACGCTGGCAGTCGTTCGCTGGGCGAAGACGACGGAGAATTCGACCGACTATTCGGTGATGAACACCGCCAAGCAGTTGTTGTGGCTGCCGACGTCGCGGGAAGAAAAGTACAAGGCCAAACAGGCGGTGGACAGCTTCTTCGTGCGGATTGGCGACCTCGTCGCGGCGATCGTGGTGTTCCTGGGTACGAGCATGCTGGCCCTGGAGGCACGTGGCTTTGCCCTGCTCAACCTCGGATTTGCCGTCGTCTGGATCTCTATCGCGTTTGTTCTACTGCGGGAGAACGCGCGACTGTCGGCGTCGATGCCTGGCGAATAGTCGGCACCCGAACCGCGAGCCCCGAGTCCCGTGAGGATCTGAAAATGGCCGTGTTCAACCTGAGAGTCAATGGCCGGTCGCACTCGGTTGACGTCGATCCGGCGACGCCGCTCCTCTATGTGCTCAGCGACGACCTCGAGCTTCGCGGGCCGAAGTTCGGCTGCGGACTGTCGCAATGCGGAGCGTGTACCGTCAACATCAAGGGACGAGCCGTACGCTCGTGCGTGACGCCCATCAGCACGCTGGACAACTCGGAGATCACGACGCTCGAAGGCCTGGGATCGCCGGAGAGTCCACACCCTTTGCAGCAGGCGTTCATTGACGAGCAGGCGATGCAGTGCGGGTTCTGCATCAACGGCGTGATCATGACGGCGAAGGCTCTGGTCGATCAGACGCCGAACCCCACGGACGCGCAGATCCGGCAAGCGATGTCCACCGTGTTGTGCCGGTGCGCGGCGCATCAGCGGATCTTCCAGGCCATTCGCATTTACGTGCAGGCGAACGCGGCACGGAGGACGGCATGACCTCTGTCCAGACGACGAGCATGACCGCCGACGCGCGTGAGGCCCTCGACAGAGCCGGATTCTCGAGGCGCGACTTCCTGAAGCGCTCAGGCGCCTTGATCGTTACCTTCGGCGCTGCCGGAGTGGTGTCGAACCTCGGCCTGACATCTGACGTGGTCTTGGCGCAGGGCATCAACGGAAGTCCCGGAACCGCACTGGATTCGTGGATTGCCATCGCGGCTGACGGCCGCGTGACGGCCTACACCGGTAAGTGCGAGTTTGGCCAGGGACTCTTCACCGCGCAGACGCAGCTTGTTGCCGAGGAGTTGAGCGTCGCGATCGATCGCGTCACGCTGATTCAATGTGACACGGCGCTGACGCCTGACCAGGGGACCACGTCGGGCGCGCAGTCTCATCCGGCGAATTTCAATACCTCGAACCTGGCGCTTGCCGGGGCGACGGCACGCGAGGCGCTCGTGCAGCTCGCGTCGGTTCGCCTGGGCGTTCCGATCGGTGAACTGTCGGCGAATGACGGCGTCGTGAGTGCGATGTCCGACTCGTCGAAGAGTGTGAGCTACGGCGAGCTCGTGGGGGGGAAGACGTTCGAGATACAGCTCAATCCCGACGCCCGGCGGAAACATCCCAGCACGTGGAGGGTGCTAGGGACACCAGTGAAGCGGCTCGACATACCCGCGCTGGCAACCGGACAGTACGAATTCGTCCACAACGTTCGTGTGCCCGGCATGCTGCACGGCCGCGTCGTGCGTCCGCCGGCCATCGGGTCGAATCTCATTCGCGTTGACGAGTCGTCTGTGCAGGGGATGCCGGGCCTCGTCAAAGTAGTCGTCCGCAAGAATTTCGTGGGAGTGGTTGCTGACAAGCCGTGGCAGGCCGTGCAGGCTGCCGCGAAACTTAAAGTGGAGTGGTCGGCGGGGACCACGCTTCCCGCGCAACGAACATTTCACGACCACATGCGCAAGAGCCCGGTCCGCGACGGGTTTACCGTGGACTCCGGCGATGTGGACGCGACGCTCGCGTCGGCCGCGCGTGTGGTGAAGGCGACGTACCTGTATCCGTACCAGATGCACGGATCGATTGGCACCGCATGCGCCGTTGCGGATGTGCAGGGCGAGAAGGTGACCGTGTATTCGGCCTCACAGGCCGTGCATCCGCTCCGGAACACGACCGCGATGCTGCTCGGCGTTCCGCCCACTGATGTTCGGATCATCTTCAAGATGGGACCCGGTTGCTACGGCGTGAACGGTGCCGACACCGTGTCGTATGACGCCGCACTGATGTCGCAGTCGGTCGGCAGACCCGTGCGCGTCCAGCTCGCGCGCAAGGACGAAATGGCCTGGGAAAACTACGGCCTTGCCTACGTTGTCGATCAGCAGGTGGCGCTCGATGCCAGCGGGACGATTGTCGCGTGGGACTACGCGGGCTGGTCTCCGACGCGCGGAGGGCGGCCAGGAGGCAATGCGCCTGGCAACGTCGTGACTGGTTTTCTGGCCGGTTTCGAGCCGCAGCGCTTCCAGCCGCGTACGCCCGCTCCCCCGCCACAGGGCGGGTTCGACAATGGCTCCAACACCGCGCCGTCGTACGTCACGGGATGTGTGGGAACCGAGTGCGGTGGCTGCGGCGTTGTGAAGAGCGAACGTGTGCTCAACCACACGGTCGAGTCACCGTTTTTCACCGGTCCCCTGCGCTCGCCCGCACGGCTGCAGAACACCTTCGCGCACGAGTGTTTCATGGACGAGATCGCCGCGTCGCTCAAAGCGGATCCCGTCGAGTACCGACTGCGGCACCTGCGCGATCCGCGGCTGAGAGCCGTACTGAGAGCCGCCGCGGAGATGGCGCCGTGGGATGTTCGACCGTCCCCGAAGCCTGCCGCCCGCAGGACGGGCGTCGTGACCGGTCGTGGCGTTGCGTGCGTCCTGTACGAGGGCGACAACGGCTACTGCGCCAACATCACCGAGGTTGACGTCAATCAGGACAGCGGCGTCATCACGGTGAAGCGCTGCGTCGTGGCCATGGACTCGGGTCCGATCTCGAACCCGGACGGCATCAGGAATCAGGTAGAGGGCGGCACCCTCCAGGGCGTCAGCCGTGCGCTGCTCGAAGAGGTGTCGTGGGGGACCGACCGCGTGACGTCTGTTGACTGGCGCAGCTATCGACCGCTGTACCTCGGCGCCGCGGTGCCGAAGGTCGAAAGCATCCTCCTCAACCAGACCGATGTCGCGGCGATGGGTGCCGGCGAAACCGCCGTCACCGTGACCGCAGCTGCGATCGGCAACGCCTTCTTCGACGCCACCGGCGTGCGGCTGCGCGAGATTCCGTTCACGACGGAGCGTGTGAAAGCCGCGCTGCAGCGGCGCTGAGTTCGACGCAGGTCGGGGTTCGCGAACGTGACTCGGCAGTCTCAGTCTGCCGACTCAAGATCAGGTCGCCAGATCGCGGACGGCACGCACGCCAGCCTCGAGTGAGGACATGCGGAGATCATAGAACTGGAGGCGTCTCGCCCAATCAACGAGACGTCCCACCTTCGGGCGATCCAGCACGTCCGGCGACGATGTACCTGACGGCGACGGCGATGAAGTTGGCGCCTTGCGCCGTTGGTGCGTTTCCCGAACGGGCCGTGGGTGAGATCCTTGGACTCGACCCGGCAGAGGAAGCGCAGGTGGGTTTCTTCGCGCTCGGCGTTCCAGCTGAAACCGCGGGCGTGCGTGCGCTTCTGGCTATTGAGCGTTTTGCCGTCCGTCCACGTTCACCCTTCTCACCGGACTCGTCGCGATACAGCGTCGAGCTCGTCTTCGCCGGAGGACAGACGGAGACGATCGATATCCACGATTTCAAACTGATGCGATCCGGGCGCACCCTGACGTGCATGGTCAGGCGCGGCCGGCAGCTCGCCGTATTCACGGGCAAGGCAGAGACGTCGATCCGCCGTTTGATCACCATGCGGGACGGGGTGATGCGTTGCCGCCTCGGGCCCAAGTCCGTGATTGTCGTGGCGTGACACGGCTCTAGGTGGTTGCCCTGGAGGGCCGGCCCTTTCTCAAGGGGCGCGTCAGGATCCACAGAGGGAGCGCGACGTAGTCGTGTCCCCAGCGCAACGGGTAGTAGAGCCACGCGAGCGAGGCTGGCAGCGCCACCATCTCGATGTGTTCGCGACGCGGCAAGATTAGCGTTCGCGCCACATATCTCACGCGACTGGTCAGTCGCTCGTGCATGTTGAACGCGAACGACCTTACCCAGAAGTCACTCGACTTCCGCCGATCGTCCCTGAACAGCCGGGCCGCGACGTCATCGGCGAGCGGCGCCACGCCGCGGTCGCCGGTGATCGCCTGGCGGATGCCCGGTGACAGTGGAGCGCCGAGGAGCCGGTGCGCGACCTCGACGCCGAGCAGAAGGACACGGGCGCATCCTTGTTTCCGCGCGCGCGCAAGCGCCAGATCGACGTCGAGACCAAGATCGGCGCTTCGCTCGAGCAGCATGGCGACGTCCCTGATCCAGGCCAATCGCTCCCATTCATGCTTGCCACCGTGGACGCACAGGAGCAACAGCAGGTCTTCGGGTGCGTGCGCCGATATCGGCACACCCGCGAGCATGGTCTTGCGCGCTCGAGCGAACTGCGCCGGATAGTCCAGATCCATCGCCCGTGTTCTCTTGGCGAAGGCCCAATGCGGTTCGGCCACCGCGCCGTCGCGCGCGCGAACGAACTGATACTCGCACTGATATCGGCGATACAGTTCGTGCTGGATCGTGGTCATGGTGACCGACGATACATACGCGTCTCGATACCCGCGAGCCAGGAGTACGTCGCACGCCGCGGTGACGTCGCCTGGCCGAACGAGAAAGTCGATGTCGCCAGGCGCCCGTTGTCCCAGGTCTCCGTAGAGCATCTCGGCGAGCAGCACTCCTTTAAAGGGCAGGGCAGTGACACCCACATCGGCCAAAGCGGAAAGGATGGCGTGCAGTTCAGCGGCGAGATAGGTGTTTCGTTCGCGAGCGGCGTCGCAATATTGGCGGAGCGCCGCCGAAATTTCGACCGGAATCGGTGAATGGCTCGAAGGTTCCCCGAACGCTGTGAGCAGCGCCGGACTCACCCCGTGATGTAAGGCCAGCGAGACCAGCGCCGTCCAGTCAATGCCGAGGGTGACCATCTCGGCCACCTCGGTTCTTACTGCCGTATCGAGTCGCGGGCGCGAGCACGCAAGAAGCAGGCGGACCTCGCGGCGCTCGACCATCGGCATCGGGCCTGGATGTTACCCGTTCCTCCTGCTATATGATCGCGGGCCTGCGTTCGCTCCTCGAACAGACGCTCGCTCACAGGGGGATTCCATGAAGATCGCCGATCGTCACCGGATCGTCGGGCGTGTTGTTGTTGGCGCCCTGATTGTCGGTGTCAGCCTGACCTCTCTGTCGTGCCAACAGCCGTCGCCGGCGACCACGGCCCAGGCCGGTACCTTCCGGATCGAAGAGGCGACGATTGCCGATGTCCATCGCGCCATTCAGCAGCGGCTCGTCACCTGCCGCGGCGTGGTGCAGGCCTATCTCGACCGCGCGCGTGCCTACAACGGGGTGAGCGATCGTCTTGTCACCGTGGATGGCGCTTCCATACCTGCGGCTTCCGGGACCGTGCGCGCCGGCGCGCCGCTGCGGTTTCCAACCGAAACCGTCGCCGTGTCCACGCTTCTGCCTGACTACGACCGGTATGCCGGACCGCCTATCGAACTGGGACGCATGGAGGCGACCGCGTCAGACCCTGACGTGCAGCAGCAATACGGGATGACCGTCGGCACGCCCGACACGAACCAGATCAATGCGCTCGGCACGTTGAACCTGCGGGGGGAACGGTCGGTCACGTGCAAGGGCGATCGCGACCGGCGTCCGTCCGAAGGTCCGTTGCCTGCGGGGTCGCCGGCGGTCTGCGAAGAGTTCCGCAAGCAGCCGGATGCGCTGGAGCGAGCGGACGAACTCGACACGCAGTTTGGCGTCGCGCCAGACCTGGCGGCGATGCCCATGTACTGCATCCCGTTCTCCTTCAAAGATCCGTTCGACACGATGGACATGCGGTCAACGTCGGCGGCCGATGCCCGCTACGACATCGATTTCCCGGCCCGCGACCACACGCTCGTGGCTCAGCTTCGGCAGAAGGGCGCCATCATCTACGCCAAGGCCGTCAACACGGAGTACAACGGCATCCCGGCCGATCCGGGCGGGCGGAACGAGCCAGAGAAGGTGCTCGCGTCCGACCTCGGTTATCAACGCAGCAGCTGGTCCGGCAACCCCCACAGCGCCTACGACTCCACGCGCGCGGCGTCGCTCGGTTCGAGCTCGGGCTCCGGAGCATCGGTCAGCGCGAATCTCGTCATGTGCAGCATCTGCGAAGAGACGAGCATGTCGTGCCGCGGTCCGGCCAACCACAATTCGGTGGCGTTGCTCCTGCCTCACAAGTCGATGATCTCGTTCCAGGGTGGCGCCATCGGCGCCGACATCCACAACGACCGATCGGGCATCCACTGCCGGAGCATCACGGATTCCGCGAAGGTGCTCGACGCGTTGAAGGACCCGGCGAACGGTTACTACGATCCGCGCGATGTCTTCACCACCGTGCCGCGTGCGAGCTTCGGCAGTGGATCGTTTGCTGCCGCGGGCTCGACCTCCGGCGCGCCCGGCTCGCTGAAGGGCGTGCGCATTGGCGTCATACGGGAGTCGATGCTCACGTTTCCCGGCGTCAAGGCGGACGAGCCCATCGCACGCGCGGCGGCCAAGGAGATCGCGGACGTCCTTGGCTCGCAACTCGGCGCCACGCTGGTCGAGTCCACGGATCCGCTCTGGACCGACGATCCGTCGATCGAGAACATGACGACGAGCTACACGCGCGCCCTCGCCGAGCTCGTGCCGATCTTCTTCCCCGACCTGCTGTACCGGCTGAACGGGCGAGGTGAGCCGGTCTTCCCCGAATTCGCGGCCGCAATCAAGCCGACTGAATTCGCCCCTGGCAAAACGTTTGGGTCGGGCTCGATGAAGCCGGTTGACTACATGCTGGCGATGACGGAAGGGCACGTCCCGCCACCGCGCGCGCTCAACATTCGCACCATCCAGACGCTCGCCGCCGAACGCCAGTTCCGCTTCCACGTGGCGCAGTACCTGTCCCGTCGCGCGGCAGACTGGAAGGTGCGGGGTTTCACCGAGACGCTCGTTGACTGGCCGACGCTGAATGCCCGTTCGAAATTCTGGAGCGACGAACAGCGGGCGATGTGGAAGAACTGGGAGGAGGTCGAGACCATGATGGCGCCGCTTGGCGAGCGCCAGGGTGTGGCCGAACGCCTGATGCTTCGCGAGCTCCTCCGGCGCGTCGAGATGAAGGTGATCCAGGAGAACAAACTGGACGTCGTCGTCCGGCTGCACACGTCGCTGCCCCCGGGGAAGATCGGTCTGGCCGGTTGGCCTGGGCCGGCTGGTGACACGCGAGGTGACATTCGCATGGGGCCCTATTCAGGCGAGACGGAAGTGCTGATCCCGGCCGGGTACGTGCGGGAAGTCTACGACGCGACGTTCGTGCTCAGCCCGGACCGGCAACGCTACATCGCGCAGAACAACGACACGCCGACAACCGTGGGTGAGCCCGGGCTGCCGTTTTCACTCGTGTTCCGCGCTGAGCCTGGCGCTGAGGACCGAATCCTGAGGGTGGCGTCCGCCTACGAGGCCGCATCGAAGCGGCGGGTGGCGCCGCCGTCATATCCGGAGCTGCGAGGAGAATGAAATCCGTGGAGTTCCACACGACGCTCATCGCGATCTGGCCGCTTTCATCTCGACGACCGATCTGAACTTCCTGACCCCTGGTCGGAACGCCGGTCTGTCGAGGCGACGGCCGAAAGCCCAAACTGATGCCATGGCCCGAGCGAGTGCAGGGTGACCGGCCGGTCGCCAGACGAGTCGGCTCATCTCTTCCACGCTACGAAACTTCCGCACGGGCATATCAGTGCTCTCCCTCGTCACCTATTCCGAAGCGCTCCTTCAACGCTTCGGCATCGGCGCGGTCCTTCAGGCGGACGGTGTTGCGCTTCATCTCGTAGAGACCCTTCGGCGTCACAACCGACACCTCGAGGCCATCGAATGGGACCCGTCCGATCGTGAGATCGGCGAACGCGTACGCCTCACCGAGCCTGGTCACGATGTCGATGTGAAAGGTGCCATCCGGCGGCACGTACTGGACGGCGGGATACTCGCCGAGCAAGTCGGCCGCCGTGATGTGCTCGATCTCTGGATCATCGACGACAGAGCGCAAGGCCACTTTCAGTCGGTCGATGTTGGCGGCCTCTGGCGCTACGAACACGTCCAAATCCTCCGTGAACCGGGCCAGTCCGTGCAGACTCATCGCCACGGCGCCGAAGATCGCGTAACGGACCTGCTCACGCTCGAACGCGGCCAGGAGCCGTCTGATGATGTCGAAGTCCATCCGCGTCCATTGTGCCTGATCTCGAAACGGTGAGCAGGCAGCTGTTTCGGCCTGTGCTCGGGATCATCCGGTCTGCGTCGGATGATACTCGGCGCGCGGCCGTTCATCTCGGAAGGGACGCACCCCCAGGAGAGATAGGGCTACACTTTCTTCTCATGGACAAGGCTGTGCGCGCGCTTGCCGTCATATCCGGAGCTGGGAGGAGAATGAGAACAATCCTTCCGGCCGTCATCGCGCTGATCCTGGTTGCGGCCTCGCCTGTTCACGCGGAGTTGAGCGAGCACACCGTGCGCGTGGCAGGCAAGACGGTCCGCTACAAGGTCGTCCTGCCGGATGGATACGCGCCGGCGAAGGAATACCCCGGCGTTCTCGTATTCGGCGGCGGTCCGCAGACGATGAACGTCGTGGACAACGTGCTCAACCGCAACTTCCGCGCGGAGGCGGAGAAGCGCGGCTACATCGTGATTGCGCCTGCGGCTCCAGATGGCGAGTTGTTCTTCGAAGGCGGAGCGCGAATCTTCCCCGAGTTCCTCAAGACCATCCTGGCCACCTACAAGATTCAGGGCGGCGCGTTTCACATTGCGGGTCCGTCGAATGGCGGCATCGCCGCGATGCACGTTGCCGCGGCTCACCCGTCGTTCTTCCGCTCCGTCACCGCGTTCCCTGGCTACATGTGGGAGCCGAGCGAAGCCAAGCTTCGAGCCATCGCCAACCTCTGCGTCTTTCTGTATGTCGGCGAGTTCGATGAGTACCGCTGGCACGCAGAGATGGCGAACGAGGTGGGGTTCCTTCGCTTGCAGGGCACCAACGCACGCTACACGCTCGAAAAAGGACAACCGCATCGCATCGAGACGCTCGCCGGCCCCAATGCGAAACGTCTCTTCGACGGTTTCGAAGAGGCCGCGAAAGGCTGCAGCAGCCGCTGAGAAGCTGTCCTGGCACCTGCGCGGTCGCCTCGAACGGCTAGACGGCGGCGTTGGTGGGCACTCGTGGCGGTGTGCGTTCGGGCGAGAGCGTGAGCGTACTGTGGCCTGACTGCTGGGCGGCACAGAGATTCCGGTAGAGCGCGCACGCCGCCAGCAGTTCCTCGTGATGGCCCGACGCGACAAGACGCCCCCCGTCAATGACCAGAATCAGGTCCGCGTTCCGAAGCGTAGACAACCGATGTGCAATCGTGAACGTCGTCCGACCGCCTGTGAGACGGTCGAGCGCCAGCTGGATCTTTGTCTCGGAAATCGAATCAAGGTTCGACGTGGCCTCGTCCAGAATCACGATGGGTGCATTCTTGACGAGCGCTCTGGCGATGTTCACCCGCTGAATCTGCCCGGCCGAGAGCAGCCGTCCACCAATGCCGAGGACAGTGTCGTAGCCCTTTGGAAGCTTCAGAATATCGTCGTGAATCTCCGCGGCCATCGCGGCACGTTCGACGTCCGCATCGCTGATCCTGCCTCGTTCGACGATCGCCCGCTGGCGTAGAAGAAGCTGCGCGCAGGCCCTGCTGCCTTCAATGACCGGGCGAGTCTGTCGAGTGCCTCATCCCACGCGATGACACGATAGTGAGAGTCTCCGTGGCCCGCGTAGACCGGGTTGACCAGGCGGCCGCAGCGTTCGAGCTCGCGTGACGAGAGTGTTCGGAGCTGGGCGATGGAGAAGCGAGAGAAGAAGTCGGCGGTGATTCCGTCCTGCATGTCCGACGCGATGGCCTGCAGCGATTTCTTGCAGACCTCCGGGAAGTGATCGCCTTCGTTGACCATCCCGCCCAGCTGACCGCCCATGCCGAACGCGCATGTCTTGCAGACGTTCCTGCTGCGCGCGGTGTGCCAGAGGTGCTTCCAGCCAACCTGATTCGCGACGCGAAGGGCGTAAAGGACGGCCTGCGGGCCGCCCCCGGATCGTGTGGGTTTCGTGGAGGGATCTTACTTCGAGGGCATCAATGTGACCTGGACGTAGCGGTTCGTATCCAGGTACATCTGGGCCGCGTCGCGCAACGCTGACACCGAGAGGCGGTCGTAAATGGGCTTCATGTTCAGAAGGTCACTGACGTCCTCGCCGTACTCGTACTTGAAGATGATTCGGTTCAGCAGGTAGTCGTTCCGCTCGTTGTTCGTCTCGAGATCGCGAAGGAGCGCCGCCCTTCCGTCGGCGACCTGGCGATCGGCAGGACCGTTCCGCTTGAAGTCTTCGATGACGTCGAACGCACTCCGGATGAGGCTCTCCGTACGGCTCGGGTCACACGAGAAATCGATGACCACGCGGTACTCCTGCGTCGGTTCTTTCGTAAACGTCGTCGATACCCGGACGCCGTAGGTTCCGCCCAGGTCCTCTCGCAGGGTCCGCTGCAGATTTCCCGCCAGCGTGTCGCCCATCATTCTGACGAGAACCCGGTGCGCTTCGTCGTTCTGGAATGCGCCATTGAACACGATGTTCACGCGGCTGCGCGGAGCGATACCGCTGACCACCTGCCGTCGTACCACGCTCTCGGGGAACCGGATGCCGACGTCCTTCGCCCTTTCGCTTCGCTGTGTCGAGGGCAGGCTGGCCAGATAGCGCTCCACGAGCGGTTTCATCGTGGCCAGATCGAAACTACCCACGAAGACGAAGACAAAATCGCTCGCGTCCGCGAACCGGTCTTTGTAAAACGCGAGCGACTTGTCCAGGTTCATCTCCGTAAGGCGCTGCGGAGTGAGAGGCTGGGCCCGTCGATGGTTCTGTGTGACGGCTGCGTCGAGCGCTTCGTCGAAGACGGCATCGGGCGTGGCCGATCTGTTCGCGAGCGTCACCTTGAGCTGGTCGGTCAGGACCTGGAATGCGACCGGGTCGGCTCGGGGCGCCGTGAACCTCAGGTACACCAGCTGAAACATCTGCTCGAGGTCCTTGCTGGCGGTGCCGCCACCAATCGCCTCCTCTGTCTCGCCGATGTCAGCTCTCACAAATGCGGTCGTGCCGGCAAGGACACGTTCGAGATCGAGCCGGCTGTGCTCGCCGAGTCCACCCTGCGCCACGACGAGAGACGCAGTTTCGGCGGCGACGTAGTCTGCGTCGCTGGCGAGCGACGTGCCTCCCTGGCTGACCCCGCGGAAGATGATTTCGTCCTGCTTGAACATCGTGGGCTTGAGCACCACGCGTGCGCCGTTGGACAGCCTCCACTCGGTGATCCCCAGCGGTTCGTTGATCGACGTCGCGGCGATCGTTCCAGGCGACGGGAGGTTCGCGAGAAGCGGACGAATGTTGGTCCTGTCCACGTAGGCTGTCAGCGGCACGCTGCCCGCCGCGGCGATCGCGCCAGCCAGCCTTTCGTCCGTTGGCAGCGAGGGCCGATCGCTTTCAGGCGCCGCGACAGCCACCAGACGGTTGCGGTTGGGCATCCAGTCCCTGGCCACGGCGTTGACCTCGGCCAGAGTGATCTCCGGCAGAAACCGTTGATTCAACCCGAACTCATAGACGATGCCCGGGATCGGCTCACCCTGAGTGAATGCACGGACGAACTCATCAGCCAGCGGACCGGAAGGGCTCTTGTCCTTCTCGATCACCGATCGCTGCAGTCCGCGCTGGTTGTTCAGCTTCTCCCGATTGAGCTCTGTGGCCGTGAAGCCGAACTGCGCCACTCGATCGATCTCGGTGAACAGCGCCGTCAGGGCGCGCTCGACGCCACCACTCGCGACGAGTGCACTCAAACTCGTCACCTCCGCCGTGCGGACGAACAGTCCCCGGCCTGTCTGCGCCCTGAGAAACGGCGCGTTTGGCGCCTGCGCGATCTCGTCGAGCCGGTCCGACAACATGCTGCTGAACAGACGCTCAACCATGTGCTGGCGGTAGGAACCGATCGTCGCCTGCTCTCGAGCGGGCATCGTGCTCGACACGCTGATGAGCGTGCTCGTAGTTTCAGGATCCGTCACCGTCGAATAGGACGTTCCCTGCTGACTCGGGATCACATACGGAGGCCGCGGCCGTGGAGATGACGGGCTGGGGATGGAGCCAAAACGAGCTCTGATGAGCGGCTCGATCGCGGCCTTGTTGAAGTCGCCGACCGCGATGACCGCCATCAGATCGGGACGGTACCAGTCCGCGTAGAACTGTTTCAGACGCTCGGGGCTTGCCTTCTGGATGATGTCGGGCGTGCCGATCGGGATCCTGTCGGCGTAGCGCGAGCCTTTGAGGAGCAGAGGAAACTGCGTGTTCTGTATGCGCTCGCCAGCGCCAAGCCCGAGGCGCCATTCCTCGAGGATGACGCCGCGCTCCTTTTCAATCTCGACCGGATCGAACGTCACATTGCGCGCCCAGTCCTCCATGATCTGGAGCGAGCGATCGATCACCGCCGGATTGCTGGTGGGGATCTGGAGGTGATAGATCGTTTCGTCGAAGCTCGTGTTCGCGTTGACGTGCGCGCCGAAGCGCATGCCGAGCGCCTGCATGAATGCGCCGATGTCCTGCTTGGGAAAGTTGGACGTCCCGTTGAACGCCATGTGCTCGACGAAGTGCGCCAACCCGCGCTGGTCTTCGTCTTCGAGCACGGAACCCGCATTGACCACGAGTCGCAACTCGGCCCGTGCCTGCGGCTGACGGTTCTCTCGGAGGTAGTAGCGAAGACCGTTGGGGAGCGTCCCGACGGTGATCAGCGGATCGACTGGTACTGCCTGATCCAGTGTCGCGGCGAGGACGTTCGGCGGAATCGGCTGCGCCGGCTGCGTCGTCTGTTGCGCGGCGGCAAGTCCGACTGCCGTCACGATCGCTGCGATGAGGATCGTCAGCCGGACACGAGCGCGAGAGTTCATGAGCTCACCCTGCGTAGTGGGCCAGAAGCGGCTGATCCATTGTAACGGCCGGAACTTGGTGGTTGACCGGAAACAACCAGGAATGAGGTCGCCCTGCCGCGACCGCAGCCGCAGCGGGCGTGAGTATTCCGGATACCCGGGCTACCGACCCAGAACGAGGGTCGAAACCACCGGTAGATCGGGTGTCAACTGGGCCAGAAACGCGAAGCCCGCCAGAATGAGCGCTACCGGAACCGCCAGGATCAGGGCATACGAGAACGAGGCGCGCGACGTATCGCACACGTCGGGCGACTCCCATTTCGGGGCGTCCAGCAGCAGAATCGCGTCTGCCTTTTCCAAATCGATCGCCGTGCCTTGAGTGTTCATATCTCTCACGCAGGTCATCTGGGGGCGAGCCATGAGACCGCAAGGTCCGGGCCATGGATGGAAAAGGCATCCTGACGGACGGCAACCTACTTTGGTAGACGGACTTACAGTTGTGGTGAGGACGATCGATGGCTGGAGAAGTCTGATTGGAAAGGACTATTCTTCCTGACCTTCCATTTTCTTCCTGCTGAGTAACATTCCTGTCTGTGCACGATCGCGCACAACTGACGGCGATGACAGATGTGACACGCGTTGCGGATGTCTGACCTCGTAGCCCGCCTGAAGCCATCGCGCCAGCCAGACACCGCCGGCACTTCCAGCGATACCCAGCCCCACATCAGACGGATCCGGCACCCGCGTCGGCAGAAAGAATTGCCCGAACTCCATCACGCTGAAGACGATTGCCGCGAGCATCATCCACATCAACGTGAAGATCGCCGGACGCTTGCGCAGTCCGTGCAGCGCCAGTGATGCGGCGACACCGAATGGCACGGCCATGCCCAGTTTGGCGAGGAGTGTGTTGAACGCGTTCAGATCCGACCCCGACCGGTACCCCGCGAGCGGGATGAGCGACACGCGTGCGAGCCTTTCGCGAATCATGTCGCCGTCCACAACGAAGTCGAATGGCTGCCAGTGATACGCCGCAAGCATCACGCACCACACGGCCATACCCGTCCAGCCCCAGAGCCCGGACGTGGCACGAGACCGCGTGTTCGGGGATCGATCGAAGATCTGTGCGCCGATCGCGGCGCCTGCCAGAACGCCGAGCATGCCGCACACCACGTCGGTCATGTCGGCGCCGTGCGACCGGATGAAAATCTGCGCCGTCTCGAGAGCGGCGAGGATGACGACGCCCAGCCAGACCGCAGAGAGGAGACCGCGGCGCTCACCACGTGGCTGCCATCCCACCAGCAGGAGCGTTCCGATCGGAATCGCACTGACCGCGGTGACCACTGCGTCCCAGGCGAGTCGGGTCCACGGGAGGTTCGAGGTGAACGGAATGAGGACGATCTCTCCCTCGCGCCAACGCTGACCCAGCCGATCGACGTTGAGCGTGATGTCGAACGGAGCGAGGTTCACGAACGCCCAGAATGCGAGGTACGCGACCAGCGCCCGCGTGGCCCGGTCATGGTGAGTGTCGCGCCGTGTGTCCCGGATCCAATGGACCAGGTCGGGACCTGCGATCAGCCACAACACGACTCCCGTCATGGCTCCGAGCGTTTGCGCCACGACGTCCGGCGAGGCAACCACTCGTCCTGGCGCGAACTCCTGAAGGAACTCCGCGGTGAGGCTTCCGGCCACGCTTGCGACGAGAGAGCCGATCACCGCGCCCCCCGCGAAGCGATCCTTGCGGTCGGTTTGAAAGGCGCCGTAGAAGCCGAAGCCGACCGGCACGAACATGAGTGCATTGGCGAGGAAGTTCACGCGCGGCACGGTGGCAGGCCACGACGACATCATGTCAACGAAGTCGCTGACGGCGTCGCGGAGGGGCACCCACTCCAGCCTGAACGGAAGGAGGCTGACATACCACGCGAAGACCAGGCACCCCAGGGCGAGACATGCGAATGTGCCCCGGGTGGGAAATCCTTCCCATTTGTCACCGCCGCGTTCGGTAGCCACGTGTCTTCATTATGGGCGGGTCCCCTGGCGGAGCCCCCGATTCGTGACTGGATTCCGCGCGATCTGGCTGCCCAGGCCGTCTTTGCGGGCTCGCCAGCCCCCGGGGTATCGCCCTCGACGTCAACCCGATTTGAGCGTTGAATCCCCCGCGCATAGGAAATACGCTTCACTCACGAATATCCGGCGTTGGCGGTGGGCACCTGTGGTCGTAGGTAGCTGATCGGCGTTGTTCCTTTTGTACGCATGCACGGAGGTACTGCTGTGAGAAGGGCCATTGTTATTTTGGGTGTTGTCGCAACCGTGGTGATGTGTGCACCGGCGGCGGCCGTCGCACATCACAGTGCAGCGATGTTCGACTCGACTACGGAGATGACGTTGCAGGGAACCGTTGTGGAATGGCAGTGGAGGAATCCACACTGCACCCTCCGAATGGACGTGAAGGGTACGGACGGTACGGTCAAGACATGGTCCGTTGCCACCGCCAATATCGCCGACCTGTCGAAGCGAGGGTGGAGCAGGCGGACACTCAATGTCGGCGACGCGGTGACCGTCGTCATTCGTCCGGCGAGAAGCGGCGAACCGGTTGGCATGATCGAGACCGTGACGTTGCCCGACGGGCAGAAGATTCGGTAGGCGAGGGCCTCTTATGCGAACAACCTTATTTGCGGGCATCACCGTTGTGTTGACCATGGTGAGCGTGCCTTACCAGGTCTCCGGACAGTCCTGGGGTTTTGCGGGGCTGCCAAACGATGAGTTTGCCAAGGTCACCGGCGGCGGGCCGGCGCCGGCGCGCGATTTGACCGGTGCGTGGGATCCTGGTCAGGCCGGAATCGCGGGGGGTGAGAACTACTTCTCCGGGCGCATGGTGCCGCCCATGACACCACTGGGCCAGAAAATGGTGGCGGCCAACAAGCCGGGGCACGGCCCGTACTCCGCCAAGGTCTACGAGGGCAACGATCCGCTGACAACGTTAGGCGATCCTTCGGGATTTCCTCGCATGGTCAACTACGAGTTTCGGCCGACCCGGATCGTGCACACGCCGAAGGCTGTGCTGATGCTCTACTCATTCAACCAGACGTGGCGCATCATCTGGACCGACGGCCGAAAGCCGCCTGTCGATCCTGATCCCCGATGGTTCGGCTATTCCACGGGGCGCTGGGAGAACGACTCGACGTTTGTCGTGGACACGGTCGGTATGACGGATCGCACGTGGATCGACAGCGGCGGCTTTCCGCACAGTGAGGCGCTCAAGGTACAGGAACGCTACAACCGGGTGAGCGCCAATGTGATTGAGCTCACCGTCACGATCGACGACCCACTCGTCTACACGAAGCCGTGGATCTCGCGCGATCGCATGCCGTTGAAGCGATTGCCGGACGACACGGACTTCCTCGAACAGGTCTACGCCGCGTCCGAAGTTCAGGGCTTCAAGTCGGACATCTCCGACAAGACGAAATAGGTCGTAAAACTAGAGCCGGAACAACCGGTTGATCTTGATGATGAATGCCCGATTGGTGAGGTCGGGAAACGCACGGGCAAACGTGTCGCGCTCGTCGTTGTAGACGATGAACAGCTCGCTGCCAGGGCGGTATTCCCATCGGAACCGGACATTGGTCGAGAGTGAGTGCGTGTCGGAGTTGTACTGGAGGAGCGCACTCGTGAACATGAACGGCGTGCTCGTGAATGTCATCCGGGAGCCGAAGAGCTGCGACGTGAACTGTCCTTCTGTCAGATCGACCCAGTTCACCGAGTACGTCGGCTCGACCGAAAATCTCGGGGAGAAGTTGACGCGGCCTGCGGCGAGTCCGAACGCCGTCTTGCGGCCGTTGTAGAACGTGCCGGTCTCGGCGGTCAGGTTGCCTGCGACGCGTTGGCGGTTGGCGCGGTTGTACGCGAGACGTACGGTGTCGAAATCGTAGTCGCCCACCGGCAGCGTGACGCGGTTCGCGATGCGGAATGGTCTTGGTAAGTATTCAAACGTGCCGGTATAGGTGGCGGTGAGCCGGTCAGCGTTCTGAAAGTCGATGCCGAACTCTGCCTCGCGCTCGCGCGTTTCGAGACGTCCGGCGCCGTTCTCCACGTAGTTGACCGACCCTGTCCAGGAGTACTTGCGCACCACGCCGTTTCGTCGCGGTCGCGGCGAGAACCGCGCCTGCCCGAAGCTGCGGCGTATGTCGGACCGCCGCAGGAAGCCCACACCCGGATTGAACGCGTCGCCGACAGCCAGCCGTTCTAACTGCACGCCGTATCGATCGCCGTTGTAATCGAGCTGTCCTCGATAGCTGGTGCGATCGCCGCTGCCCGCGGGCGCAGCGCGCAGATGATCCTCGGTGCGCGCCCAATATGTGTTGATCGAAAGGCTCTGGAAGAACCCGAACGTGCCGTCCACACCGTACGCGGCGTTGTTCTGAAGCCCCGTCCCGGTGGTGGTGCGTCCGGTCAGCAGAAGCCCGACGCTGCTGCGCCGCAGGATGTCCCGCCTCATGCGCACGACGGAAAAGTTGGTCGGCTGCGCGGAGGTGGCGGGCTCCTCACCGGTCTGGATGTTGATGAGGCCAAGCGTATACCGGCCGACGCGGCCCGTCAGGCGACCGCCGCCACGAATCGGCACTGCCTGGCCTCCCTCCAGGCCGATGCGGCGGCTGTAGAAGAGGATCGGCACGTTGTCCGCAGTGGACTGGTTGGACGCTCCGCCGAAGGTGAACATCCCCTGGTTCTCGAGGAAGAAGTCACGCTTTTCAGGAAAGAACAGGCTGAACCTCGTGAGGTTGACCTGTTGCTGATCCGCTTCGACCTGTGCGAAGTCTGTGTTGTATGTGAGATCGACGGTCAGGTTCTGCGTCAGCCCGTACTTGGCGTCCACACCAACCTCAGCGGCCAGGTCATCTTGCAGACCGCGGCCGGCGACGGCCCGTCCCGTGGCGTTGGAGATGGCGTACGGCTTGAGCTCGAGGTTGCGCGATCCGGATGGCGCGACGATCCCCTGCAGCAGTCCTGTGACTGAAGAGAAATGAACCCCGGCCTGCCCGCGTTCCTTGGGTACAGGGTTCAGGAACGAGAGCTCGTTCTTCCATCGGTTCGTACGGACGACGTTGATGCCCCACAGCTGATCGGTGCCCGGCTGGTAACGCAGCGACTTGAACGGCACGGCGGTCTCGATGATCCAGCCGCCGTCGAACCGGCCCGTCGAAACGTCCCAGATCATGTTGAAGTCGCCGTTGTAGGCGCCGT
Source organism: Acidobacteriota bacterium (assembly GCA_013140775.1). Taxonomy (GTDB): domain Bacteria; phylum Acidobacteriota; class Vicinamibacteria; order Vicinamibacterales; family UBA2999; genus JABFSA01. The sequence continues at coordinate 32,626 of JABFSA010000049.1, read as the reverse complement.
CGTTGGACGCCTGTCCATCGGTTCGTCCGCCGATGGAATTGATCACGAACTGGACACCGTTCCGCCCGTCGTTGAACGTGTCCAGGTAGAACACCACGACATCGTCGCCGCCCCAGATGGCCGAGTTGTCGCGACGCATCTCTTTCGCGACGACCCGGTCCATGCGGCTTTCCCAGCACCGGAACGAGAGATACAGAGTGTCGCGATCGAAGCCGATCCACATCTCGGTCTTCTCGGTGGCCGGTGCGCCGTCCTGCGGCTCGATCTGAATGAAGTCGGATGCCGGCTGCACCGTGCGGTAGAAGGCCTCGTTGAGCGTGCCGTCGATTGTGATGGGCGTCGTCACCGGGTATGCCGTGACCGCTCGTCGTTCCCGCGTTTGCGCCGCGGCCGGCGTTGTCACCATGAAGACGGCGAGCAGGCCCAACACGGCGCCGCACGCTGCCGGGGATGTGGGGACGCCTTTCACGCGACGGGTGAAACCAGAAACCACTGGAGACCCAGGACGGGAGGTCGGTGACGAAAAGGTGATGGATGCCAGAAGGGATATCGTAACCGAGCCACGCCGTGCCACGGGACCGGCTGTGGCTGGGGATAACCGACCGCTATCCGGCCTCGCACGGTCTCTTCAAGGGCCGGCTCCGTTCACGCCACGCGAACTGTACGCGGATCGGGCGCTCTCTTCCGCGACCAGAGTCTCGATATCACGATACTCCCGCCAGTGCCGGTGCGCGGCCTTGATCAAGCCGACGATCGGGACTGCCAGGCACACGCCGATGATGCCGCCCAGCGTCGCCCCGGCCCAGATGGCCAGTACAACCGCCAGCGGGTGCAGGTGCAGCGTGCGTTTGATGAGGCGCGGGTAGATGACGTAGTCCTGCAGCACCCGCAGCGTCGCCAGGAACAGCAGGACTCCGAGGACACGGTCCGGGGCTGCCGCGGTGGCGACGACGGCGGCGACGATGGGACCGGCCAGAGGCACGACCTCCAGCAATCCGGCGGCAAGGCCCAACGTGCCGGGATACGGGAGGCCGAGTGCTGCGAAGCCGACCCAGCAAAGAGCGCCGACGATGGCTGCCGACAGCACCTGTGCCCGCGTGTACGCGGCCAGCAGCCGGTCGAGGTTGCGCAGGAACTCGTCTCCTCGCCATCGCAAGTGCGGTGTGGGCAGCACTCGCGTCGTCGATCGACGAAAGCGATGCCACCACGTGAGCAGCACGAATGCGACCACGGGCACCGTCGAGAGCCATGGCACGAGGCGCCTGATCTCTGCGAGTTCTGCGCCGAGAGCGCGAACCTCGATCTCGACACCGCGAGTCAACCGGTGGGTGATGGCGCCGATCGAGGCCTCGACGGCCGTCGGTAAGCCAAGCGACTCGTGCCAGCCTTCGGTGGCACGCAACTGGTCGACGAAGCGGACGGTGTGTTCGGGGACGAGGACCCGCATTCGTGCGAGTGCCGCGCCGAACCGAGGCCCGTTGAGCGCCCGGAGTCGAGCTCAGAACAGGCGGTTGTATCCGTTGAGTGCCGCCACTCGATACGCCTCGGCCATCGTCGGATAGTTGAAGGTGGTGTTGATGAAGTAGAGCAGGGTGTTCGCCTGACCCTTTTGCGCCATGATCGCCTGCCCGATATGGATGATCTCAGCCGCGTTGGCGCCGAAGCAGTGCACGCCGAGAATTTCCAGTGTTTCGCGGTGGAAGAGCAGTTTGAGCATGCCGACCGTCTGTCCGGTGATCTGCGCGCGCGCCAAGCTCTTGAACTGGGCGTGGCCGATCTCGTACGGCACCTTTGCGGCGGTCAATTCCCGCTCGGTCCGCCCCACTGAACTGATTTCCGGACTGGTGTAGATCCCGGTCGGGATGTGAAATACGAGCGACCGCTCGGCTGTGCCATGAAGGCCGTGGCTGGCCGCATAGCGTCCCTGCACGTAGGCTGCGCTGGCGAGGGCCGGGAATCCAATCACATCGCCAACCGCATAGACGTGCGGTACCGATGTCTGAAAATCTTCGTTCACGTCGAGTTGTCCGCGCTGGTTCGGGGCCAGGCCGATCGTCTCCAGTCCCAGGTCGTCGGTATTGCCTGTGCGGCCGTTGGCCCAGAGGAGAATGTCGGTCTTGAGCTGCTTTCCGGACTTCAGCGAAAGGACGACGCCGTCTTCGACGCCGGTGATCTTCTCGTACGTTTCGTTATGGCGAATCACCACGCCGCGCTCGCGAATGTGGTAACTCAGCGCATCACTGATCTCGTCATCCAGGAATTCGAGCAGCTTGGATCGCGTGTTGACCAGGTTGACCTTGCACTCCAGGTTGCGAAACATCGACGTGTATTCGCAACCCACCACGCCCGCGCCGTAGATCGTGATGGCGTGTGGCGATCGCTCGAGGTTCAAGATGGTGTCGCTGTCGAAGATGCGCGGGTGCGTGAAGTCCACGTCTGAGGGTCGATAGGGGCGCGATCCTGTGGCGATGACGATCGTTTTGGCGCGTACCTGCTGCCGTCGCGTGTCTCCGTCCTCGATATCGATGGTGTTGGCGTCCAGAAACTTCGCACGGCCGGGCAGCACCTGGATATCGTTGCGGTCGTAGAAGCCGCGCCGCATCTCGACCTGTCGGTCGATGATCGACCGTGCCGCCTTCCGGAGGTCACGGAACTCCAGGTTGGTCGTCAGGCCTGAGCCTCTGAACAGCGGATTGCTGTTCGCTTCGGTCATCTGAAAAATGGCGTGGCGGAGTGACTTGCTCGGAATCGTGCCCAGGTGTGTGCACGCACCGCCGATGTGAGCCATTCGCTCGATCACCGCGACCGACTTGCCCTGTTTGGCCCCCTGCATGGCGGCGCCTTCGCCGCCAGGGCCGCTGCCAATAACCACCAGATCGAATTCGTTGTCCATAGAAGGGAGTCTTCCGGCCGCGACGCCGGTCAGCGGGTACCTCCTGGATTATCGTCACGAAGGCCCGTCAGGTATAAAAGGGTGTCACGTCAGCTTCGAAAGGTCACGCCCGTGTTGTCATCCCAGTCCGTCTCACCAGTTCCAGCTGACTTTTCGATCCGGCTCTTCGCCCGTGCGATCGACACCGTGGTGCTCGTGGGAGTTGACGTTGCGCTGGGGTGGGTGATGGGCTTCGGATTCGACTGGCTGTTCCTCGGCGCAGCGGTTGTTCTGGCCTACTTCGTCGTGTTCGACGTGCTCACCGGCGCAACACCCGGAAAGTTTGCGCTGGGCCTGCGGGTACTGGCGCCGCTGGGCGGCCATCCCACGTTCGAACAGGCGGTGATTCGCGAGTCCTTCACAGTGCTGGGCGCCATACCCTTCGCGGGGCCGTTCCTCGCGCTCGGTGCATGGATCTGGATAGCGACGACAATCCGCTCGAGTCCTCTTCGCCAGGGGAAGCACGATCTGCTGGCCGGCGGCACACGCGTCGTCCGCGTGTCCTGACAGCGGGACGTCGCCCGCGCGGTCCGTTGTCGCGGCGTCTGGCTTCAGCCGGACCCGGCATCAACTCATTTTGCCGAAGCGGGTGGTTTGGCACCCGCTTCGGCAGTGTTCTGCTGTCTGTCGTTCGGCCTCGGAATCTACCGGAGGTCGAATCGGTCCAGGTTCATGACCTTCGTCCACGCCGCTGCGAAGTCACGCACGAACTTCTCCTTCGCGTCGTCGCACGCGTAAACCTCCGCCAGAGCGCGCAGCTCCGAGTTCGACCCGAAGAGAAGATCGACACGGCTGGCGGTCCATTTGACCTCTCCGGTTCCCCGCTTCCTTCCCGTGAAGGCCTCAGCTGCACCGGATGTCGGTACCCACTCCGTGTCCATATCGAGAAGGTTCGTGAAGAAGTCGTTGGTCAGTGTTCCTGGCTTCTGTGTGAACACTCCCAAGGTTGACTGGCGAGTGTTTGCGTTGAGCGCGCGCATTCCGCCGACGAGCACCGTCATCTCCGGTGCACTCAGCGTGAGCATGAGCGATCGCTCGATAAAGAGTTGCTCGGCCGGCACGTCGTGTCCGTTACCGAAGTAGTTGCGGAATCCGTCTGACTTCGGCTCGAGGACCGCGAACGACTCGACGTCGGTCTGTTCCTGCAACGCGTCGGTGCGTCCCGGGGTGAAGGGCACCGATACGGCGAATCCAGCACTCTTCGCGGCCTGCTCGACGGCGGCACATCCACCCAGCACGATCAGGTCGGCAAGAGAGACCTTCTTGCCACCGGCTTGACCGTCGTTGAACCCCTTCTGAATGTCCTCGAGGGTCTTGAGCACCTTGGCCAGTTCGGGCGGGTTGTTGACGTCCCAATCCTTCTGCGGCGCAAGCCGGACGCGAGCCCCATTCGCACCTCCGCGTTTGTCGGTGCCTCGGAACGAGGATGCCGATGCCCAGGCGACCGAGACGAGTTGAGATACGGACAAACCGGACGCGAGGATCTTGCTCTTGAGCGCGGCGATGTCTTCTGCGCCGATCAGCGTGTGAGTCACCGGTGGAACAGGGTCCTGCCACAGCTGTGGCTCCTTCGGAACCAGTGCACCCTGGTAGCGCGGCAACGGACCCATGTCGCGATGCGTGAGCTTGAACCATGCTTTGGCGAACGCCTGCGCGAACTCATCCGGGTTTGCGTGGAACCGCCGCGCGATCTTTTCGTAGGCCGGATCCATTCGCAGCGCGAGGTCCGTGGTCAGCATCGTGGGCGCGTGCGACTTCGACTTATCGTGCGCGTCGGGAATCGTGCCGGCGCCCGCACCGTCTTTCGCGATCCACTGATTCGCGCCGCCCGGGCTCTTCGTCAGTTCCCATTCGTAGCCGAAGAGGTTCGAGAAGAAGCTGTGGCTCCACCTGGTCGGCGTCGAGGTCCACGTTACCTCGAGGCCGCTCGTGATCGTGTCGCCACCTCTGCCCGAGCCGTACTTGCTCGTCCAGCCGAGTCCCTGCTCTTCCATCAACGCCGCTTCAGGTTCCGGACCGACGTGGCCCGGAGCCGGGGCCGCGCCGTGGGTCTTGCCGAAGGTGTGCCCACCCGCGATGAGGGCGACCGTCTCTTCGTCGTTCATCGCCATACGGCTGAACGTCTCTCGAATGTCTTTCGCCGCGGCGACGGGATCAGGCTTGCCGTTGGGTCCTTCGGGGTTCACGTAGATGAGACCCATCTGCACGGCGGCCAGAGGATTCGCGAGCTGGCGTTCACCGCTGTAGCGCCGGTCGTCGAGCCACGTCTGTTCAGTGCCCCAGTTGATTTCCTTCGGCTCCCACACGTCCTCGCGCCCGCCGCCGAAGCCGAAGGTCTTGAAGCCCATCGACTCCAGTGCGCAGTTGCCAGCGAACACCATCAGGTCTGCCCACGAGACCTTCTTGCCGTACTTCTTCTTGACCGGCCACAGCAGACGACGAGCCTTGTCGAGGTTGGCGTTGTCGGGCCAGCTGTTCAGGGGCGCGAAGCGCTGCTCGCCGTCGCCCGCGCCGCCGCGGCCGTCGGTGATGCGATAGGTGCCGGCGCTGTGCCAGGCCATGCGGATGAAGAGCGGCCCGTAGTGCCCGAAGTCGGCCGGCCACCAGTCCTGCGACGTCGTCATCACCTGCTCGACGTCCTTCTTCAGGGCGGTCAGGTCCACCGAGTTGAACTCCCTGGCGTAGTTGAACCCCTGCCCGTTGGGATCGCGCGCAGGAGGATTCTGGTGCAGGACTTTCAGATTCAACCGATTCGGCCACCAGTCGCTGTTGGATGTGCCGCTCGTGACTTTGCCCGAGAACGGGCACTTCATTTCGTTCGCCATGATCTCTTCCTCTGAATAGGTTGAACCGTTGGGGTGCGGGCACGCTTGCGCGTGGATTTCTTCTGGCTGGCCTCGGCGCCGTGTCTTTCGTCCGGCGCACCAGCGACGCCGCGCGACTCCGCCACGCAATCCGGGCAGCGTCCCCAATAAGCGACGTCGGCCTCGTCAATCTCGTAGCCCTTGTCGTCAACGGGCGTGAGACATGGCGCGGCGCCCGCCGCGCAATCGACGTCAACGACGCCGCCACACTGCCGACAGATGAGATGGTGATGGTTGTCACCGACACGATCTTCGAAGCGTGCCGGTGATCCGGCCGGTTGAATACGTCGGAGAAGGCCCTCTGCCACCAGCACAGTCAGCGCGTCGTACACCGATTGAGTCGAGATGGCCCCGATCTCGGCCCGGACCGCCGAGGTCACTGCCTCCGCGGTCGCGTGAGGCTGGATGGACACGGCTCTCAGGACGGCCAGCCGCTGCGCCGTGACCTGAATGCCGTGTTGCCGAAGAAGCTCGACCGGATCGCCCGCCACGGTCTGCATCCTACATCAAATAATGGAATCATTCTAATATTTGATCCCGCTCGGGGCTCGGGACTAGAGACTAGAGACTAAAGACTAGAGACTAGCGATCATGCCCTTTCCGATCGAGCCTCCTGTCGAGCCGATGCTCGCGAAGATCAGCGAGCAGCTTCCGTCTGGCGGCGACTATCTCTTCGAGCCTAAATGGGACGGCTTTCGCGCCCTCGTGTTCCGCTCGGGTTCGGAGCTCTTCATTCAGAGCCGCGACCTGCGTCCGCTCGATCGCTACTTTCCTGAGCTGCACGACGCGCTGCTGGCACAGTTGCCAGACGGCTGCGTTCTGGACGGCGAGATCGTCATCGCAACACCAGAAGGGCTGAACTTCGACCTGCTGCAGATGAGGCTGCATCCCGCCGCATCACGCGTCGCGAAGCTCGCCAAAGAAACGCCGGCGTCCTTTGTCGCATTCGACATCCTCGCCTCCGGTGGACGGGATGTACGTCAGGAGCCACAGGATGAACGGCGCCGCCTTCTCGAGACGCTGCTGGCCGGCCAGGCCGCGCCGCTTCACCTCACGCCCATGACGCGAGACGTGGAAAAGGCCGCGCGATGGTTGAAGGAGTTCGAGGGCGCGGGGCTCGACGGTGTGATCGCGAAACCCTCCGCGGCAACGTATCAGCCCGGCAAACGCGCGATGCTGAAGATCAAGCACGTACGAACCGCGGACTGCGTCGTTGCGGGTTTCAGGTGGCACAAGACCGGCCCAAACGTCCTGATCGGATCACTGCTCCTTGGCTTGTACGACGACAAGGGCCGGCTGCATCACGTCGGCGTCACGTCGTCTTTCACCGCGGCGACGCGGAAGACGCTGGCAGAGGAGCTCGAGCCGCTGCGGCAGCATGCACTCACGTCGCACCCCTGGAAGGAGTGGGCGGATGCCGGTCGCGAGATGACCCGCATGCCCGGTGGGCAGAGTCGATGGAGCGCAGGGAAGGATCTGTCGTGGGAACCCGTGCGAGTCGAACGCGTGTGCGAAGTGAAATACGACCACATGCAGGGCGATCGATTCCGTCACGCCGCCGTGTTCCTGCGCTGGCGGCCCGATCGACAGCCCGAGGACTGCCGCTACGATCAGCTCGAGGTCACGACTTCATACGAGCTCGAGAAGGTCTTCGGCGCGGCTGGTCGCCAGGACTGACGTTCCAGTCGTTGACATCCTCGTTTGGATCGAGCGGCTCCTGCACTGGACGCAGATGGTCCGGAACATGTTGAAGATTGATCCGCACTCGCGTCCACGTGCGGAAGCGTCCTCGCATGGCGTCCACCAGCACGTCCGCTGGTTGCAGATGTGCCGCAGCCTCTGGATGACGGAGCTTCCATCGTTCGATGCCGGCGAGTGCCGCGGCCTTGTCGCGCGAACGCCCCAGCTCGATGAGCGGATGAATCGGCATTCGGCGTTTCGACGGCGCGACCCGTGGTCCTTCGCCCGCCTGCTTGCGGTAGTGTGGTGGCCACGGCGCGTCGCCGAGGCCCTCTTTCTCCTGTCGAGCCGAAAGCTCCAGCAGCGCCTCCAACGATCCCGCATGCAGATCGATATCTGCATGGCGATCGCCCACATCAGCAAAACGCGCCGGCATCGTCTTCAGCGTGAAGTCGCGCGGGTCGCAGTCGGCGATCTCATCCCAGCGCAATGGGGCGGATACGCGAGCATCAGGTGTTGGTCGCACTGAGTACGCGCTCGCAACCGTACGGTCCTTCGCGTTCTGGTTGTAGTCGAGGAACACGCCACGGCGTTCTTCCTTCCACCACCTGCTGCTCGCACGCTCCGGCATTTGCCGTTCGACTTCACGCGCCATGGCCAGCGCAGCTCGTCGCACCTGGGTGAACGTCCACCGCCGTTCGATGCGGACGACGACGTGCATGCCGCGAGATCCGGAAGTCTTGGGCCATCCAGTCAGGCCCATCGTCGTCAGCGTGGCGTTGACCGCTTGAGCGACCGCTCGAATCTGAGACCACTCGACTCCAGGCACAGGGTCGAGATCAATACGCAGCTCATCCGGATGGTCGAGGTCGTCGGCGCGCACGGGATGCGGGTGGAGCTCGAGGCAGGCGAGATTCGCCATCCAGAGCAGCGTGGCAGCGTCGCGCGGTACCACTTCTTCCGCGCGTCGCCCTGAGGGAAATGAGAGCGCGACCACCTCGATCCAGTCAGGCCTCGATGCCGGTGCTCTCTTCTGATAGAAGAACTCACCACCGACACCGTTGGGATAGCGCACGAGTACGTTCGGCCGCCCGCCCGCTCCTCTGAGTGCTCCGTCGGCTACGGCAAGGTAGTACTGCGCAAGATCCAGTTTGGTGACACGTGCGTCCGGAAAAAGGATCTTGTCCGGGTTCGAGATCGCGACATCGCGCCCGGCGACCGTGAGCACGACAGGTTCAGGCGCCTTCGGCACCTACCTCGTGTCTCGCACCGCCCTCACATGCAGCCTGAAGGGTTGGCCCACATAGACCGGGATGTCGTTTCCGAACGAGATGTACCAGGGCACCTCGGTCGGCCCGAGCAGACGACGAGATGATGTCCAGTAGTGGCCTGCCGCGTTGGCGCCGAACGCCGGGTTGATCCGGCCAGGTGATGCGGGTTCGACGATCGTCTGCAGTTCTTCCATCGTTGGCAGGCGCCAGTCGTTGTGCTGGGCAAACGACTTGTCGGCGGCGGTCGCAATCAATCGACCGTTGAGGCGATCGAGATAGTCGTCCATCGCGTATTCCCACGTGTAGGTGTTATCCACGTCGCGCGCATCAAGTGTGCTCGCTCCGCTCCCTACCGCTGACGTCTTTTTCTCCCACATCAGCCCCGTCATCGAGTCGCTGATCGTCTCGTTGCCGTTGTCCACGAAGCGGCCGGCCGGCGCGGGTCCGCCGCCCCGTCCCTGGGCCGTGATGACAGGTCCGGTCGCCGCGAACAGGCCGGCGACAAAAACAAGAACAGCCAGAACCGAGCGATGAGCCATGAAGCATGCCTCCTGTGAGGGACACAAGTAGACCACACCGTCCCTGTTTTGGAAGAAGAAGGTGTAGACTACGCCATCCTTGCGGTGGATCCACTGCAGGTACCCGGAGGACACGTACATGCGTCGTGTGCTGCGTTTGGCCTGCACCCTGGCGGGCATCCTGATTCTGTCATCAGCTCTCGTCGGCCGCGCTCAGGCGCCTGCGACAACCGTTTTCCCCGTGGCGCCGGAGCCGCCCGCGAACCTGCTGGCGCTGCCAAACCACCTGCCCACGGTGCAGCCGGCCAACCTGAAGCCCTCGGCCGTTCCAGACCTGTCTGGAACGTGGCTCGCCGCGCCGTATCAGAGCATCAGCATGGCGGACAGGGGCGGCGCACAGCGCGGCAAAGAGAAGGACATCGTCTATCACCCCTGGGCTCTGGCGCGCACGCTCTCGGAGGTTCCGCCGACCGGTCCCGAGGCGCAGCCCGAAAAGACGACCGATCCGTGGATTCGGTTCTGCGAGCCGAACGGGCCACTGCGGCAGTACGCGCACCCGACGCGCACCCGGTTCATTCAGAATTCCGACCACGTGATGATGCTGCATGAGCTCATGCAGACGTTCCGGGTCATTCGCCTGAACAGCAAGCACCCGCCGCTGGAGGATCTCGATCCGACCGCCTGGGGTGACTCGATTGGCTGGTACGAGAATGGAGACACCTTCGTCATCGATACGATCGGTCTCAACGGCCGCGCCTGGCTCGACCAGATGGGCCACCCGATGACCACCAAGGCGCACATCATCGAGCGGTATACGCTTGGTGCGGACAAGATCCTTACTGTTCGGCGGATCGTTGACGATCCCGCGGCGTACCAGAAGCCGATCGAGCACACGATCACCCTGCGACAGTCCACCGTGGCCTTCATGCAGGTGCCATGGAACTGCTCGATTCGTGACAACACGAATTTCACTGAAGCGCTCCTGACAGGCGCCGCCAAGTGAGTGGAACAATGACGCGAAAAGTCGCTTTCTCTGGTGTCGCGCTCACGCTGATGATGGTGATGAGTGCACTGGTGGCCGAAACGTTCGCACAGGCGCCAGCCGGCCGCGGCGCTCCGCCGCCAGTGGAGCCACAGGCCGGTCACCCGTCCGGCCAGCTTGTGGTGTGGGGCGATTCGGCGCTCTTCGACGGCCGCTTGAATCCTGAGAACTGCATCCTCCTCAGCCGATTCAAGCGCGGGATGCGTATGGGTTTCCGTATGACCGCAATCGACGGCGGAACGGGCGAGACCGAGAACACCGCCATCATCACCGGCCACATCACCTACACCAGCCGGACGAAGGGCAAGCTGACCGTTGACTTCCCGATGCGATGGCGAGGCGCGGCCGGGCCGAACGCACCGGTTCCCAACGGCTACCTTCGCGTTCCCCTCGAGCTCTGGACCGGATTCTGGGTGGTGCCGGACGATGCCGAGACGGGGATGATCACGTACACGATGACGGCTACCGATCGCTTCGGCCGAAAGGCTTCGTTCAAGCCGTTCCCCGATATCGGTTCCCAGGTCTACATCGTCGATTAGCGGGGAAGAGGCGACCGTGGCGCTGTGGTGCCGATCCGGCGCACGATTCTTTCTGGTGTTCACGCTGGTGGCCGTTGCGGCCGCCGGCTGCTCTCCCTCCCAGCCCGCTGCCGACACTACTGCCACAGCACTACCTGCCGATGACGAGTCTGCGGAATCCTCGGTTGAGACGCGTCCCCTCACGCTGAAGTACGACCGCCCGGTCGTGGGTGCTGAAGTTCAGTTCAGTGCCGATGGGCTTCCCGCTGGTAAGACAGTCGATCTCACGTGGGAGACCGTCAAGGGCGATTGGGTCATCGAGGACTACTACTACTTCCGCGGCAGGAAATTCGAGAACCTGCGCACGTCGCTCGGAACGTTCACGATCGCAGCCAACGGTCGTCTCGAGGGAACGTTCACGATCCCGGAGGACTACGGCGGCTTCCATGAAGTGATCGCGATGGTGGACGGTGAGGCGCTCGCTCAGCGGAGCCTCGAGGTCACGCAGACCTTCGAGATGACACCGTCCTCCGGTCCCATCGGTACCGTGGTCGAGATCAAGGTGACCGGCATCGGCTCGCGTGTGATGGAGAGCACCTGGGTCGTGAACTGGGACAACAGCCTTGCCGGGTTCGTCTCGGCTGTGTCGTCGAAAGGATCTGCCGTCGCCCGGTTCCGCGCCGCTGGCCCTGAGGGTGAACACGTCGTGCAGGTGCTCAGCGGGTTCCAGGGGCAGGGTTATCTCAATCACGAGCAGGCGCCAAACGACTACCTCCCGCGTCCCCGTTTCTCATTCCGCACGACAGCAGGCCGTCCCGCCTCACTGGCGCCATACGCCGAGGCTTACGCACCGCAGCCCGTTCCCATGTCAGAGCTGACGGCGAACATCACGGCCGCCATCGCGCCGACTCAGGGACCGGTTGGAAGCCGCGCACGGTTAACTGGCGCCGGGTTCCCAGCGGGCAAGACGCTCCAGCTCGCGTGGCAGACATCAGTCGGGAGCCGGGTGTCCGGTGACGGTTTCGGGCCGAGCGAAACGGAGCTGCCAGCCGTGACGGTGGGCAGCAACGGGATGCTCGATGCCGAGGTTGTCGTTCCGCTGGACCTTGGGGGGCTGCACGGCGTCGCTGTGCGCGACGGAGATCAGACGCTGGCGCGCGTCTTCTTCGTTATCGAAACAAGTATCGTCGGCATTTCACGCACGTCAGGACCCGTCGGGACGCCCGTCTCGATTCACCTGAACGGCGTCGGCTGGACCGAGTACGACAACATCTACATTGCCACCTACGACAACAACTACATGGGGTACGCCTGCGGGTTCAACACTCAGGGCGACGTGGTGATCAACTTCCACGCGACCGGTGAGCCGGGCGTTCACATCATCGACCTCTACCCTGGCATCTACCAGGGCCCGCCCACGGAGAAGCAGCTGCTGTATCGGCTGCCGCAGCTCACTTACGCCGACGATCATCCAGGCAACAAGATCCCGGCGCTGCGGTTCATGTTCGAAATCACGAAATAAGCCCAGGTGCTCTAAAACAAGAAACCCAGGGCACCAAGGATGAACCTTGGGCCCTGGGCTTTTTGAATTTTGAATTTTGAATTTCGTTCTACCGCTTCAACTCGGTGCCGTCTGACTTGACCAGTCGATCCAGGTTGCCGACCGTTGCGCCGTTGCGCGCCGCGAAAACAAATGCGGTGACTGCGTCGCCGGCGGCGAGCGAGCGGCGCGTCCATCCGCGCTCGAGCATGACGCCAGCGGGCTCGGTCGCGACGACCCAGTGCTGCACTTCGCCAGCGGCGGTCTTCACGTCGAAGTAGATCTGATTGTGGGGGGTTCCCCACTCGAACTTCGTGATGGTCCCTTTGAGTTCAAGAGCCTTGCTGGTGTCGTAGAGATTGCCGCCATGATGCGCGAGCACCGCGGCCGTCCCGAGCACGACCCCCAACGTAATGGCGAGCAGGGCCTTCTTCATGTCTAATCCTCCCAGCGAGTTCGGACGGGATAGTATCACTGACTGCCCAATCCGGAACCCCCATGTTACAGTCGCCCCGTTTGTCGCGATTCCTGCTTCCCATTATCGTGTTTCTGACCGGAGCCTGTGTGCTCATCGTCGAGGTGCTGGCAGTGCGGGTTTTTTCCCCGTACTACGGCAACACGATTTACACAGTCTCCAGCGTCATCACGGTCATCCTGCTCGCTCTCAGCATCGGCTACTACGCCGGCGGGATCGCCGCGGACCGAAATCCCAGCCCCGTCCGATTCTTCGGCCTGATTCTCGCCAGCGGCATCGCCCTCCTGATCCTGCTCCTGATCGGAACCCTCACGTTGCCTGCGGTGAGCAGCGCCCTGTCGATCGAAGTTGGGCCACTGGTCTCGGCGGCGATGATGTTCCTGCTGCCGGCACTGCTGCTCGGGATGGTGTCGCCCTACGCCATCAAGCTTCAGAGTCTCGCCGCGCCGGAGCAGGGCGTGGGAAGCGTGTCGGGCACGATCTTCTTCTGGTCCACGCTGGGCAGCATCACCGGCAGCCTGCTCGCCGGGTTTGTGCTGATTCCGTTGGTCGGCGTCGATCGGGTGCTGATCGCGGTTGGCGTCGGGTTGGTGCTGATCGGGTTCGTGCCGCTCGTGGCACTTGGCGCGCGCGGCCGGGGCCTGTGGACGTCGGGCGTGGCTGCAGTCGCGCTTGCCACGGCTGCGACGCTGTATCCCGGCCCTCCGCTCGTCGATGCGGCGACCATCGTCCATCGATCGGACGGGGTGTACCAGCAGATCACGATCTACGAGGGCTCATATCTTGGGCGTCCAGCGCGTTTCCTGCTGCTCGACCGCAGCGAATCCGGCGCGATGTTTCTGGATTCGACCGATCCGTCCGATCTGGTCTACGACTATACGAAGTACTACTCGCTGTACAAGATCTTCACGCCGCAGGTCCGGAACGCGCTCGTGCTCGGCGGCGGCGCCTACTCGATCCCCAAGGCGCTCCTGCACGAGCTGCCGGATGCGATCGTGGACGTCGCGGAGATCGAGCCGTCGTTCCTGGAACTGGCGAAGCGCTATTTCGGCGCGGCTGAATCGCCGCGGCTTCGCAACTTCGTCGAGGACGGACGACGGTTCCTGCGCGACAGCGACACCGACTACGACCTGATTTTCGGCGACGTGTATTACTCGTATTTCTCGGTGCCGCCGCAATTCACCACGCAGGAATTCTTTGCCCTCGCGCGCAGCCGGCTGCGGCCGGAGGGCGTGTTCATCGCCAACATGATCGGCGACCTCTCACGGCGCCAGCCGTCGCTGATCATGACCGAGATCCGGACCTTCCAGACCGTATTCCCGAACAGCTACTTTTTCGCCGTCGAATCGGCGGAGCGGACCGATCAACTTCAGAACATCACGCTCGTCGGCTTCAACAGCGACCGTCGCGTCGATGTCACCAGACCTCCGGTGACGACACATACCCAGGAGCTGATTCGCTATCTCCGCTACAAGGCCGTGGATGTCCCGCGACGGTTCGAGCTGTCCTCGTATCCGGTGCTGACCGACAATTTCTCGCCCGTCGAATACCTGACCGCCCGTGTGATCCGCCGCGCGTTCGACGCGCCGACGGACGTCGATGGCGACGAGATGCGTGCCGTCGCCGATCAGGTGCGTCGCTATGGTTCCGCGCAGGTGGGCACACCTGGCCGTCAGAAGGTCCGGGACTTCCTTGCGGCCGAACTGGCCGGTTTGTCGGCGGAAGTGCTTGTGGCTGAGCAGAGCATCTCGGCTGGTCTGTTCCTGAGCGAAGAGAAGCGGACCGTCGTGGCCGCGCCGCTGGATGACGCAGCAGCCGTGGCTCTGCTGGTGGAGCTTGCCCGCACGCTCATCTTCGCGACCGTCCCTCCCGCGACAGGGATAGACGTCATGTTTTTCGATCGCGGTAGCGGTCCGCCCGCATCCGCGGTGCTCGTCGAGCGTCCGTGCGGTGCCGAAGTGCAGCCGGAAGACTGCAGCCCCGCGCAGTTCACCGCTGCCGCGAGGAGTATCCTCACCCGGCTTCGTCCGTGAACGTTGATCCTCGCAAATATTGCTCTTGACACGCTGACAACCGCCGTGTAGCGTGCGGCCTCCGACCGTCCCGCATCCCCGCTGTGTTCATCTGGCGGCAACGTCGTCATCCCTGGGTTCCGGCGCCCCGTCCCCCGCGTTCTGGGCTTTGTCGATGGAGGTTCAAGAGCTAATGCGAACGGTATTTCTCCTCCTCGCGGCGTTCCTTGTCGGCGTTCCGGCGTTTTCGGCAGCGCAGGGTGTCAACAGCAGTATCACCGGCGTCGCACGCGACACGTCCGGCGGTGTGCTCCCGGGCGTGACCGTGGAAGCGGCGAGCCCGGCCTTGATCGACAAAGTACGAACGGCTGTCAGCGATGCCCAGGGGTTGTACCGCATCGTTGATCTGCGGCCCGGCGACTACTCCGTCACGTTCACCCTTCCTGGCTTCAGGACCTTCCGCCGAGACGGCATTGTGTTGCCGGCCAACTTCGTCGCGACTGTGAACGGCGACATGAGCCTCGGCGCTCTTGAAGAGACGATCACCGTCACCGGTGAGGCCTCGCTCGTGGACGTGCAGAGCACGCAGCAGCAGGCACAGTTCCAGCGCGAGACGTTGGCCGCCATCCCCGGCACAGGAACGAATTACCGGACTGGCCAATGTCATTCCAGGCGCCGCGCTCGTGGCGCCGACGGCTTACAGCGTGGGTGGCGTGGACGACACCGCTCAGCTTCGATTCCGCGTGCACGGCGCGCCTGAAGCCGACGCGATCGTGGACGGGACGAACCAGGCCATCGGTTCGCTGGTCTCTGGCGTGTTCATCTACAACCAGCTCACGTTTCAGGAAGTCGTGGTGGAGACGGGTGGCATCGGCGCCGACCGTTCGGTTGGTGGCGCCGCGGTCAATATCGTTCAGCGAGATGGCGGCAACATGTTCTCGGGAGGAATGACCTACTCATTCACGTCTCCCGATCTGATTGCGAGCAACCTCAGCCCCGAGCTCGAGGCACGCGGCCTGCGGCAATCGGCGTCACTCAAGAAGCACTACGACCTGGCTGGTGCGTTCGGCGGTCCGATCATGCGCGACCGTCTGTGGTTCTTCGCCTCGACGCGCAGGGGCACCACGCACCTGTATCAGCAGGGCAACTACTACAACAAGCTCCAGGCCACGACGCCGTGGCTCTACGAACCCGATCTGTCCCGTCCGGCGTTCACATCGCCCTTCTCCCGGGACTACACCCTTCGATTGACGCTGCAGGCCGGGAGACACCGCTTCTCGTCGTCCACGTCCTCGCAACCGAACTGCAACTGTCCCTTCGGGCTGCTGACGACAACGGGCGCCGTGGCGACGGCGCCGGAAGCCACAGGCGAGCATCGCTACAAGCCGCAGATCATTTCGAGCAATCGCTGGACGTATCCCATGAACGACCGCTTCCTGTTCGAGGGAGGCGTCACGACCCAGACGCAGGTGCAGACGAACACGCGGCGTCCGGAGACGGGTGGCGTCACGCCTGTGCAGGTGCTGGAGCAGTCAACGAACTTCAGGTACGGCTCGCGAGCCATCAATGTCGGCAACACCGGCTCGTATATCTACATCCCGCGGACGCAGCACCAGGGCAACTTCGCGGTATCGCGCGTCACCACCGCGCATCAGTTCAAAGCGGGTTTCGAATACCGGTGGGTCAAGACCGGCGATGCCAGCAAGAACACCGACCCCAACCAGATCAACCAGGGCATGGACTACACGTTCAACAACGGCGTGCCCATCCAGGTCAGGATCTGGGCGGTGCCCTTCGCGTGGGAAGACCACGCCGCGGAGAAGGTGTTCTTCGTCCAGGACCAGTGGACGATGGACCGCCTGACCTTGAACCTGGGCGTTCGCTACAACGACGTGTTCCAGGAACTGGACGAAGTCACGCTGGCGGCAGGACCGTTCGTACCGGAGCGCACTCTCCCGCGTATCAAGAACTTTCCGCACTGGCGCAACCTCAACCCGCGGATGGGCGGCGCCTACGACCTCTCTGGTACGGGCAAGACCGCCGTCAAGGTGGCGCTCGGACGCTACGTGCCCGCGATTCGGGCGACCGGCCTGCCGCAGCCTCAACACAGCCAGTCGCCGAGCACCAACAGAGCCTGGAACGACAGCTTCTTTGGTCCGGGCGACCCACGCTCAGGCAACTACAAGCCCGACTGCAACCTGCTCAACCCCGAACCCAACGGTGAGTGCGTGGGCGCATAGTCGGACCGCAACTTCGGACAGAGTGTGGTGCTGACCTCCCGCAACGCCCCTGATTCGATCACCGGGTTCAACCAGCAGAGCTACAACTGGCAGGGCTCGATGTCCT
This sequence comes from Acidobacteriota bacterium, assembly GCA_013140775.1. Classification (GTDB taxonomy): domain Bacteria; phylum Acidobacteriota; class Vicinamibacteria; order Vicinamibacterales; family UBA2999; genus JABFSA01. The sequence continues at coordinate 15,428 of JABFSA010000049.1, read as the reverse complement.
TTCAGCATGAGCTGCGACCCGGCTTGAGCGTGAACGTCGGATATTTCCGCACCTGGTACGGCAACTTCATCGCCACGGACAACCTGGCGGTGACACCGGCCGACTACACCGAATACTGCGTCACCGCACCGACAGACAACCGCCTTGGAGCCGTGAGCGGCGAGCGCATCTGCGGCCTCTACGATCTCAATCCGAACAAGTTCGGACTGGTTGACAACCTGATCACGCAGCAATCGCACTACGGGGATCGCAGCGAAATCTACAACGGCGTCGATATCAACATGAACGCCCGTTTCCTGCAGGGTGGACAGGTGGCCGGTGGCATGAGTATCGGTCGAACGACGACGGAGAACTGCGGCGTGGTCGATACGCCGTCAACGCGCTTTTGCAAAGTGACGCCGCCCTGGTCGTCGGGCACCCAGGTCAAGTTCCTCGTGGTCTATCCATTGCCCTGGGATCTGCAGACCAGCGTCATCTACCAGAACTTCTCGGGGATCCCGACCGGTGGTGACACCGTGCTGACCAACGCAGCCATCGCGCCGTCGCTGGGACGCAACCTGTCCGGGTGCGCACCGGGTGTTGCCGCGTGCAACCAGACCCGCACCGAACTCCTCATCGCCCCGCTGTCCCGCTATGAACCCCGGGTGCAACAGGTGGATCTCCGGTTCAGCAAGAGCTTCCTCCTCAGCGGTGTGCGGGCCAAAGGCAACATCGACCTCGCGAACCTGCTCAACACGGGCAACGTCCTCGCGGTGACGGAACGGTATGGCCCCGCGTGGCTCAACGTCCTCCAGACGATCGGTGGACGGATGATCAAGTTCAGCACGCAGATCGACTTCTAGTTAGCCGGTAGGCGGTAGCTGGTAGCTGGTAGCGATGCTACCGGTCTGCCGGCTACCGACTCGCGCCCTCGCCCCACCCCCAACCGCTGCATCTCCAGCAGCGGCGAAGCGATAACCAACTACAGGTGTTCACTTGACAGGCCGTAACAGGCCGTGTAGCTTCCAACCCCAACAGGAAGGAGCCACTCTGATGAGGTTTTGGCGAATTGCGGCTTTGTCTATCGCGGCGGGAATCGTGTCCCTGCCCACAATGGCGTATGCCCAGGCGGCGGGTAGCACGATTACTGGTGTCGTAAGAGACACGTCTGGCGGCGTGCTGCCGGGCGTGACGGTTGAGGCCGCTAGTCCTGCGCTGATTGAAAAGGTCCGCACCGCGGTGTCGGACTCGGAAGGACTCTATCGCCTGGTCGATCTGCGTCCTGGCGACTACGTAGTGACGTTCACGCTGCCCGGCTTCAATACGTTCCGCCGCGACGGCCTGACGCTTCCCGCGAATTTCACGGCCACCGTGAACGCTGACATGGCCGTTGGCGCGCTCGAGGAAACCATCACGGTCACTGGTGAGGCGCCGCTCGTTGACACCCAGAGCACGCGGCAGCAGGTCCAGTTTCAGCGTGAGACACTCCAGAACCTCCCCGGCACCGGCCGTCTGACGTCGTTGTCAGCCGTCATTCCAGGTGCCACGCTGACCACCCCGCAGTCGCACAGCGTCGGCGGCGTCAACGACTCGGGGCAGTACACCTTCAGCCTGCACGGCGCGCCCTCGTCAGAACCGATCATCGACGGCATGAGCCAGGTGATGGGCGGTCTCACCAACGGTGTGTTCGTCTACAACCAGCTCACGTTCCAGGAAGTCGTCGTCGAGACGAGCGGGGTTGGCGCCGATCGGGAGACCGGCGGCATGCAGATGAACATCATCCAGCGCGATGGTGGAAACATCTTCTCCGGTGGCATGACCTACAGCATGAGTGGTCCCGATTTCGAGGGCAACAATCTGAGCAGCGATCTCGAGGCGCGCGGTCTCAGGTCCAACCAGATCGGGGGCTTGAAGAAGTACTACGATCTGGCGTTCGCGGTCGGCGGTCCGATCAAGAAGGACAGTGTGTGGTTCTTTGGCTCTTTCCGGTCCGGCGACAACCAGCAGCTCCAGCAGGGCAACTATTACAACAAGCGACAGGGAACCCTGTTCTACGAGGCTGATACCAGCCGTCCCGCGCACACCGATCAGTGGTCGAAGGATCACACGCTGCGCCTCACCGGGCAGATCGGTCAGAAGCACAAGTTTGTGTTTGCCAGCTCGGCGCAACCGAACTGCAACTGCCTCTTCAACCTGCTCGCCCCGACCGGCGGCGTGCCGTGGGCGCCTGAGTCAACGGCGCAACACCGCTACAACCCGCAGGTCAACAGCAACGTGTCGTGGCGGTTCCCCGCGACGAATAGCCTGCTGTTCGAGACCACCTACGCGTTCCTCACCGTCAACCAGCAGACCAAGCGTCAGGAAGAGACCGGGCTCGCCCCGATGGTCACCGACGTGGGAACCAACTATCGCTATGGGTCCCGCGCGATCAATCTCGGCACGACCGGCTCGTATATCTATGTGCCCCGCTGGCAGTCGCAGCCTGGTTTCACCCTGTCGTACGTCTCCGGTTCGCACGTCTTCAAGACCGGCACGCTCCTCCGTTACTTCTCAACGGGCGATGCCAGCCGCAACATCGATCCGGACCAGATCAATCAGGGCCGCGACTACACGCTGCGCAACGGCATCCCGACCAACGTGCGCATCTGGGCAGTGCCGTACGCCTGGGAAGAGGACGGGCGTGACATCTCCTTCTTCGTCCAGGATCAGTGGACGATGAAGCAGACGACGCTGAACCTTGGCGTGCGCTATAACGACGCGTCCACGTCGCTGCCTGAGGTGCATCTGGCGCCTGGGTACTTTGTCGGTGCGCGGGTGCTGCCGGCCGTGAAGAACCAGCCGCACTGGAAGAACCTGAATCCGCGCGTTGGCGTTGCCTACGACCTGGGCGGGCAGGGCAAGACCGCGCTCAAGGCGTCGCTCGGACGGTACAACCCCGCGCTTCGCTCAACCACGACCAACCCGCCGGCCGCCGGCATTGCCCCGAGCACGAACCGGACGTGGAACGACACGAACACGAACCTGCTGCCGGATTGCAATCTGCTCGACCCGAACCCGAACGGCGAGTGCGGCGCGTGGTCCGACCGGACGTTTGGACAGAACATCATTCCGACCCGGAATGCGCCCGACGCGATCGAAGGTTTCAACGCCCAGGACTACAACTGGCAGGCTTCGGCGTCGGTCCAGCACGAACTTCGGCCAGGAGTCGGCGTGAACGTCGGGTACTTCCGCACGTGGTACGGCGGATTCCTGACCAATGGCCTGGGAACACCCATCGTGCCCTTCGACAACACGCTGATCGGGCCGAGTGATTTCGACCAGTACTGCTTCACGGCGCCAACCGATTCACGACTCCCGCACAGCGGCGAACGTCTGTGCGGTCTGTACGACCTGAAGCCGGCGAAATTCGGACAGGTGGACAGCCTGGTCACGCAGCAGTCCAACTACGGCGACCATACGCGCGTCTACAACGGCGTCGATGCCACGATCAGCGCGCGATTTGGCCAGGGTGGTCAGCTGTCGGGTGGCGTAAGCGTCGGGCGCACGGTGGACGACAGTTGCGTCATCATCGATTCGCCGCAGGATGCGCGCGAGGACTTCTGCAAGACCGTTCCGACGTGGGGTTCGGGCACGCAGCTGAAGTTCCTGGCCGTGTATCCCCTGCCGTTTCAGCTGCAGACGAGCGTCATCTACCAGAACTTCAGTGGAATCGAAAACACGCCGACCATCACGCTGACCAACGCGCAGATCGCGCCGTCGCTCGGTCGCAATCTCGGCCAGTGCGGAGCCGCCGCGACGTGCACGGCGACCGTGACGGTCCCTCTCGAACCACCAGGAACGATGTTCGAGCCACGGCTTCAGCAGGTGGACGTGCGCGTGAGCCGCACGTTCCGCGTCCAGACCCTCCGGGTCCGCGGCAACCTCGACGTGGCAAACCTGTTCAACGCCAGCAACGTGCTGAACCTGCAGCGGCAGTTCGGCCCGACCTACCTGAACGCCCTCCAGATCATGGGCGGACGTCTGGTGAAGCTCGGTCTGCAGGTGGACTTCTAATCGTTTTAGAGCGATGTAGTGTCCGGCTTCAGCCGGACGAGGTGTTGAGTCGAGCCCCGTGTCTGGCTGTAAGCCATCCAGGCACGGGGTTTTACTTTGTACGCCGTCAGCCGATCGGCTGTGGGGCTACCGCTTGACGTATTTCTTGATGTCCCGGCCGCCGGTTTCGGCGCCGTAGATGTTGCCGCTGGCGTCGGCCGCGATGCCTTCGGGCCCTCCGGCGGTGGCGTTTGGATTCTCGCTGACGATCGGCACGAACGCGCTCACTGAGCCGTCCTTTGCGCTGCCGACGCGCAGCCCGCGCTGATACTCGGGGTTCCGATTCGGGTTCGACTCGGAGTCCGTGACATAGATGGTGTCGTTGCGGTCGATGAAGATCCCGCTCGGGCGGCCGAACTGACGCCACTCAGCGAGGAACGTCCCCTCCTGATTGAAGATCTGGATGCGGCTGTTCCCGCGATCACCCACGAACAATCGTCCCTGTGAGTCGAAGGCGAGTGCGTGCGGAATGTCGAAGTCCCCTGGGCCAGCACCCTTCCGTCCCCAGGTCTTCAGGAACTTTCCATCCCTCGAGAACTTGACGATGCGTGCGTTTGACTCACCGCCGTGGCCATCTGCGACGAAGATGTCGCCGTTCGGGGCGACCACCACGTCGCTCGGCTGATTGAACGTCGTTTCTGTCGCGCCGGCAACACCCCGAGTGCCGAGCGTCAGGAGTAACTTGCCGTCGCGGCTGAACTTGAACACCTGGTGTCCCTTGCCCTCGGCTCCCTGACCGTCGGTGATCCAGACGTTGCCGTCAGCGTCTACGAAGATGCCGTGCGGGAAGACGAACAGCCCGGTGCCAAAGCTGCGGACGAAGCGCCCCGTCGAGTCGAACGCCAGCACAGGGTCCTCGGTGCGACCCGTGCAGGTGGCGCCGGCGCACTTGTCGGCCACCCAGACCACGCCCTGGGAGTCCACGTGCACGGCGCTGGTGTTGCCGTACGGCCGACCCGCAGGGAGCTGTCCCCATGTCTGGCCGCTGTTGTACGGATTTGGCTGGGAGTTCGGAGCAGGCACCGATTGCGTGTCAACGACCACGGCCGCGGCGGCGACGAAGGCGAACCCGAACAGTAGCTGCCTCATGAGGTGATCTCCTGGCGCGGATTCTATTCCACTCGGCTTGTTGTTGGCCGCACCGCCGGGTGTAGACTACGGCGCATTCTCACACGTCACTGGAGCAAAGATGACTCGCAGACCCAATCGCGCCTGGAATGTCCTTCTTGCGACCGCCGCGCTGTGCCTCTCGTCCGTGGCGTGGGGCGCCGCCCAGGGGACCGTGCAGCGGCCGGCCGAGGCTGTGTTCAAGAACGTACAGGTCCTGAAGGGCGTGCCGGTGGACGAGTTCCTCGGCTCGATGGGGTTCATCTCGAATGCCCTCGCCGTCAACTGCACCTACTGCCATCTTGGTGATGGAGGTGGCGGGTGGGACGAATACGCCAAGGACAACCCGAAGAAGCTCATGGCGCGGACGATGATCGTGATGGTCAACACGATCAACAAGACGCACTTCGGCGGACGAAAGGTCGTGACGTGCGTCACCTGCCACAACGGCTCGAACGTGCCGGCGACCGTTCGGAAACTCGACGCGGTGTACAACACACCGACCACCGACGAACCGGGCACGATTACCCGTCAGGCCCCCGGGTCGCCAACGGCCGAACAGGTGCTCGATAAGTACCTTGCAGCGATCGGTGGCGCCGACCGGCTGGCGAAGCTCATGAGCTGGACGGCGAAGGGCACCTACATCGGGTACGCCGAAGCGCAGACCGTGCCGGTCGAGATCTATGCAAAGGCGCCGGCGCAGTTCACCCGGATCATTCGCACCTTCGACGGCGCGAGCGCGTCGGTGTTCGACGGCCGCAACGGGTGGACCTCGATTCCCGAGGCTGAAACGCCGATTCCACTCCGTCAGCTCGCCGGTAGCGAGCTGGATGCGCAGCGCCTCGACGCGCAGATGGCGTTCCCCGGCAACATCAAGCAGTACCTGACCGGATGGCAGGGCTCAGTGCCGGCCGTGCTCGGAGACGACAAAGACCTCTACGTCGTCCAGGGCAACTCACCGAGCGGTCTTCCGGTAAAGCTGTATTTCGATGCCGAGACGGGTCTGCTCGTGCGGCAGGTACGGTTCACCGAGGCATTCCTCGGCCGCAACATGCAGCAGGTGGACTACGACGACTATCGCGAGGTTGCCGGGGTGAAGATTCCGTTCAAGTGGACGCTCGGGTGGCAGTCAGGGCAGGGGCGATATGAGCTCACCGACGTGCAGCCGAACGTCACTATCGATGCGGCGCGGTTTGCGCAGCCAGCGCCTCCTGTTGCTCCTGCAGCCAAGTAGGAGAACCGTTTCAGGGCAGCGACGCGACGGCCGTCTTCACACGCAGTGGCGTCTCGCCTGACGCATCGGGCGATCCGCTTTCGGTCCACGCGAAGATCAGCTCGTTGTTCTGCCTCGCCAGGCGGGGGAGTCCGGCCGCCGCATCCTGGCCGACTCTGGCAACCGGGATAGCTTTCGAGCGCAGCCCGTTCGGTGTGACCAACCGTGTGCGGACTTCGCTCCGTCCGCCTGCGTACTCTATCCACGTCGCCACGGCGGCACCGTCGTCGAGCAGTTCCACATCAACGCGGCCGACCGACAGCGCGTCGTCCAGCCTGATCGGCGATCCCCAGGTACGCCCCGCGTCCACGGAAAACGCGACGAACGAGTGTCCTTCGTCGTTCGCGGCGTTGAACCACGCGACAACGGCCTGGCGCCCACGTGTACTCAGGGCGGGACCATTCACCGGGCAGGCATACGTCTTCCACCCGTCATCGTGAACGGCCGCTGGCGTAGTCCACGTGCCGTTTTCGAGGCGCGTGACCGCGATGTTGCGGATTTCGCCGTCGGCGCGATCGCGGAACGCGGTGAGGATGCCGTCGGGCGTGACGGCTGCCGACGTCGAGCAGCACTCGCAGACTTTGTGATCGACCGCCGCATCCGCTGTCTGCTTCCATGTATCGTCGAACGCCGCGTACCGCATGGTCATGGACCCGCCTGCGGGGTCGTCCGTTTCGGCGAAGCTCTCGCGTCCGTCGAGCCACACCAGGCCGAGCGTGCTGCCTGGCATTTCAAACATCGACGCGAAGGCGTGCTGCGTCATGGTGCCGTCGTGGTGCGGCGTGAACGGCGATGCCCAGGTCTTTCCCTGGTCGCGTGAGTACGACAGCTTGAGGTCCATCGCCTCGACGCGCGGGTCGGTCTGTTGCAGCCATTGCGCGACCAGCGTCCCGTTCGACAGCCGCATCACCGCGGGCGGGTCGGCGTAACTCAGGAACCAGTCGGACCCTTGCGCCACGGTCACGGGGGCACTCCAGCCGCCCCCGGTGTGTTCCGCGAACTTCAGCACGCTGTTCGACGCAGTGCGGTCCACCCACGTGAGGATCACGCGTCCGTTCGAGGCGGTGAGCTGCGGTTCGGAGCTCGTGCTCGACGCCGGAGCGATGACCGGTCGGATGTCGATCGACCAGGTTGCCGGGTCCGGAGGGTTCCACCGGAGCCAGTTGCATGCGACGCTCGCGAGGGCAACTGGAACGACGAGGATCAATCGAGCCTTCACTCGCATGACTCGGTCGGCCGTCTACTTTGGAGTTGCCGCACTCTCCAGCAACGTCTCGGTGAAGTACAGGTTGTCGCGCACCGAGCAGTTCCACGGGCTCTGCATGAAGGGCACGTTGGAGCGCTGGAAGCGCCGCTTCAGTTCGAACGGCTTCGTGTAGGCGCCGGGGTCGTCGATGACTACGTCCCACCCGAGTGTGTCCGCGTCGATTCGCCTGAACCGCTCCGTGACGTGCAGCCTTTCGGTTGTCGGCTTGCCTTGCTGATCCAGCCAGGCCCGCCCGTTGAAGCCGATGCTGTCCACGACAAGCGCGCCGTTCTCATACCATCCGATCGAGTCGCCCCACGGAGAGGGATCGATGTCTTCGATCGCCGGATGTTTGCTGTTCAGGCGCACGATCCGGAACTGCTGCATCACTTCGTGAAGAATCAACACGCGATCGGGAAGCTGGACGAACGAGGTGCGTCCGGGATGGGCGTAGATGCGAATGGGGCCGTTCGGCTCACAGTAGCGAATCCAGGGATCCGTGGTCTTGTCGGGCTCACCGAAGGGACCGGTCGGCGGGATCTCGGCGAGCATCTTCTGGCGCGCCGATTCCTGGTAGGGGATGTCAGGTTCCGTGCCGCGCATCTTCCCGCCGCTATCGACCGTGCTGACACTCATCAGCGGCTGACCACGCCAGGCGCCCGACAGGTCGGGAACGCCGGCGGGCGGGGCCTGCGCGTGCAGCGGAGCGAGGGCACCGGATGCAAGCAGCGAAGACACGACACAGATGAACGAGTAGCGGCGCATATCCATTCCCTCCGGGCTGGCGATACGCGCCGTAGTCTACTTGATGAAGGCGCCGCCCTGCAGGTTGCCTGCGGGGTCCTACCGGACGTCATCTTGCATGCTTCGTCCATGAGTCAGAATCATTTACCGCACACCAAGGAGCACCCCAGGATGAAACCAAAGAACACGATCTGCCTCTGGTACGACAAGGACGCGCATGCCGCAGCGGAGTTTTATGCCGCCACGTTTCCCGACAGCGAGGTGATCGCAGTACACAAGGCCCCCTCTGATTACCCTGGCGGTGGCAAGAAGGGCGACGTGCTCACCGTCCAGTTCACGGTTTTCGGCATTCCGTGCATCGGTCTCAATGGGGGCCCGCAGTTCAAGCAGAGTGAGGCGTTCTCTTTTCAGATCTCGACGGAAGACCAGGAGGAGACAGACCGCTACTGGAATGCAATCGTCGGCAACGGCGGCCAGGAAAGTCAGTGCGGCTGGTGCAAGGATCGGTGGGGCCTTTCGTGGCAGATCACGCCGCGGGCATTGACCGAGGCGATGGCCGCCGGCGGCGCCGAAGCGAAGCGCGCGTTTGAAGCGATGATGCCGATGAAGAAGATCGACATCGCGACAATCGAGGCCGCGCGGCGCGGCTGAGACGGGACACGGGCACAAGGAGAAGAGAAATGCCGACACTCATCACGCGCGACGGCACACAGATTTACTACAAGGACTGGGGCTCAGGCTCACCCATCGTCTTCAGTCATGGATGGCCGTTGAGTGCCGACAGCTGGGAAGCCCAGATGCTGTTCCTGGCCTCGCACGGCTTCCGTTGCATCGCTCACGATCGTCGCGGTCACGGCCGCTCGAGTCAGCCCTGGACGGGCAACGAGATGGATACGTACGCGGACGACCTTGCGACTGTCATCGACACACTCAACCTGACGAACGCCTTTCTCGTGGGCTTCTCGACAGGAGGCGGGGAAGTTGCGCGGTACATCGGTCGCCATGGCACCGCACGCGTCGCCAAGGCCGCTCTCGTTTCGGCCGTACCGCCGCTGATGGTCAAGACCGCGGCCAATCCGGGCGGACTGCCCATCGACGTCTTCGACGGCTTGCGCGCCGCATCAATTGCCGATCGTTCGAAGCTCTACAAGGATCTGGCGAGCGGTCCCTTCTTCGGCTTCAACAGGCCTGGCGCTGTTGTCTCGCAGGGGATGATCGACTCGTTCTGGCTCCAGGGCATGCAGGGCGGTCACAAGAACACGCTGGATTGCATCAAGGCCTTCTCCGAGACCGACTTCACCGCCGACCTCAAGAAGTTCGACAGGCCAACCCTCGTCATCCATGGCGACGACGACCAGATCGTGCCGATCGATGCGGCAGGCCGGTCTTCGGCACGGCTCATCGGGAATGCCACTTTGAAGGTGTACCCTGGCGCGCCGCATGGCATCACCGACACGCACAAGGAACAGCTGAACGCGGATCTGCTCGCGTTCGCAAAGAGCTAGTGATCTCTCCACTGATCCGGCGCGCGACGGTGGCCGATCTTGAAAGTCTCGGCCGGCTCGGTGCGCTCCTTGTGCAGGAGCACTACGAGTTCGACGCACATCGCTTTTTCGCCGCGACGCCGGAAACGCCGGCTGGTTACGCGGCGTTTCTTCGCAGCCAGCTCGAGGATCCGGATGCCTCTCTGCTCGTGGCAGAGCAGGACGGACGTGTGGTCGGCTACGCATACGGGACGATCGAAGGCATCGACTTCATGGCGCTCCGGGGACCGGCTGCGGTTCTTCACGACCTGATCGTTGACGCCGAGTATCGAGATCGCGGTGTGGGCAGGGCTTTGCTCGAGGCCATACTCGCGGCCTTCGCTTCGTCTCGTGCCCCTCGCGTCGTCCTCTCGACAGCGCAACGCAACGAGTCTGCCCAGCGGTTCTTCGAGAGAATGGGATTCCGGCGAACCATGATCGAAATGACACGCGAGCTGGAGTAGCAGCAAGTCTTCCTGCGCCTCCACGGGCGTGGTCACCTTCAGCAACTTCGTGGATGAGGAGGCGCTTGGGCCGCCGCCCGATGTGCAAAAGGAGACAGCGGACTCTGTAACGTGCCGCGCATTCTTCTAGGCTACTGAACGTGGCCTCTTTCATCCTCGCGGTGGCAGCCTCCGGATTCCTTGCCTGGATCGTCTGGCTCAGCGCCCGCAACACCCGTCGCCAACGGCAGGGAGCCGACACGCTGCGTCACGCGAACGAGAGCCTGGAAGCACAGGTGGACGCGAGTGCAGCCGATCTCCGTGACTCGAATGCGCGTTTGCGATCGATCATCGATTGCGCCGTGGACGGCATCGTCGTGCTCGATGCGCACGGCGGTATCGAAGCATTCAATCCGGCAGCGGTCCGACTGTTCGGCTACGAGGTGCACGAGGTCGTCGGCCGCAACGTCAACATGTTGATGCCGTCGCTCTACAACGAAGAGCACGACACGTCTCTGGCACGCGATCTCGTGACCGGCGTTCGGAAGATCGTCGGGCCTGGCCGCGAGGTCACAGGTCTGCGTCGCGACGGCACGACGTTTCCGCTGCATTTGTCGGTCGGGAAAATGACGGTGGGCGGAGAACAACGATTCACGGGGATTCTGCACGATCTGAGCGCGCGTGTCCGGATCGAGAAGCAACTGCGAGAACAGACGTCGCTGGCGAAACTCGGGGAGATGGCCGCTGTGATCGCCCACGAAGTGAAGAACCCGCTGGCCGGCGTGCGTGGCGCGATTCAGATCATTGGCACGCGCCTGCCGAAAGACGGCAAGGATGCCCGAATTGTCACGGAGATCGTGGCGCGGATCGACACACTCAATGAGTTGATGAAGGATCTGCTGTTGTTCGCCCGTCCGCCGCAGCCGAAGCTGGCACTCGTTGACGTGGGTACGTTGGTGATGGCTACGGCGAACCTGCTGCGTGGCGATCCGGCGTTCGAACAGGTGGAGGTCAGGGTTGGTGGAGGACCGGCGCGCGCGCTCGGAGACGCCGAGCTCCTCAAGATTGTGTTCGTCAATCTCCTGGTCAATGCGGGCCACGCGATGAAGGGACGAGGAACGATCCACGTGTCAGTCGCCTCAATCGCGGAGATGTGTCAGATTGCGTTCACCGACGAGGGACCTGGCATTCCAGCCGACGTGCTGGAGAAGATCTTCACGCCGTTTTTCACGACCAAAGTGCGCGGATCGGGTCTGGGATTGCCCACTGTCAGGCGCCTCATCGAGGCGCACCAGGGCACGATCAGCGTCGCGTGCCCATCGGCTGGTGGAACCGTCGTGACCGTTCAACTGCCTGGCGAACGCCTGGCCGTAGCCCTGTAGCTGTCCCGGCTGGACCCGTTCTTGAAGACGTGAGGGTCGTTGGTCATCTGTCCGTGGCTTCCGCAAAGGAAGACTGAGGTTTCTTCGCGGTCCCCCGAGCAAGTGTGCGTGGTTTTCCCTTATGGCAGGAATTTCTCCTCGTTTGCGCGTGCTCGTGGTCGAGGACGAGTTGCTCATTCGGTGGTCGATCGCTGAGACCCTCGGTCACGCCGGGCACACCGTGATCGAAGCGGAAGACGCGGCCGCAGCGGTTCGAGCGTTGACGAACTCTGCTGAGGCGGTTGACGTGGTGATGCTCGACTACCGGCTTCCCGATTCCAATGACCTGACCCTGCTGGCGGCCATACGGCGCCTGTCGCCAGGCAGCGGAGTGATTCTGATGACCGCCCATGGCACACCCGAGGTCACGAAAGGCGCGCTCGACTTGGGGGCGTACCAGGTGATGCACAAACCCTTCGAACTTCACGACCTCGAGCCGCTGCTGCTGCGGGCTTTCGCCTCAAGCGCCTCTCGTCCTCGCAGTCCCCGATAGAACCGCTCCTCGCGCGTGACGTCGGACTGGTGAAGTCACAAGGGCGAGCGACGAGGTGCCTGGCGCCAGCAGCCGGTCAACGCGCCAGCCTGCCGACTTCGCTATTGATCGATTCGAGCTTAAGTCGCACGACGTGACCGGTGAGGTTCTCTGTCGCGATCGAGACGTACAGCTCGCCATCCGCAACCGACATACTGAAAGCGACGCGGCGTTCAAGTCGCCTGACGAGCGCCGCGATCAGTTCACGATCGATTGAATAGAGTTCCAGCGCTTCTGCCCGGTGGATCCTTTCGCCCGCGAGCTGGTTCAGGAGTTGCCGGGGATCCTTATGAACGTAGACGACGACGCGTCGTGCGGCTTTCGACGCCTTGTGCAGCCGGCGAGCATCCGGTGTCCCGATATCGATCCATGTCGTGATCGCGCCGGTCGGATCGCGAACCGCGATGGCCGGCTCGTCGGGCTCCGACACTCCGCGAGAGAATGCGATCCCGTCCCTGAACTCGAGCAGGTACGCCAGGAGGCGCGCAATCAGATACTCGTCGGACTCGGATGGGTGACGAGCGAGGCGCAGCTCGAGAGACTCGTACACCCTGCGATCGTTGTCGGCGAGCTCAATGTCGAAGTTGTAGATGGTGGCCTGGAGTGCCATCTACGAACCGCCCGGGACTTCGTGTGGTGTGCCGATCAGTAGCCGATTCTTCGGCGTGATCTCGCCGGGGATGACCTGCGTCCAGATGCGATAGCCTGCACTCGCCAGCCGGCGCGCTCGCATGACGTCGATGGCGAGCGCATCGTTCATCCAACCCGAGAGTCCGCCCGAATCAGACCGATCGACGTCGTGACAACAAGGCAGGACGGCGACGCGTGCCCGCGCCGCGACCGCCCGCTCGATGACCGAATCCGTGAGTGGGCCGCACGCATGGATGGACATGACGATGTCTGTCGGCCGAATGACGACCGCATCCAGGGGACCTTGGATGAACTCAACCCGTCCGGTCAGCCGTGGCCATCGCTCCGCGAGCGCCCGGTGCAAGGTGGCGGCCGACGGCGGCACGACCGTGTCAACGGCCACCGCCTGGGGAGACGTGTCATCGAGAATGAGCATCAATTGACCGAGCAGACAATGGCCCGAGGCGAGATCGACGATGCGACCGCCACGAAAGAGACGCCGAACGCGACGGGCAGTTTCCCACGACTCGTACAACTCTTTGCGCGGCAGGCATCCAGCGTGACAGACCTCTCGTGCCACCTGGTCGAGGAGCGTCGCACCGGGAAAGCGGCCGAGGTCATGATCGGTCAGTCGATTGCGCGACGCTGGCGAAAAGCCCATATGGTGAGAGTACCGTGGACAGCGCGTTTCGAGCGATCGCTCTACGCGAAGTGCCGCTTCGCGAACGCGCGGCCCGAACCGGATTTCAGGTACCGTTCGAAGCGGGCGGCTGCCGATTCGTCAGCGAGTTCGATCGATACGACCACACGCCAGGGCCGATGCTGCATCGTATAGCCGGTAGGCCCGGCGTTATGCCATGCGAGGCGCTCTTCGACGTTACTGGTTAACCCAACGTAATGACTCGACGGATTGCTCTCACTGCGAAGGATATAGACGAATCGCTTGCCGGTTCGGTGCATGCGGCCGATCCGGCAATTTCCAGGCCCGGGAAGAAACCAAAGGAGTACCGGCGTGTGCGGGCCAGGACGCGCAGTTCCTGCAACGGGATCTTGGGGTTCGAATCGCAGAATGGTCCGACTTCGCTCGCTCCGCGAGCTACGTCGAGACAGCCTTCGCCAGTCACAGACTCGCCGGGCTAGCAGATGCTCGGTGGAATTAGACTCGCTTGCCTAGCCGAAGCTCGCCGCAGGCGAGCGTAGGCTGGCTGGGAGGCAGGGATTCGAACCCCGATAACCACGTCCAGAGCGTGGTGTCCTACCGTTGAACGACCTCCCAACAGGTCACGAAAACCGCAGAGGCAGGAAACTCAGATTCTATCGGGAAGCCGCCGCCAGGCGCAAACCGTCACCGTGGGGAGGTGTCCTGGCTACACTCGCGCGGCCACGTGGGCGACCAAACGGTCGAGGCGCTCGATGCTGCGCTCGCGGCCGAGCAATGCGAGCACCTCAAAAATCCCCGGACTGGTGGTCCGGCCCGTCACCGCCACCCGCGTCGCGTGGATCAGCGCTCCTGCCTTGAGGGCACGGGCAGTCGCGGTTCCTCGCACCGTGGCCTCCACATTCGCCTCGTCGAACGGCTCGACGGTCCGTAGGGCGGCGGCGAGCGCCGAAAGATGCCCTCCGACGTCGGGTGCCGAGAGATGCTTCTCGAGAGCCTCAGGCTCGTAGTCCACCACGTCGTGAAGGAACGGACGCGCCATGTCCTCGAAGTCGGTGAGGCGCTTCGCTCGCGGTCGCAACAGTTCGAGCAGACGGAAGAGCCACTCCCTGGTCGGTGGATCTGTCGCTCCCAGCAGCCCGGCGTTGAGAAGAAATGGGCGTGCGATGTCCAGTAATCGATCGACAGGCAGCTGCGCGATGTACTGACCATTCATCCAATCGAGCTTCTCGGTGTTGAACACGGCGTTGCCGCCGCTGATTCCCTCGAGCCCGAACGCCTCGACGAGTTCGGCAGCGGTCATGAGCTCGCGATCACCACCAGGCGACCAGCCGAGCAGCGCCAGAAAGTTCACCATGGCTTCCGGCAGGTAGCCCTGGCGCTCGTACTCGGTGACCGACGTCGCGCCGTGCCGCTTGCTCAGTCGCTTCTTGTCTGCGCCAAGAATCAACGGCACATGCGCAAAGACCGGCGGTTCAGCACCGAGCGCCTGAAACAGCAGGATGTGCTTCGGCGTGTTCGACACATGGTCGTCGCCGCGAATCACATGCGTAATCCGCATATCCACGTCGTCTACAACGACGGAGAGGTGATACGTGGGATGCCCATCGGATCGAACGACGACGAAGTCTTCGAGGCTGGTCGAGTCGAACGCGATCCGCCCGTGCACCGCATCGTCAAAGCTCGTGGTGCTGGCGGGAACCTTGAATCGGATGGCGCGTGGGGCCGATGCGGCTTCGAGCTCGCCAATGCGATCGGATGACAGTGTCAAGCAGGTTCT
>JABFSA010000069.1 GCA_013140775.1 Acidobacteriota bacterium | reverse complement strand
CATCGACGAAGCGCACAAGAACGGCGTCCGTGTGACCGCGCACATCTTCAATCTCTCCGACGGGAAGGGCTTGTTGCGCGCTGGACTCGATTCGTTTGCGCACGGCGTACGCGACACGGACATTGACGAGGAGTTCATGGCGCTGGTGAAGGAGCATCCGCAGGTCGTGCTCGGGCCCAACCTGCCTGGCCGCGGTGTGCCCATTGATCTGAGCTGGGTCAGCGATACCGTGCCCGCCGCGGATCTCCAGAAGCTCCAGGCCGCATCGGTCAACGATCCGGAAGCGCAGAAGGCCTTTGGCATCCAGGCGCGAAATCTCGCCAAGCTCAGTGCCGCCGGCATGACCATTGTGCTCGGGACCGACGGGAACACGCCCTACGGACCGCACCTCGAGATGGAGGACATGGTCGCGGCAGGCATGACGCCGCATCAGGTGCTCGTCGCGGCAACGAAGAACTCCGCGGAGTACATGCGTCTCGCGGATCTTGGCACCGTGGCCGCCGGCAAGAGCGCGGACTTCATCGTGCTGGACGCGAATCCGCTCGACGACATCAAGAACACGCGCCGGATCAACACGGTCTACATGCGCGGCACCGCGGTCGATCGCGCGGCGCTGCGGACGGGCTGGGCCACGGCGACGAACTAAAAGAGCTCGGCTGAAGCCGAGCACTACTCTACTGGCTCGAGCAGAATCTGGACGTTCGTGACGACGTAGTGCGCGGCTTCAGCCGCGCCTGACAGAACACGGAGACGTCGGGGAGATCGTCTCCGTGTCCTTCTGGCCTTCCTATCGACTTACCCGAGAGGCAGCCGGCCAGCGTTCGGGCTCAATCAGCGTTTCATCCTGATCCTGCTCGTTCGCTGAGCCAGATGGCGTGGGCGCCCCGCGCCGCTCCGCACCTCCAGTCAGCACGCAGATGATCTGGCGCCGATCACGTTGAGCTCTGAACGTGATCGCAGCTGAGCTGATGAGTTCGTCGGGCATACCCATGGCCGTGACAGATGGTGTGCAGATCACGGTTGATTTGCGGGCCGCAGGACGCCTCCCGCCGACCCCTGCATCATCCTGCCGCCAAGCTCCACGACTTCGCCGACTCCCACGACCAGTAGCGTCGAGGTGGTTTTTGTCACCGTGCCGTCATTGCGCCGAAGCAGCGCTGTGACCGAGTACGCACCCGGCGACAGATGCTTCAGGGTATAGCGGTGAGACGCTGCCGCCCGATCTCCCTCGAGCATCACGGTGTGACTGCCGCCGGACAGGTCATCGGCCACCCATTCGATGATGAGCTCACGACTGCGGGCGTCGGGTTCGACCCGCGCCTTGACGGTCACGTCGCTTCGGGCCACCGACACGTTGTGCGACAGCGACATGGTCAGGGCCTTGACCTTCTGTTCGCGTTCGGTAGCGCCTGCCTGGCTGGTGAACCCTGCGAGGAGCGCACCGGTGAGGAGTAGCGATGATCTGCACAAGAGACGAGCGCGAGGGAGATGCCGGGCGCCGGTAATCCGATTGCGATCGCGAACTTCACATCGCACGAGATCTGACATGCAACGACGAAGGAGCAAGATGGCGAGTTGTTCGACCGTGTTCATTGCGAGCCTGCCTTTGTGAGCTGTTCCCGTGTCCACAGTTGGATGCGACGACGAACGAGTCGTGCGCATCACCTTCGCGATGACCTCGGCGCGACACCGACGGGTGCGTGAGCCGGCGAGGCGATCGCGTGGAAAACGCTTCCGTGTCGGCGGGGACCTGAGCCCTGGTC
The DNA here is from genome assembly GCA_013140775.1 of Acidobacteriota bacterium. Classification (GTDB taxonomy): domain Bacteria; phylum Acidobacteriota; class Vicinamibacteria; order Vicinamibacterales; family UBA2999; genus JABFSA01. The sequence continues at coordinate 53,902 of JABFSA010000069.1, read as the reverse complement.
AGCAGGGACCGAACTCGAATGCGACTCTCAAGAGCAAGACACGTTCCGTCGAGCCGCATCCGCGTTGACGCGTCAAACACATTGGAATTGCAGGGGATTGTGCGATGCGTTGCGATGGATGATGACCGTAGCGATGCCTGACATTTCTGTTAGATCACGTAGATCAGCACACTGAAATGTCGTCATCGTGGTCGCGGGACCGTTCAATGCACGCCATCAACAGGTGCGTGCGGTCATGCCGAATCCGGTCCGCGAACTCGGTCGATCGGAGCCGGCGCGACAGAGGACAGAAATGTTGAGATAGATCATTTTCGATCCAAAAATGTCTCTAATGACCACGCTGCCCAACCGTGTTGGGGTGTTCCGAGCGTTGGAATAGTCGAGAAACCCCAACATTTCCTCACGCGGCCGCGGGTGGAGCGGCTCTTGCAAAACCGTGAAGCGTTCCACGCCGAATAGCAATTCCTCGCTGATTCACGAGCCCCGACGCTCTTACCTAACAACCGATTCGTTCGACCCGGTGCTTCGGTTCCGGCTCCGTGCACACCCACGGCGTCCCGATCCGTCATCGGTCGAGAGAGGACGTGTTCATGAGCGGATTACGCGGCTATGGCTGCATCGCGTGGGTCGCGGTGCTTCTTCTTCCGACACTGGTATACGCGCAGGATGCCACGCTGGCAGGTGCCGTGACGGACTCGACAGGTGGCGTCCTCCCGGGCGTCACCGTGACGGCGATTCATGAGGCCTCGGGCAACACGTTCCTTGCGGTGACAGACGACCGCGGAGCGTTTCGTGTCCCGGTGCGAACGGGACAAATGAAAGTGTCGGTCGAGCTCACCGGGTTCATTGCCCCGGAGCGACGAATCGAACTGCTGGTCGGTCAGACGGGGGTGGTCGAGTTCGAGATGACACCGGAAACGCTCACCGAGTCGGTCGTGGTGAGCGGGGCAGCGCCACTCGTCGATACGGTCAGTTCGACGCTCGGCAGCAATGTGGACCCGCGGCAGATGCAGGACCTCCCACTCAACGGGCGAAATTTCGTGGACCTCACGATGCTGGCTGTCGGTAGTCGCCAGAACGCCTCGTCCGACGAGCTCGGCGGGCTCGGCACCTTTCAGCTCAACGTGGACGGCCTGCGGGTGACACAGAACCAGACAGGTGGCTTCGGCCAGCCCAAGTACAGTCGCGACGCCATCGCCGAGTTCGAGTTCGTGTCGAATCGTTTCGACGCGTCACAGGGCGGGTCGAGCGGCACGATGGTCAACGCCATCACGAAATCCGGCACCAACATCGCTGCCGGGACCCTGTCCGGCTATTTCCGTGACGATGATTTTGTCGCGGCCGACTTCGTCCAGGGTCGTGTCCTGCCGTATCAGAATCAGCAGTTCAGCACCACCTACGGTGGCCCCATCCGCAAAGACCGCGTGCACTTCTTTGCCAACTACGAGTACGAGCGGGAGCCCCAGACCTACAGCTTCTCGAGTCCGTTTCCCAGCTTCAACTTCGATCTGAGCGCCACCCGCATGGAGTCGAAGGGTGGCGGGCGTCTCGACTTCCAGTTCTCGCCAACGACCCGGCTCAACGTCCGCGGGAACAAGTCCCTGGTAGACATGCCCTATGACGCCCGGTACACAGGCGGTTCGTCGAGACATCCCTCGTCCGCGATCAAGACCGACCGGCACAGCACCGATGTCAGCGGCACGCTCACGCAGATCTTCGGTTCAACCCTGCTCAACGAACTGCGCGGCGGCTATGCGGCCTACTACTGGATCCAGGACTCCGTCGTCGAATGGCCGAACCATCCCTACCCGGGCCTGACGCTCGGCACGCCGATCCTCAACCTGCGTGGCTACACGATCGGCATGGCGCACAACTTCTCGCACGAGGATGAGCGCCAGAGCACCTACTCCTTCCGCGACAACGTGATGCTCTCGTACGACAAGGCAGGCCGTCACGACTTGAAGATCGGAGGAGAGGGTTTCTATCAGAAGAACCCGGTGTTCCTGTGCATCCGCTGCCAGGGGATCTACGACATGGGTGGCGGCGCGATCCCGTCGAACATCGAACAGATCATTCCCGTGTGGAACGACATTTCCACCTGGAACCTGGCGGCGCTCTCGTCCGTCACTCGGAGCTACACCCTGGGCGTTGGCAACATGCAGGTGCAGGCGCCCCTGACCGCGTTCGCCGGGTGGATTCAGGACGACTGGCAGGTGGCTCCGCGACTGACGATCAACCTGGGTGTGCGGTATGACGTGGAGGACGGCGTCTTCGCCGAGGACGTCGAGATGGAGCCGTTCCTCAAGGGTGGCCGTTCGAACGACACGAACAACTGGGGACCCAGAGTGGGCGCGGCATTCAGCCTCACCCCGCAGACGGTTCTGCGCGGCGGCGCCGGCCGGTACTTCTCCGACCCCGGCTCGCACACGGCGTACTGGACGCTGATGAATGCCTCGGCGCTGCAGCCGCAGATTCTCAACGACGGCCGGCCAGACTTCGCCGCGAACCCGTTCAACGGTCCGACGCCGACGTTCGATCAGGTTGCGGCCACGCTGTGCACGGTCTCGTCGGCACCGAACTGCCTGCGACGAAGCACCACCAACTTCGCGGTGGAGGGCAATGAGATCCCGTACAGCAACCAGGCGTCGTTCGGCGTGCAGCGGCAGCTCGGGAGCTCGATGGCGCTCGAGGCCGACTACGTGTATACGGCGAACCGCGCGATGCTCGTCACGCTCAACGCCAACCTCGCCTACGACCCGGCCACTGGCGTGAACTACGCGTTCACCAACACGGCGAAGCGTCCGTATCCGGCATGGGGTGATGTCTCGGTGCGGCGAACGATCGGCGAGTCCGACTACCACGGTCTGCAGATGGCCTTCACCAAGCGTATGAGCGGGCGCTGGCAGGCTTCCGCCACTTACCTTCTCGCCGGCCAATGGAATCTGCAGAACGCACCCGCCGCTGGCGCCGGATGCGTGAACCCCACAACACTGCGGGCTGATGGCACGCCGACGTGCGACGTGGCGTTCACCCTGCACCCATCTCTCAAAGAAGAGTGGTATCTGAGCCCGGATCAACGGCATCGATTCACGTTCAACGGTATCTGGCAGATTGGCGCGGGGTTCCAGGCGAGCGGGCTGTATTTCTTCGGGGATCAGGGATGGGCAACGCCCAGTTCCGGTGTGGACGTCCTCAGCAGCGGGTCCACGGGCGGCCGTGTTCGTGCGAACGGCACGCTCATCGCTCGCAACAGCTTTGACATTCCCTCGATGCACCGCGTGGACGCACGGCTCCAGAAGCAGTTCCGTCTGGGAGGCAGGGCCTCCATCGAAGGGATCCTCGAAGTGTTCAACCTGTTCAATCACGAGAACTTCGCGGCGTTCACCACCAATGAGGCGAGCGCCAGGTTTGGACAGCCAACTGAGAGTCTGAACGTCTCGTATCAGCCGCGCATGTTGCAGTTCGGGTTCCGCGCGTCGTTCTGAAACGACGACGGCCCGCAACCCACGGTCAGGACTCCACCAGTTCTGTTCCTGACCGTGGGCCTCCACCCGTCAGGCCCCGTCGATTGGTGACCGTCGCCAACTGGAGGAACTGCCATGCGTGTCTTGAAACTCGCAACTGGAATCGTCTCGCTCGGACTCCTGTGTGTGCTGGAGACCGGGTCACCGCTTCGCGCACAGGGTACGGCGTTCAGGTTCCGTCTGATCGAAGCAACGATCGCCGATGTCCACCGCGCGATCCAGGAGCGGCAGATTACCTGCCGTGGCCTCGTCCAGGCGTACCTGAACAGGGCCCGGGCGTATAACGGCGTCGCTCATCAGCTCGTCACCAGAGATGGCGCGCCGATTCCACCGGCACCAGGCGTCGTTCGGGCGGGCGCGCCGCTCGCCTTTCCCACGACGACGGTCAAGGCCTCGGTCGTGTTTCCGGATTTCGATCAGTACGTCGGTCCGCCCATCGAGCTGGGTCGCATGGAGCCGACGGCCTCCGATCCCAGCGTGTCTCAACAGTTCGGAATGATCGTCGGCGTACCAAATGCGGGGCAGCTGGCAGCGCTCGCAACGATCAACATTCGCGGCGAGCGCTCGGTCACCTGCAAGGGCGCATTCGACGCGGCGCCTTCGACGGGGCCCCTGCCCACCGGTGCCCCGGCCGTGTGCGAGGAACTTCGGAAGCAGCCGGATGCGCTCGAGCGCGCGATCGAGCTCGATGAGCGATATGGCAACGCGCCCGACCTGGCCGCGATGCCGATGTACTGCATCCCATTCACGTTCAAAGACTCGTTCGACACCAGGGACATGCGGACCACCGGTGGAGGCGACGCCCGCTACGACATCGACGTACCGGCGCGCGACTTCACGTTGGTGGAGCAGCTCCGTGCCAAGGGCGCCATCATCTACGCGAAGGCTGTTCCCGACGAGTACAACGCGCGGGCAGGTAACCCCGGTGGGCCGAATCGCGCCGCGACGGTCATGCCCGGGAACACCGGCTACCAGCGCAGCACCTGGGGTGGCACGCCTGCCAACCCGTATGACACCTCGCGGGCCGCGGCAATTGGATCGAGTTCAGGCTCGGCGGTGTCGGTCACGGCCAACCTCGCGATGTGCAGCATCTGCGAGGAGACGAACGCGTCGTGTCGAGGCCCGTCCAACCACAACGCGCAGGCGATGATCCTGCCGGCGAAGGGCCTCCTCTCGTATTTCGGGGGCGCTATCGGCAACGACATGCACAACGATCGCTCCGGCACCGAGTGCCGGACGATTGCCGACGCCGCCAAGGTGTGGGACGCGCTCAAGGATCCGGTCCGCGGCTACTACGACCCCCGCGACGTGTTCACCACCGTACGTCGCTCGAGCTTCCTCACAGCTCCCTATGCCGCCAGCGCGACGACATCGGGGGCGCCAGGATCGCTCAAGGGACTTCGCATCGGCGTAATCCGTGAGTCGATGCTGACGTTCCCGGGCGTCAAAGCGGACGAACCGATCGTCGCGGCAGCCACGAGGGAAATCAGGGAGGTGCTCGGCGCACACCTCGGCGCGTCGCTGGTGGAGTCGGTTGACCCGCGATGGCCCGATGACCCGTCAATCGAAAACATGAGCCCGTCCTACACACGGGCGCTCACGGAGCTTCTGCCCGTCTTCTTCCCGGACATCCTCTACAGGCTCGAAGACGACGGGACGCCGGAGTTTCCGGAGTTCGCAGCCAAGGTGAAGCCAACTGAGTTCGCGCCGGGTGTGATGTTCGGGTCGGGCCCGCTCGCACCCGTGGACTACATGGTGGCGATGGCGGAGGGACGACTGGCACCACCCTCGAATCTGAATATTCGAACGATTCAGTCCAAACCGCAGGCGACGACATTTCATTTCCATTTCCGGCAGTACGCCATGCGCCGTGCGGCCGACTGGGCGGCGCGGGGGTTCACCGAAACGCTCGTGGATTTTGCGTCGCTCAACGCCCGATCGAAGTTCTGGGGCGAGACGCAGCGTCAGGCGTTCAAGAACTGGGAGCTTTTCGATCACGTCCTGTATGCGCCTGGCGAGCGGCAGGCGACGAACGAACGCGCGAAGCTGCGCGAGCTGCTCGCGCGCCTGGACATGAAGGTGATGCAGGAGAACCACCTGGACGTTCTCGTCCGCCTTCACACCTCCCTTCCGCCTGGCAAGACGGGTTATCCCGGACAACCGGGACCCACGGGTGACACGCGCGGGGAGTCCGCAATGGGTCCCAACGCAGGACTGACCGAGGTGCAGGTACCAGCGGGATTCGTGACGACCGTCTACGACCCGTACTTCGTGCTCAGCGCGGACAAGCGGCGATACGTCGCGACGGGTAACTCGACTCCCACGACGCTGCCGTCTCCCGGCCTGCCTTTCTCGCTTGTCTTTCGTGCTGATCCTGGCCGGGAGGACGTGATCCTCAAGGTGGCGTCCGCCTATGAGGCAGCCTCGAAGCGTCGTGTTCCGCCGCCGGCCTTTGGGCCACTCCCGGGAGAGCCGTGATGACTTCACACATACAGAGCGTCAGCCATTTGGGCAAGGTCACCACCTCGTCGCTGGTGTCTCGACCGGTAGAGATCTCTCCCGCTCGTGCTCACGCCCCGCGCGCTGTCTGGTTGCTGGCGTCGGCCGTGGCCGGCGTGTGCGTGGCCGGATTCTGGAACGTGCGAGCGGTGGACGGTCTTGGCGTGACGCTCTTCGTGTCGCCGGTCGTGGGTGCTTTCGAAGGCATCGCCGGAGAGTTTGCTGTTCGAGGCCACGCCTTTGGAGTGTTGTTCGCTGTTGCCGCCGGGTTGGCCGCCACCATCACCGCCTCCAACATCGCGTCGTTTGCGCTCCTGCCTCTCCTGATCCTCGCCATGTGCCGATCGTGGCGCGCTGCACTTCTTGGCCCGCTGGCCATTACCGCGGCGACGGTGGCGTGCGTGGGCGCTGTTTACGGTGTCTTCATCGGGCGTCTCGGTCCTGAAGGTGCTGCGGCATTCAACGCCGGAGGTATTCGCGGGGCGCAGTCGTTCGTGGTCTTCGGGACGATTGGCGTCGCGATGCTCGTTGCTGCCGCGTACGAGTTTGGACTCTTCGATCGGTTCACGTCTGGTGACACGTCGGCCACGCGGACCTTCCTGGCGCAGCGGAACGTCAGGGCCGCAATGGTAGGCCTGGCGATCGGAGGCTTCACGATCGGCCGTCCATTGGCAGTCTTCCGCGAGGTGTTGCTCTACGCCGCCCAGCCTTCGAGCCCCGTGTACGGCGCGCTCGTGATGGCCACCCAGGCTCTCGCGAACTTCGCCGTGCCGGCGATTGTGGTGGCCTCGGTGGTCGCGACGCGCCGGGAGCGCATCGCGTTGTGGGCATCGGACCAGCCGCAGAAGGCGGCGGCAATCTCAGCGTGCGCGCTCGCTGCCGGCGGGGCGTTTCTGACTTTTTACTGGGCGATTTCGCGTGTGTGGCCCCCGCTTGGCCGGTGGGGGTTCCAGCTTGGCATGTATCAGTGAACGGCTAGGGGGCTGAGCGTGCCGTGGTGTGGTGTCAGGAGGAACCGATGAAGAAACGAATTGTGACGAGTGCCTGTGCGTTGACGGCTGGACTCGCGGCTGCAGCCGCAGGGTTCTATGTGACCAGCACGAACGCGCAGGGGCAGATGCCTTTCCAGATCGAGGAAGCGACCATCGCCGGCGTGCATCAGGCAATCAAGCAAGGGCAGATCAGCTGTGTAGGCCTGGTGCAGGCGTATTTCAATCGCGCGAAGGCCTACAACGGTGTGGCCAGCGCCCTGCTCACCCAGGACGGCGCGCCCATCCCGCGGGCAGCGGGCACCGTGCGCGCGGGCGCACCGCTCGAGTTCCCCACGAAGACGGTCAAGGCATCGACGCTGTTGCCTGACTTGGACAAGTACACCGGACCACCGCTCGAATGGGGACGCATGGAGCCGACCGCCTCTGATCCCTCCGTGCAGCAGCAATACGGGATGATCGTCGGCATCCCCAACGCAGGTCAGGTCAATGGCATCGGGACGTTCAATATTCGCGGGGAACGCTCGGTCACATGCAAGGGTGCCTTCGACAAGGCCACCGGACCCCTGCCCGCCGGCGCACCACCGGTGTGCGAGGAGTTCCGCAAGCAGCCCGATGCGCTCGAACGGGCGGCGCAGCTCGACGCGCAGTTCGGGCGCACTTTCGACGAGACGGCGATGCCGATGTACTGCATTCCGTTCTCGTTCAAGGATCCGTTCGATGTGAAGGATATGCGCTCGACCGGCGGTGCCGATGCCCGGTACGACATCGACTTTCCGGCGCGTGACCATGTGCTCGTCGAGCAGCTTCGCAACAAGGGCGCGATCATCTATGCCAAGTCTGTCCTGACCGAGTACAACGGCCGCGCAGGTGACCCGGGCGGCAAGAACGACCCCACGAAAGTCCTCGTGTCCAATCTCGGCTATCAGCGCAGCTCGTGGGCTGGCAACCCCGCCACACCGTACGACACGACACGCGCCGCATCGCTTGGCTCGAGCTCAGGATCGGCGGTGTCAGTGAGCACGAATCTCGTGATGTGCGGGCTGTGCGAGGAGACCCGCGCGTCGTGCCGCGGTCCGGCCAACCACAACTCGGTCGCGCTGATCCTGCCGCACAAGGCGATGATCGGCTTCGACGGCGGGGCCATCGGCGCCGATATCCACAACGATCGGACCGGGATCCATTGCCGCAACATCACTGATGCGGCCAAGGTGCTCGATGCGCTGAAGGATCCCAAAGAGGGCTACTACGATCCGCGCGACGTCTTCACCACCGTGCCGCGTTCGAGCATCCTGAGCCATCCCTACGTCCAGACCGCAGACACTCCCGGCACAGCGGGCTCACTCAAGGGGATGCGCATTGGCATCATCCGTGAGTCGATGCTTCTCACGCCCGGTGTCAAGGCGACCGAGCCGATCGTCATGGCCGCCAATCGTGAGATCAAGACGGTCATCGGCGAAACGTTGGGCGCCACGCTTGTCGAATCCACAGATCGGCGGTGGACCGACGACCCGCAGATCGAGAACATGTCCACGAGCTTCACGACGGCGCTCACGAGGCTCATTCCCGTGTTCATGCCCGACATCCTGTTCAGGCTCAACAACGCGGGCACGCCGGTGTTCCCGGACGTAGCGGCGGCGATCAAGCCCACTGAATTCGCTCCGGGCAAAAAGTTCGGCACTGGCACGATGACGCCTGTGGACTACCTGGTCGCGCTGGCTGAGGGACGCGTGGCCCCGCCTTCGAATCTCAACATTGCCACCGTGCAGCAGCAGGAGGGCTCGAATGCCTTCCGGTTCCACATCGTCCAGTACGCCAGTCGCCGGGCTGCGGACTGGAAAGCGCGGGGCTTCACCGAGACGCTGGTGGATTTCCCGACGCTCAACGCACGGTCGAAGTTCTGGGGCGACGATCAGCGCGCCGCGTTCAAGAACTGGGAAGAGATTGAGGACATTCGCAATGTGCCTCTCGACGGTCGCCAGGGGATCGATGAACGCATCATGCTGAGAGAGTTGCTGCGACGAGTGGATCAGATGGTCATCAATGAGAACCATCTGGATGCACTGGTTCGGCTGCACACGCCGCTGCCCCCGGGCAAAATCGGAGGCGCCTCGGTCGTCGGTGCCGCGCCGACGGAGTCCGCCTACGGTCCCAACGCAGGTGAAACAGAGGTGCTCATTCCGGCCGGCTACGTCCGCGTTGCCTATGACCCCACCTTCGCCCTGAGCCCCGACGGCAAGCGCTACATGTCGGTGAACAGCAACACGCCAACCGAACTGCCGGCGCCGGGCCTGCCGTTCTCGCTCGTCTTCCGCGCCGAGGTCGGCAAGGAGGACGTCATCCTCAAGGTGGCGTCCGCGTATCAGAACGCGTCGAAACGCCGGGTGCCGCCTCCCGCGTTCCCGCCGTTGCGTGCACCGACCAGTACGACCGCCGCGCGTTGACAACGCGCAGAGATGTTCGACGCCCGTTCCGTTCCACAGCCGTGGAGGGACGGGCGTTGGCCACATGAAGAATTGCCCCGGAGGCCACGATGTCTATCAGCAGAGTCACCTGTGTCGTCCTGCTCTTGTGCGTATTAGCCGTCCAAGGGCAACAGGCGCAAGCGCCGCCGTTTCGTGTGGAGGAAGCGACCATCGCCGATGTGCACCGCGGCATCCAGACGGGACAGGTGTCCTGTCGGGGACTCGTCCAGGCGTACATCGCCCGCGCACGGGCCTACAACGGCTCGTGCAATCAACTCGTGACCGAGGCGAACGTCGCGCAGGTGCTGCCCGACTATGCCGAATACCAGGCGGCGGTCGCGGCCACGGCGAGCCTCGCGCCCGGCGATCCGCGCAAGACCCCGCCGATCGAGTTCGGCCGGATGGAGCCGACCGCGTCAGACCCGTCGGTCCAGCAACAGTTCGGGATGACGGTCGGCATTCCCCGCGCGAAGCAGCTCCGTGCGCTGGGCATGCTCAACATTCGCGGCGAACGATCGGTGACGTGCAAGGGCGCATTCGACCGTCACCCGTCGGCAGGCCCGCTACCGGCCGGTGCGCCGAAGGCCTGTGAGGAATTCAGGCAACAGCCTGACGCGCTGGAGCGCGCCACTGCGCTCGATGCCCAGTTCGGACGCAATCCGGATCTGGTCGCGATGCCGATGTACTGCATCCCGTTCTCGTTCAAGGATCCGTACGACACCATGGACATGCGGTCCACGGGCGGCGCCGACGCGCGCTACGACATGGACTTCCCGGCGCGCGATCAGACGCTCGTGGCCGAGCTCCGCAGCAAGGGCGCCATCATCTACGCGAAGGCCAACACAACGGAGTACAACGGCCGCGCCGGCAATCCCGGCGGGCCGAACGTTCCAGAGAAGGTACTGCCGTCCACTCTGGGTTATCAGCGGAGCACCTGGGCCGGAAACCCCTGCGAGGTGTACGACACGACACGAGCGGCGTCGATCGGTTCGAGCTCGGGTTCCGGTGTCTCGGTCGGAGCCAATCTCGCGATGTGCAGCCTGTGCGAGGAGACCGGCCAGTCGTGCCGCGGGCCGGCCAATCACAACTCCGTGGCGCTCATCCTGCCGCAGAAGGCGCTGCTCTCGTTCCACGGGGGCGCCATCGGCTCGAATCTCTATAACGACCGCGCCGGCATCCACTGCCGCAATGTGGTGGATTCAGTCAAAGTACTCGACGCCCTCAAGAACCCCGTCAACGGCTACTACGACTCGCGGGACATCTTCACGACCGTGAGCAGGGCAACCGTGTCGAGCCAACCGTACGCGAACGCCATCACGCCGGGAACGCCTGGCGCACTGAAAGGCATGCGGATCGGCATCATTCGCGAGTTCATGGTGAAGCACGCGAAGGTGGATGAGCCTATCGTGGACGCCGCGGCGGTTGAGATGAAGGCCATGCTCGGCGGGCATCTGGGCGCGACGCTGGTTGAATCGGTGCCGATCGGGTGGGTGGATGATCCCGATATCGAGAACATGAGCACGTCGTTCGACCAGGCGATCGCGCAACTGACGCCGGTGCTCTTTCCTCAGCTCTTGTACAGCCTGAACGCAGCAGGGGAGCCCGAGTTCCCGGCCTTTGCCCGGAAGATCGTTCCCACGGAGTTCGCGCCGGGTGTCGTCCATGGCAGCGGTTCGATGCAGCCGGTGGACTGGATGCTGCGCTGGGCGGAGGGCCTCGAGCCCGCTCCCCCGAACTTGAACCTGCGCAGCGTCGTCAGCGCGGCGTCCGGCCAGGCCCGGACATTCCGCTTTCACATGACTCAGTACCTGGCGCGCAGGGCCAAGGATTGGTCGGCACGCGGCATCACCGAGACACTCATCGACTTCCCGACGCTCAACGCCCGATCGAAGTTCTGGGGCGACGATCAGCGCGCCGCGTTCAAGAACTGGGAGTCGCTGGGCGACCTGCGCAACGGTTTCGGGGAGCGCCAGAGCATCGCCGAGATGGTGCAGCAGCGCGAACTCCTCAATCGCGTGCTCGTCAAGGTCATGCAGGAGAACAAGCTGGACATTCTTATCCAGCTCCACTCGGCCCTGCCGCCTGGCAAGATTGGCGGGGCGCCGGAGCCGAACCTGAACGATCGTGCGATCTCGTACCCGCTTGGACCGAACGCGGGCATCACCGAGATCCTCATTCCCGCCGGGTACGTGCGCGTCGCATACGACCCAACATTTGTGCTCACCACGGACCGGAACGGCAGGAAGGTCTACCGGTCGAGGACAGGCACCACCCCGACGCAACTGCCCGAGCCCGGGTTGCCATTCTCAATCAATTTTCTCGCCGAGCCTGGCATGGAGCACCTGTCCCTCAAGGCGGCGACGGCGTATCAATCGGCGTCGAGGCGACGAGTGCCGCCGCCCGATTTCGGACCGGTTGCGGACGAGTCTTCTCGTATCTCCAGCGGTGTCAGTCGATGAAGGAGGATCGAGACTGCATAACTGTAGATTCAGATGAATAAGGCACTCACAAATGTGCCTTTGACGATCGATCGCGACTGGCTCGCTGCAACCTTCGAACGGAGAACCAGCAGGAATCCGTAACGAATCGCGCTCCAGATGATGGATGGTCTGGGGATTGCAAATCCATAAAGCTGTTCCACGTCGAACAGCGACTCCTCGCTGATTCACGAGCCCCGACGCTCTTCACCCGGTAACTGATCGTTCGACCCTCGCACGAATGGCTCCGCCCACGCGGCAGCTCTTCGCGAGGCTCGCACGAGAAAGGACAGGTCATGAGCGTTGCACGCGACTACCTTCCGGTCGTCGCATTCGTGGCGATACTGACGCCGTTCGCTCCGGCGTTCGCCCAGACCGCGCCGTACAACAACGACATCTCCGGCGCGAACTACGGCCGTCCTGAGCAGAGCAACCTGGCCGCACTCGCTCCTCGCACCTTGCAGCTCGGCGTCAAGGTGTCGTTTTGATCCGGTCATTACCTGGAGTCACCATGCGCCTGATATCCGCTTTCGCACTCGTCTCCCTCACCGCGGCTCCAAGTCTCGCCCAGTCTCCTGTCCGGGCAGCCGTGAAATCTGACGGCCTCGTGTATGTCAGCGGCGTCGTCGCCGCTGGCTCCGATGTCACGATGCAAGCGGGTACGGCGATCAAGCAGATCGCTGCGACGCTCGAAGCCCAAGGGTCGTCGCTCGCTAACGTCGCCAACGTCTCGGTTGTCCTCAAGAGCGCGGCCGACATGGCCCCGCTCAACGCGGTGTTCGCTAAGCACTGGCCGAAGGATCCCCCCGCCCGCACGACGATCATCGTCGTGCAGCCACTGGCGTCACCCGAGGCGCTCGTGGAGTTCTCGGTCACTGCGATTCCCACAGGTGGCGAACGGGTTGTCGTGCAGCCGGCTGGCTGGCTCAAGCCGCCAGGTCCATACAGCTACGGCATCAAGACCGGCAACACACTGTTCCTTGCCGGGCTCGTCAGTCGAAATGCATCTGACAACACCAACGTCACGGGCGACATGATGGTGCAGACCAAGACCGTCATGACCATGGCGGGCTCGATTCTCGAGGCAGCGGGGATGAGTCTGGCCGACGTGGTGTCCTCCCGGGTCTTCATCTCGGATTCCGCCGCGTTCCAGACGATGAACAACGAGTACCGGACGTACTTTCCAAGCTCACCACCAGCGCGCGCCACGGTGAAGGCGTCGTTGCCGAGCGAGGACTACCTCATCGAGCTCGCGATGATTGCGGTGAAGGACCCTCAACGAAAGCAGATCGTGCCGCCCAATGCGGACGGCACGCCGGGTCGGGCGGGAGCAAATCTCAGTCCCGCCATTCTCGCCGGTCGCCGGTTGTATGTGGCCGGCATGACGGGAAACACGGCGACGAACAAGGGCGACGTGAAAGCGCAGACGGAGGAAGTACTGGTTCGTTTGGGCCGTGCCCTGACGGCTGCCGGATACACCTGGACCGACGTCGTCGAAGCCACGGCCTTTCTGACGGACATGACGCGGATGGCGGAGATGGACGTGGCCTACAAGGCGGTCTTCCCCAAAGATTTCCCTGTCCGGTTCACGATTGGGACGCCGCTGATGGGCGCGGATGGTCTCGTCGAGATCATGCTCACCGCCGTGAAGTAGTCGTCTTCAGGGCGGTGGAAGTGATGGCGAGCGTGGGGGGTGGAGGCTGGGCAGGTTGTCGACTAGTCGTCTGAGCCGCACGGGGGTCGCAATGAGATCGCTGAAGACTGGCTCGGCTGCCCTCGACTCCGCTCGGGCCAGGGAAGCCGAGCACTACGTACGACGCACGCTCCTGGAGCACACCTTGTGGGTCGCCGCATTCGCGATCGGGGTGTTCGTGCTGTCGTCTCTGCTCCATGCCCAGCGTGGCGCCGGACCGGCGGCTCAACGCTCACCGCGAGAGGCTGCGCCAATAGACCTGACGGGTTACTGGGAGTCTTTCGTCACCGAGGACTGGCGGTGGCGAATGATGACGCCGCCCAAGGGGAGCTACCACAGCGTGACGCTGAACGCTGAAGCTCGGAAGGTGGCCGACGCGTGGGATCCGGCGGCTGACGAAGCAGCCGGCAACCAATGCAAGTCGTACGGAGCGGCCGCCGTGATGCGCGTGCCCGGACGCCTCCACATCACCTGGGAGGACGACGACACATTGAAGATTGAGACCGAAGCCGGATCTCAAACTCGACTCCTCAACTTCGGCGTGACGGCGCCGCCGGACGGCGAGCCGACGTGGCAGGGGTACGCCGTCGCCACGTGGCAGGTCCCGCAGATTCTTCCCGTTGCCGGCGGACGCGGGCGAGCACCGGGCACGACCTTGAAGGCTGTCACGACGCGATTGCGTGACGGCTATCTGTGTAAGAACGGCGTCCCATACAGCGGAAATGCCGTCGTGACGGAGTACTACAACGTGCTGGGGGAGCCGAAGGGCGACACATGGCTGGTTGTGACCAGCATCGTGGACGATCCCAAATTCCTGACGCAGCCGTTCTTGACGAGTTCGCACTTCAAGAAGCTGTCCGACGGTTCCGCATGGAAACCGCTTGGCTGCACTGCCGAATAGTTGGACGGTGTCATGCGTCGGCACATCGAATAAGACATCGATGTCATGACGACATGAAACACCGTGCAAAAATGTCTGAATCGCCGATCTCTCCGACAGCGCCATCATCGCTGGATCCTGATAAACCGCAATGAATTGAGGTGTCCCTCGGACGGAAGGGATCTGGTCCAGCGATTGCACGCAATTGCCAGGTTCCACGCCGAACACAGCTCAGCTCCCAGCTGGACTCGCGAGCCACGACGCTCTTCGCCACGCACCGCATACCTCGGCATGCACGGTTGAGAGGAGACCCGAATGGACTCGATGGCCTCGGTTATCAGCGCAGGCGTTCCACCAGCCGCTCTCATGGAGTCCGCATACCGCGGGCCGTGCAGAATTCTTGGTGAACACATCACGAGGGTGGCTCGCGGAAACACCCAGGTCGTCATCTGCGCCGAGTACTGCGAAGGGATCTGCCGCCTGAGGCTGAGCGCGTTCGAGGCTGCGGCGGCGCAGGACCCCTCGACGACTCTTGCGTCGATCGGCACGCGCTGCGTGATGCTGACCGCGTAAAAATTCACCGCTCGCTGCGCTCACCGCGGTCTCTTTCAGAGAGGAACCGCGCTGGTTGCACGGAGTGCTGACGCGATATCATCGTGCGCAACATGCCGTCCCTCTCCCGCGATCCGTCTGTACCGCTGTCGTCGAATCTGCACCTGCGCCGATGGGTTGACAAGATGCGTCAGCTCACCCAGCCGGACGCCGTGCACTGGGTGGATGGATCGGACGAAGAGAACGCGTTCCTCCGGGATCAGCTCATCAAGAACGGAACGCTGACCGAGCTCAATCAGGACCTGTGGCCCGGCTGTTACTACGCCAAGTCCGATCCCAACGACGTGGCCAGGGTCGAGCAGCGAACCTTCATCTGTTCTCTCTCGAAGGACAACGCGGGGCCGACCAATAACTGGGTCGATCCATACGAGATGCGTCGTCGTCTGAAGGATTTGTTCAGCGGCGCGATGGCAGGGCGCACGATGTACGTCCTGCCGTACTGCATGGGCACGATTGGCTCGCCCATGGCACGCATCGGCGTTCAGCTCACTGACTCACCGTATGTCGTCGTGAGCATGCGGATCATGGCGCGGATCGGGCTGCCCGTGTTTCGCGAGATCGATCTGGACAAGCAGCGCGTGGTGCCGTGCATGCACACGGTGGGCGCTCCACTGCGCCAGGGTGAACGCGACGTCCCGTGGCCCTGCAACCCGGAGAAGTACATCGTGCACTTTCCGGAGACGCGCGAGATCTGGTCGTACGGGTCGGGGTATGGTGGCAACGCGCTGCTCGGCAAGAAATGCTTCGGCCTGCGGATCGCGTCGAACATGGCTCGCGACGAGGGCTGGATGGCCGAGCACATGCTCATTCTCGGCATCGAAGACCCGCACGGCGAGAAGACCTATGTCGCGGCCGCGTTTCCGAGCGCATGCGGCAAGACCAACCTGGCGATGCTCATTCCGCCAGACGGCATGACCGGCTGGAAGGTCTCGATGGTTGGCGACGACATCGCCTGGATCAAGCCGGATCGGGAAGGGCGTCTCCGCGCGATCAATCCCGAGGCCGGCGTGTTTGGCGTGGCGCCGGGCACATCGGCAAGCACCAACCCCGTAGCGATGGCGACGATCGCGCGCAACACGATCTTCACGAACGTGGCGCTGACACCCGAAGGTGGCGTCTGGTGGGAGGGCATGACGGACACGCCTCCGGCCGAGTGTCTCGACTGGCAGGGAAAGACATGGACACCGGCATCGGGCACACCTGCCGCCCACCCGAACGCGCGCTTCACCGCGCCGGCGTCACAGTGCCCGATGATCGACGCGGACTGGGAGGCTCCCGAAGGCGTCCCGTTGAGCGCCATCATTTTTGGCGGCCGCCGCGCCACCACCATGCCGCTCGCCTACCAGTCGTTCAACTGGAGCACGGGAGTCTACGTCGGCGCGACGATGGGATCGGAAACGACGGCCGCGGCGACGGGACAGGTGGGGAAGGTGCGGCGCGATCCCATGGCGATGCTGCCGTTCTGCGGCTATCACATGGGCGACTACTTCCGGCACTGGATCAAGATGCAGCGGCTCATCCGTGAGACCCCGAAGATTTTTCACGTGAACTGGTTCCGCAAGGATGCCGACGGAAAGTTCATGTGGCCCGGCTATCGCGAGAACATGCGCGTGCTCAAGTGGATCGTCGATCGCGTCCACGGCCGCGTGCTGGCGCGGGAGACACCCATTGGCTGGATGCCGCGCTACAGCGATCTCGACTGGACCGGCCTCGATTTTCCGCGCGCCACATTCGACGAGCTCCAGTTCGTCGATCCCCAGGCCTGGCGCAACGAGGTGATGGGACACGAAGAGCTCTTCATCGCCCTTCATGACCATCTGCCGCCCGAGATGGTGTACGAGCGCGAACTGTTGATCTGCCGGTTGTAGGGGCTCGGCTAAAAGCCGGACGCTACGAAAAGATCCTCTTTCGTGATCTTCGTTTCTTCGTGGTCACGACATCCGCGGATCGCTCGATCGGCCGCCGGCCGCCGGAACGTACATCTCTCGCGTGTAGTCCATCACCATCCGATTGGCGCTGAAACGCCAGCCGAGCGAGCGAATGGTCCGTTTCATTCGCGTAATCCATCCACGCGGCAGCCTGTCCGCATCGAAGTGATAGAAGAGCGGGATGACCTCGTCGCGAAGGACGCGATAGAGATCGTCGCCGTCCCGTTGATCGTGGACGTTCATGTCGGTATGCGTGCGGCCCGTGCCGATCGCGAAGCCGTTGAAACCGTCGTACGCTTCCGCCCACCAGCCGTCGAGTACCGAGAGGTTGAGCCCGCCATTGAGGACGACCTTCTGTCCGCTCGTGCCCGAGGCCTCGAGCGGGCGACGCGGGTTGTTGAGCCACACGTCCACGCCCTGCACGAGAAACCGCGCGACGTCGATGTCGTAGTCCTCGATGAACGCAAATTTTCCGGCAAACTTCTGGTCGCGCATCATGCAGGCGATCTCCTGCAGCACGCGTTTGCCGGGATCGTCCTGCGGGTGCGCCTTGCCGGCGAAGACGAACTGTACCGGCCGTTTGGGATCGTTGACCATCTGCGCGAGACGTTCGATGTCGGCCAGCAGCAGGTTCGCGCGCTTGTACGTGGCAAAGCGCCTCGCAAACCCGATGGTCAATGCATCCGGGCTCATGATGCGTCCAAGACGGGCGATCACTTCGGGGGCTTCTCCCCTCAGCTTCGCCTGGCCGACGGCACGCTGACGGACGAAATCGATCAGGCGGGCTTTGAGCGTGAGATGCGTCTCCCACAATTCCGCATCGTCAACGCTTTCGACCCCTTCCCACATCTTGGCGTCCGCGCTGTGCTCCCGCCATCCGACTCCAAGATGCCGGTCGTAGAGACGTGACATCTGCGGCGCGAGCCACGTGGGAACGTGGACACCGTTGGTGATGTGGCCGATGGGGACCGCGTCTTCGTTGCGGCCGGGGTACAGCCCCGTCCACATGGCGCGTGAGACCTCTCCGTGGAGCGCTGATACCGCATTGGCGCGGCGCGAGAGCTTGAGCCCGAGCACCGTCATGCAGAAGCCTTCGTGGTGGTTGTTCGGATTCTCGCGCCCGAGCGACATCAGGTCGTAGAAGGAGAGGCCGAGCATGTCGCGCAGCGGCCCGAGGTGTTCCTCCACGAGATCGCCGTGGAACCGATCGTGTCCCGCCGGCACCGGCGTGTGGGTCGTGAAGACCACTTCCCTGGCGACGCGAGGAAGCGCGTGCTCAAACGTCAGCCCTTCTTCGTGCATTCGGGAACGGATGGCTTCGAGGACAGCGAAGACGCTGTGACCTTCGTTGAGATGCAGCACTCCCGGCGTGATCCCCATGGCACGCAGCGCCCGGAACCCGCCGACACCCAGCAGCAGCTCCTGACGAATGCGGACCCGTCCGTCGCCGCCATACAGGCGGGAGGTGAGCTCGCGATCCTCGGGTGAGTTGCCTTCGACGTTGGAATCGAGCAGCAGCAGATCGCATCGTCCAACCCGTGCCCGCCAGACCTTGGCCTTGATGGCGGAGCCGCGTGTCTCGATCTGCACCGTGATCAGCTCACCGTTGCGGCCAATGGCCGGCTCCATCGGCAACTGACTCGTGTCAGTCTCGAGATACTCCTCCTGCTGCCAGCCGTTCATGTCGAGCCGCTGACGGAAATAGCCCTGTCCGTAGAACAGGCCGACGCCGACGAGCGGGATGTCCAGGTCTGACGCGCTCTTGATGTGGTCGCCGGCGAGGATTCCAAGGCCGCCTGAATAAATGGGGAACGACTCGTGGAGCCCGAACTCCGCTGAGAAGTATCCGACCGGCCGCGCTCTTAGAACGCCGGCATGCGCGGCACCCCAGGTGCCGTCGGCTGCAAGGTACTCGCGCTGACGCCGGTGCGCGTAGTTGATGCGGCTGTGCAGCGCGAGGTCACTCGCGCGCTGATGGAGCGTATCGAGCGGCATCTCCGACAGCAGCGAGATCGGATTGTGCTTGAGCTCGCGCCACCGCGTCGGTGCCAGATCCTGGAAGAGGCTTGCGGAATCCACGTCCCAGCTCCACCAGAAGTTCCGCGCGAGGGCCCACAACTTCTCTTCGCTGGGTTCGATGAACTGATCCAGGCTGCGCGCCTCGGTGATGATCGGCGCCACCTGAGCGGCAGCCGCCGTCAGTGCTTCGATCTCCTCTTCGGAAAAGACGCGTATTTCGCGTGTCTGAATGACGAGCGTGCCCTGGAGCACGCCATCCTCGATCACGGGTACGCCGAGGAACGAATAAAACTCTTCCTCGCCAGCTTCGCGGAAGTATTTGAACCTCGGGTGCGTGCGCACCTGCTCGACGGCCACGGGCCTCACCTGTTCGGCGATGAGACCCACGAGCCCTTCGTGCAGCGCCAGCCGCAAGGTGCCGATGCACTCGGGCTTGAGGCCCACCGTCGCCGCGAGCACGAGATTCGCGCGATCGGGTTCGAGCAGGTACGCCGAGCAGACATCCGCCTCGAAGCGGTTGGCGATGAGCGCCACCACGTTCATCAGCGTCTCTGCGGGTCGGGTCCCCGCGGTCGCGAGTTGTCCGAGTTCTTCGAGAGTAAGGAGAAAACCGGTGTCGCGTACGTCGGTTGTATGGAACATGAGGCCCTCTGCGCGAGCGAGTCCTCAGTCTAGCGAAATCGTCGCGCAACGGCGCGTCGATCTTTACGACAAAAAATGACGGGAGCCGATATTTGCTAACAAATATGTCTGCATTGAGGCGTCCGGTGCCTCAAGCAGTGGCGCCGGACGGCGCTATTTCACTTTGGGATCGACAGCAGGGGCGCGTCCGGATGCCGGGGTCGGCAAGTCGATGCGATCGACGCGCACGGTCACCTCGACCACCTGGTGACCGCCACCAAGGGCGACGCCCTTCACCGGAGCCACGTCGGCATAGTCGCGCCCCCACGCGAGAGTGATGTGGCCCGTGCCCGGGCGCATGTCGTTGGTCGGATCGATGTCGAACCAGCCACTGCCGGGAACGAAGACCGACACCCAGGCGTGCGACGCCTCGGCGCCCAGCACGTTGGCGCCGCTGCGCAGGTACCCGCTCACATACCGTGCCGCCAGACCCATGCACCGCACGGCGCCGATCATGACGTGGGTGTAGTCCTGGCAGACGCCCTTCTTGAGTCGCAGCACCTCGAGGAGCGGTGTATCGACTCGCGTCGCGCGAGGTGTGTACTTGAAATCGGTATGAATACGGTGTGACAGGTCTTCGATCGCCTCGATCAACGGCCGTCCCGGCGGAAAACTGGGGCCGGCATAAGTGCTCAGTTCCGGCGCCACGGCCACGAGCGGAGAGTCAAACGTGAACTCGAACGCTTCCAGCGTATCGAAGTCCGCGTGTGCGGCGACGTCGTCGCGGGCCGCTTCCCACGTGACAGACGCGTCTTCCCGGACATCACGATCGTCCACTTCGATCACGCTTGTCGCAACCGTCGAGAAGCGGTCGTGGCTCTCCAGAATGGTGAAGGTGGTCACGGCGTTGCCGAAGTAGTCCTCGTGCCGCTCGGCGGAAGCCGATGGCGGCGTCGTCTCGATACGTGACTCGAGTGTTCTCTGCCACGGGAGCGTGCGAGGTATCAGGCGCACCTCGCTCTGGCACAACGACACCCTCGCGTCGTAGGCATATTTGGTCGTGTGGGTCGCCCTGTATCGCACGATGTTCCTACACGGACGACCGCAGCCGGGACGGCGCGGAGTGACTGAGATAGCGAGACGTCAACGCATCGGACAGGTCGGTGACCACGTTTCGGAGTGTCTGGAGATGCGCCTCAAGGGCCAGACGCTTGCCCAGTGCGTCGCGACGCTTGATCTCGTCGAGGTTCGCGTCGAGCACAAGGGTCTGGAGTCGCTTGACCAGCGTGTACTCCAGTGGCGCAGGCGTGTCGGCGCCACCGGGCAGGCCACGAATCCCCTCGAGGAGCGCGGCAAACTGAAACGCGAGCGACCGTGGATTGCTGTCGTCGAGGAGCAACAGCTCCAGGACGTAGCGCGTACGGATCGCCGCAAGGTAGCGCGACCGGTATGTCGTCGAGCTGTCGGCAACCTGCAGGAGCACCTCGAGACAGGGATCGTCGGGCATCGGCGCAAGCGCCACACCGACGCGCAACAGCTCCAGCATCTGCAGCGCCCGTTCAAGGCGTCGTCCGATCCCGAGAAAGCGCCAGCCGTACCCTCGCGTCGGATTCTCGGCCAGGAGTCCCGCGAAGGCAGACAGCATGATGACGATGTCGTCGAGCGCGGCGAGCGCTGCCACGTAACGCCGATCGTGGTTTTGCGGAGGGGGCTCCGCGAAGATGCCCTCGAGCTGCTGAAGGACTCGCCACGTGTCCTGGGACAGCCGTTCCTTCACTTCCCAGCTCAGTCGTCTCAGCTGAGTCATGTTCCAGCGGACACCCGATGACTTGGCTGGATCGAAGACGAGATCCGCGAGCAGCCGCTGCACGTTCCACCACTGCTTCGCCATCGCGGCGTGCCGGTGTTCGGCCGGCAGGAGATCGAGCCCTCGCAGGAAATGGAGGACGGTGTCCACGGGAGCGTAGCGGCCCTGCTCCGATTCGCCGGACACCCCCGGGAGCAACACGCGTGTGAGACGTGCGGTGGCCTCGAGACGCTCGGCGTAGCGTCCGAGCCAGAAGAGATTGTCGGCCATGCGGCTGGAGAGCTCCGTCGAGCTGACGTGGCTTGCCTGCGGCGCGGGCGGCCGCGGGGTGCTGCGATCGGCCTGGACGCGGCCCATGACCCAGGTGTCCTTGCTGCCACCGCCAAGCTGCATGGAGACGACGAGCGACTTCTGTCCGGTGGCGACGCGAGTGAGTCCTCCCGGCATCACGGCGTACGACGTGCCATCCCATGCGGCGATCACGCGAAGGACGACGTGCCGTGGTTCGAGGCCTCGATGCGAGTGAACCGGGGTCGTCGAGAGATCGACCTGTTCCTGGGCCACGTACTGTGCAGGCCTCGCGTTCACCCGGCTGGCGAGCGCTTCGCGTTCCTGCTCCGTCATCTTCGCGGGGAACTCCGCCTTGTATCCAAATCGTGGGAAGGCAGGCTTGATGACCACACGATCCAGTGAATCGAGCGCCTGTTCGCGCGGGCCGTCATGACCTAACCACCATGTCGCCACTGACGGCATGTGGAGATCCTCACCGAGGATGTGCCGGCAGAGTCGAGGGAGGAACGCCATCAGCGCCGGGGTCTCGACGATTCCGCTGCCCAGACAGTTCGCGATGAAGACTTTGCCTGCCCGAGCGGCCTGCACGAGACCGGGAACACCAAGCAGTGAGTCGCCGCGCAATACCAGCGGATCGCAGAAGTCGTCGTCCAGGCGCCGCAGGATGACGTCCACAGGATTGAGTCCTGCGAGCGTCTTGAGATAGACGCGTGAGTCGCGGACGGTCAGGTCGTCGCCGCCGACGAGCGGAAAGTCCCACTGGCGAGCAAAGAACGCGTGTTCGAAATAGGTTTCGCTGTTCGGGCCCGACGTCAGGACGACAACGCGCGGGTTGTCGGTGCGGCGGGGCGCGAGTGCCAGCAGCGCCTCGATCATGACCTCGAAGAAGCGATCGAGCGGTTGCACCCGACATCGGTTGAGGACCGTCGGCAGCGTCCGCGCGGTCACGAGACGGTTCTCGAGCGCGTACCCCGCGCCCGACGGCGCCTGTGTCCGATCGGACAGCACCCACCAGCGACCGTTGGGCGCTCTCGCGATGTCCGCGGCGTAGTTGTGCAGGTACACGCCGCCAGGCGGTTTGATGTCGTGGCACGGCCTCAGGAAGTTGGGGTTCGCGAACAGAAGTTCGGGCGGAATGAACCCGTTGCGGACCAGGCGGTGTGTCCCGTAGAGGTCCGCGAGGATGGTATTGAGCAGCGTCGCGCGCTGAATGACTGCGCTTTCGATGTGCTTCCATTCCTGCGCGTCGATCGCGAGCGGGAGCACGTCGAGCGGCCACGGTCTCGCGGTGCCCCGCGGGTCTCCGTAGACGTTGTAGGTGATGCCGTTCGCCTGGATGAGGCGCTCCGCTGCCTGCGAGCGGCGCGCGAATTCTTCGGGGCCCATCCGCCGAAACTCGGCCGCCAGACGGGACCAGTGGTGCCGGGGATGCCCCGATGAATCCAGCGCCTCGTCCCAGTGTCCTGCGACCGGGGGTTGATATCGCCACTCGACGGTGCGGGACGTCGATGAGGTCGAACTTCGGCTGGTCACAAAAGCACAGGTCCTGAGGGAATGCCCGTCAAAGTGTACCGGAAGCGAGACTCATGCAGTGCGCCCGATCAGGAGCGCCGGAGATCGAGTGTGTACGGGAACTCCGCATTCTCTGTAGCTATCGGCATCAGGAGGTGTCCCGGTGTATGGCCGAATTCGAAGAACCTGGCGCGTCGCCGCGCTTCAGCCTCGTTGGAGTTCACCGGGAACGCGTCGTAGTTGCGCCCGCCTGGGTGCGCGACGTGATACGCACACCCGCCGAGGGATCGGCTGGCAAGCGTGTCCACAAGATCGAAAATGAGCGGGGTATGAACCGCGATGGTCGGGTGAAGGCAGCGAGGCGGCTGCCAGGCGCGATACCGGACGCCGCACACGAACTCTCCGGAGATGCCGGTAGGTTGCAACGGCAATCGCCTCGTGTTGCACGTCACCGCGAGTCGTTCCGGTACGAGTCCGCGAACGAACACCTGCAGGCGTTCCACTGAGGAGTCCACGAAGCGCGTGGTGCCACCGGCGCCGGCTTCCTCGCCCAGCACGTACCACGGCTCGATGGCCTGACGCAGTTCGATCTCCACACCCTGATAGCAGACCCGCCCATGAAGAGGGAAGCGGAACTCCATATGCGGCGCGAACCAGGCGGGATCGATCCTGTAGCCTGCCCGAGCCAGGTCGTCGAGTACCAGTTTGAGGTCCTGTTCCACGAAGTACGGCAGGAGGAACCTGTCGTGCAGCCGCGTGCCCCATCGCACCGGGGGCTCGGTGAATGGTTCGCGCCAGAACCAGGCAAGGAGCGTCCGTACGAGCAGCTGTTGGGTGAGGCTCATACGCGCGTGCGGGGGCATTTCGAACGCGCGCATCTCGACGAGACCCAGACGGCCGGTCGAGCTGTCCGGCGAGTACAGCTTGTCGATGCAGAACTCCGCCCGGTGTGTGTTGCCGGTGACGTCCACGAGCAGGTTACGGAAGATCCGATCGACGAGCCATGGAGGCACGCTGTCCTGTCCGGCACCACCCTGCATCCCCTTGAGCAGGTTCATCGCGATCTCGAGTTCGTACACCGCATCCGCGCGCGTTTCGTCCACGCGAGGCGCCTGGCTCGTGGGCCCGATGAACACACCGGAGAACAGGTACGACAGAGACGGATGATTCAGCCAGAACCCGATGAAACTCCTGAGCAGATCCGGACGACGGAGAAAGGGACTGTCGGCTGGCGTCGATCCACCCAGCACGAGATGGTTGCCGCCGCCCGTCCCTGTATGCCGGCCGTCCAGCATGAACTTCTCGGTGCCGAGCCTTGTGAGGCGCGCCAGTTCGTAGAGCGACGTCGTGTTGTCAACGAGCTCGCGCCAGCTATGGGCCGGGTGGACATTGACTTCAATCACACCGGGATCCGGCGTGACCTTGATGTGCTTGAGCCGCGGATCGAACGGCGGGGGATAGCCCTCCACCAGCACGGGCATTCGCTGGGCAGCAGCGGTGTCTTCCACGGCGGCGAGCAGCTCCACGTAGTCGCTCGCAGACGCGACCGGCGGCAGGAAGACGAAGATCTTGCCTTCGCGGGCCTCAACAGTCAGTGCAGTCCGCACGAGATCGTGACCTTCGCCGACCAGAGGCGGCGCCGGCTGTTCGTGTTGTTCCTGGCGCTTCGACTTTTCGTTGATCGCGTCTCTCGCCTGTTGCCGGCCCGTCGTGGCGCGCACGCCAATCCTGCCCGCTGCCAGCTCCGCTGTCGCGTTGTCCTCTGGGACCGGTGACCGTGGACCGAGCGGTGGCCACGCGCTCAGCGGATCGACAGGAAACACCTCGAACGTGCGGCCGGCCGGCAGGCTCTCCAGCGGCAGCCGGAACCCGACGGGTGAGTCGCCCGGTACGAGGAAGAGGTGCTTGGCCCGGAGCATCCACAATCCCGACTGCCACGCTGGCCCGTCCTTGCCGTACACGCGAGCGAGTGGCAGCACGAATCCGGTCGCCGTGCCGAGTCCGCGGCTGAACACGCGCCGCAGGCGTTCGCGTTCTTCCGGGTCGTCCAGCGTGTTGTGTTCCGGGTCCACGTTGAACGGCAGTTGCCGTTCCTTGTGAATGTAGGCGAGGGGATCCTCGTACGCGGCGATGAGATGCTGGCGGCCTACGTCGAGCCGGTCAGCAAGCGCCTCCGCAAACGACAGAGCCTCGTTTGTGCCGAACCCGTAGTCGTGCTCCACGTCTGCTACGAGCAAGGGGTCGTTCCACAGCGGCTCGCCGTCGGTGCGCCAATAGCAGGTGAACGCCCAGCGGGGCAGTGATTCACCCGGATACCACTTGCCCTGGCCGAAGTGCAGCAGTCCTCCGGGCGCAAACACCTCGCGCAGCCGTCCGAGAAGTTCCGCCGCAAGCCCGCGCTTCCGTGGACCCATGGCCGCCGTATTCCATTCGTCGCCGTCCATGTCGTCGATCGACACGAACGTCGGTTCTCCGCCCATCGTGAGCCGTACGTCGCCCGCCGCCAGTTCCTCGTCCACACGATCGCCGAGCGCCACGATCTCGGTCCACTGTGAGTCGGAGTACGGCTTGGTGACTCGAGGATCCTCGTGGATCCGCGTGACCGACATCTCGTGGTGAAACTCGACCCTGCTGGGGCTCACGAGGCCAGAGACCGGCGCCGCGAGCTCCGGGCTTGGCGTGGTCGCCAGCGGGATGTGGCCTTCACCGGCGAAGAGACCCGAGGTCGGGTCCAGGCCGATCCATCCCGCGCCCGGGAGGTAGACCTCTGCCCACGCGTGGAGATCGGTGAAGTCCTGACTCGGCCCGACCGGACCGTCGAGAGGCTTCACGTCGGGAGCCAGCTGGATCAGATAGCCCGAGACGAAGCGCGCCGCGAGGCCGATGTGGCGGAAGACTTCCACGAGCAGCCACGCCGAGTCACGGCACGAACCACTGGCATGTTCGAGCGTCTCTTCACACGTCTGAACGCCAGGCTCCATGCGAATGAGGTAGCGAATCTCGCGCTGCAGGCGCTGGTTCAGGGCGACCAGAAAGTTGATCGTGTGCGTCGGCTCCCTGGGGATCGTCGCCAGGAATGCCTTCAAGTGAGCGCCCGGCGGGCCGGAGACGAGGTAGGGCGTCAGTGCCTGATGCAGCAGCGGGTCGTACTGAAATGGAAAGGTCTCCGCCTCCGGCTCGAGGAAGAAATCGAACGGATTGATGACCGTCATCTCGGCGACGAGGTCCACCGTCAGCGAAAAGGCGGTCGTCGGCTCCGGAAACGTCAGGCGTGCGAGGAAGTTCCCCTGAGGATCCTGCTGCCAGTTGATGAAGTGCTTCGACGGCTCGATCCGCAGCGAGTAGCTGCTGACGGGCGTGCGGCTGTGAGGGGCCGGGCGCAGTCGCACGACCTGTGGAGACAGGGTGACCGGCCGGTCGTACTGGTAGACCGTTTTGTGGTGCAGGGCGACGCGAATGCTCATGGTCAGGCCGTCTGATTCGCGTTCGCGCTCTGCGAGACGGCGGTCGTCTGGCTCTGTGACTGACTCTGGCTCTGTGATGGACCCTGGCTTTGTGACTGGGTTTGCCCCTGTGCCTGGGCCTGTGGCAGTCGTACGGCGAAGTCGTCCCTCAGGCTGCCGTCGATCTCGTTCATCTTCAGCTGCAGGCGATCGAGATACTCGTGGAGGCCGCCACGAATGACCGTGTCCACGGAGGTGAAGTCCAGCTCGGCGCGCAATTGTCCCATGAGCTGTTCCGAGCGGTAGCGGAAGGCACCGACGGGTGTACCGGTGATGGCCTGCAGAGAGTCGTAGGCCGATGCGATGCAGAATCTGACCGCGCGAGGGAACTCGTCGTCCATGACCAGGAAGTCCACGACATCAGACGGAGAGATACGCCCGTACTTCTTGCGGTACATCTCGAAGCCGCTGACCGACCTGAGCACCGCCGACCAGTGGATGTCGTCGTACGGCGTGCCGACGTCGCTGGCAGAGGGCAGGAGCATGAAGTACTTGACGTCGAGGATGCGGGATGTCTTGTCGGCGCGTTCCAGCATGCGGCCGAGCTTCATGAAATGCCACGCTTCGTTGTGCGACATCGTGGCGCCCGTCAGCCCTTCGAAGAGGTGGCATCCCAGGCGGATCTCGCGGAACGCGTCGAGCATGCGCTCGGGCTCGGGCAGCGATCGCTGAGCCTGGATCTGCAGATACATGCCGTTGATCTGCGCCCACATTTCGGAGGAGATGGTCTCGCGCACCGACCGGGCGTTCTCGCGCGCGGCGCGCAGGCACGACGAGATCGAATTCGGATTCTCGATGTCGTACGCCAGGTACTCGATCACGCGCGTTTGAGTCGCCACCCCGAAGCGTTCCTTGAATGCGTCCGCGTCACCGCTTGTGTCGATGAGCGGCTGCCACTGATGGAGAGGCGCGAGCGGCAGATCGATCTGCAGATTGAGGTTCACGCCAATGTAGCGGGCGATGTTCTCGGCGCGTTCGATGTAACGCGCAATCCAGTACACCGAGTCGGCGACGCGGCTGAGGAGCGGCAGCGAGTCTGTCTTCATGCCTTGCCTCGCGTGGGGGCTGACAGCACCCAGGTGTCCTTGCTTCCTCCGCCCTGCGACGAATTCACCACGAGCGAACCCTTGCGGAGCGCCACGCGCGTGAGCCCTCCCGGCACAACCCGGATGTCGTCGCCGTAGAGGATGTACGGGCGCAGGTCCACATGGCGGCCTTCGAGTTGGTGGTCGATGAGCGTCGGCACCCGCGAGAGAGCGAGCGTCGGTTGCGCGATGTAGTTGCGGGGCTCCGCGATGATCTTTTCAGCAAAGGCCGCACGCTCGGCGGCCGTGGACTGTGGTCCTACGAGCATCCCATAGCCACCAGCTTCATTGGCAGACTTCACGACGAGTGTTTCGAGATTCTGCAGCACGTGCTGGCGGTCCGTGTCGCGCCAGCACAGGAACGTCGGGACATTAGGAATGATCGGGTCTTCGCCCTCGTAGTAACGAATCATGTCGGGCACGTATGAGTACATTACTTTGTCGTCGGCCACGCCGTTCCCCGGAGCGTTCGCCAGCGACACGCGGCCCGCACGATAGGCGCTCACCAGCCCGGGTACTCCCAGCATCGAATCCGGCCTGAACGCCTCGGGATCCAGGAAGTCGTCGTCGATGCGCCGGTAGATGACGTGCACCCGGCGCAGCCCTTTCGTCGTTCGCATCCAGACCGTGTTGTCCTCGACGACGAGATCCCGCCCCTCGACGAGCGGGATACCCATCTTCTGGGCCAGGTAGCTGTGCTCGAAGTAGGCGGAGTTGTACATGCCGGGCGTGAGGAGTACGACCACTGGCTTCGTGGTCAGGCCGGCAGGTGCGATCTCCTCCAATGTACGCAGTAGGAGGCTCGGGTACTCGAAGACGGGACGGACGCTCAACCCTTCGAAGACCTGCGGAAACGTCCGCTTCATCAGGTCCCGGTTCTCGAGCATGTAGGAGACGCCGGACGGCACGCGCAGGTTGTCTTCGAGGATGTAGATCTGTCCATCGCCGTGTCGAACGAGATCCGAGCCCGTGATGTGGCACCACACGCCCTTGGGCGGATTGATCCCGATGCATTGGGGACGGTAGAAAGCGGCCGATCGGACGATCTCCTCGGGAACGATCCCGTCCTTGATGATCTTCTGCTCGTGGTAGATGTCGTTGATGAACGCGTTGAGCGCGTGGATGCGCTGCCGGAGTCCGCGTTCGATCCACTCCCATTCCGCCGACGTGACGATGCGGGGGACCAGGTCGAACGGGAAAGGACGCTCGACGCCAGCCGAGTCGCCGTACACATTGAAGGTGATGCCGAGCTGGAGCAGGATGCGCTCGGCCGCCTGCTGGCAGCGCTCGAGCTGGCCGTCTCCGAGCGCTCCGATCGTATCGAGGAGCAGCTGCGCTTCCGGGCGCGGATGTCCGGTGGCGTCGAACATCTCGTCGTGAAAACCGCCCGTGTCGTAGTCAGTCAGCGTCATCAGCGTGTGTCCTGGAAGTGCGGCGGGCAGCGGGGCGCCCATTATTACCTGTGGAGGCGCTATGCAATGCGAGGATCGTGCCGCTGGACTTGGCCTTTGTCTTGCTCAACTCCGGAACGGTTCTGGTGCGTTCAACGCATCGCGTTTTGAAGTGAGGTATGCAATGCCACGATCCAAAGGTACTGACGCGGTTCCGAAGGTTGGCCCACGACTGGTCACGAAGTCTGTTCGCGAGAAATCCCCACAACCTGCGCCAATTTCTCACGATCAGATTGCTTTCCGGGCCTACGAGCTCTTCCTCCAGGAAGGGGGCGGCGACGAGGTAGCGCACTGGCTTCGTGCCGAACGGGAGCTCGTGGAGGCTCAGATCCCTGTTCCCGTCAGGAAGGTCGGGGGAGCGCGCGCGAAGGGCTGACGCTGTTTCGAGGGCCGGCGCCGCGACGCGCCAGCCCAGCAAGACGACAATCTCGTCCTGAATAGCCATCGACAAGACATTCGTGTCTCTCGCGAGAGATGCGGGGCCCGCGGCGCTCCGTAAGACCAGGCCCATCGCTGGAAACGCCGTCCGACAGGGCACTGTGGTCTTCTTCGGTTTCCCAACACAACTTCAAGGATGTGCATGAATTTTCCTGATACGACATTTATGTAGTTGAGCACGCCTGTTCTTCAGTCGACGGGATCAGGCGTGCAACCCGTTGTGTCTATTGCTCTTACCTGTGCCTCATGTCGCGGCCTCCAGCCCTCATATGAGCGGCGCGCGACTTGCTCAATACGGCGCATCACCCGGTCGTGATCGTCGAACTGCCACCCCGTCAGTGGTTCATCTGAATACCCGCTAAATCGAATTCATCAGGTCGCGGTACGTGCCGCGACCACTACACGTGTGTGCGGAGGGGCTATGACGAAGACTGGGTTGGGGTGGATGAGTGCTGCGGCGGCGCTCGTGATGGCCGTAGGAGGGCCGGTGGGCGCGCAGACGCTGCCGCCGGTGTCGATCGGCGCCGGGATGCAGACGAGCTTCGTGCACACCGAGCCCGACGGCGGAGATGGCACCGATGCGTTCGTCCTGAACAGCATCCGTTTGTATCTGAGCGGGAACGCCACCGACAAGATCAAGATCATGTTCAACACCGACTACGATGGCGTCGATAACGACGTCAACGTGCTCGATGCTGTCGGCCAGATCGCCTTTTCGAGCAAGGCGAACATCTGGTTCGGTCGATTCCTGCCTCCGAGCGATCGCGCGAATCTCTACGGTCCCTACTATTCACATCACTGGGCGGTCTACTCCGATGGCGTGCAGGACGGGTATCCGTTCATCTACCAGGGTCGCGCCAACGGTGCGATGTACTGGGGGCAGTTCGGCAAGGTGAAAGTCGCGGGCGGCGCCTTCGACGGCACCTCGCTCACCGGCGATGACACTCTGCTGAGCGCGGGTCGCGTCCAGGTGGATCTCTGGGATCCCGAGGACGGCTACTACCAGAACGGGACCTACTACGGCGACAAGAACCTGCTGGCGATCGGCGTGGCCGGCCAGGTTCAGGGTGAAGACAAGTCGGCCTACAACGTGGACTTTCTCATGGAGCGGAAGGTCACCGGTGGCGGCGCCGTCTCAGTGGAAGCAGAGTGGGCGAAGTACGACCGCCTCGGCGGTTACAGCGGCCGTTATGGAACCGACGACGGCGGGTACATCCTCGGCGCGTATCTGTTTCCACAGATGGTCGGGATGGGCCGCTTCGAGATCCTCGGCAAGTTCGCGAAAGCCCGGTTCCGCGAGGGCATCACGCGACTCGACCTCGACTACGACCAGAAGACGACCGAGATCGATTTCAACTACGTCATCAAGCAATTCAACGCGCGTGTGATGGTCTTCTTCAAAAACACGAGCTTTGACGCCGTGCGTACCGACTTCAAGCAGTTTGGAGTCGGCCTGCAGCTGCAGATGTGAGCGCCCCTGTCCGCCGTGCACACCAGCACTCATCTAGTTGCGTTTCTACTCAGGGAGGAATCATGAAGCTGAAGCACTTGTGCCTGGGCGCCTGCATGTTGGCGTTCGGGTTGGCACTACCAGGTACGGCCGGGGCGCAGGACACCATCAAAGTCGGCATCCTGCACTCACTGTCAGGCACGATGGCCATCAGCGAAACGACGCTGAAGGACACGGTCCTGATGATGATCGACGAACAGAACAAGAAGGGCGGGTTGCTCGGCAAGAAACTGGAGGCGGTGATCGTCGATCCGGCCTCGGACTGGCCGCTCTTCGCTGAAAAGGCACGGGAGCTGCTCGAAAAGGACAAGGTCGCGGTCGTGTTCGGGTGCTGGACGTCAGTCTCCCGCAAGTCAGTCCTCCCGGTGTTCGAGAAGAACAACGGGCTGCTCTTCTACCCGGTGCAGTACGAAGGCGAAGAGTCGTCCAAGAACGTCATCTACACCGGCGCCGCACCGAATCAGCAGGCCATTCCGGCTGTTGACTATCTGATGAACGAAGTGGGCGTGAAGCGCTGGGTGCTCGAGGGCACGGACTACGTGTACCCCCGCACCACCAACCGTATCCTCGAAGCGTACCTGCGATCAAAGGGTGTGGCCGCCGCCGACATCTCGATCAACTACACCCCCTTCGGTCACGCAGACTGGCAGACGCGCGTCGCCGCCATCAAGCGATTCGGGTCTGCGGGCAAGAAGACAGCGGTCGTATCGACGGTCAACGGAGACGCGAACGTGCCGTTCTACAAGGAGCTCGGCAATCAGAAGGTCTCAGCCGAGGACATTCCGGTCGTAGCCTTCTCGGTTGGTGAAGAAGAGCTCTCCGGTCTCGACACCAAGCCGCTCGTGGGTCACCTGGCGGCGTGGAACTACTTCCAGAGCGTGAGCACGCCGGCGAACAAGGAGTTCATCTCGAAGTGGAAGACCTACATCAAGAAGGCTGATCGCACCACCAACGACCCGATGGAAGCGCACTTCATCGGCTTCAACCTCTGGGCACAGGCGGTGACGAAGGCCAAGACGACGGATGTGAACAGCGTGCTCGCGGCGCTGCCCGGCCTCGAGACGCCGAACCTGACCGGCGGTATCGCAAGGATGCTGCCGAACCACCACATCACCAAGCCCGTCTACA
This sequence comes from Acidobacteriota bacterium, assembly GCA_013140775.1. Classification (GTDB taxonomy): domain Bacteria; phylum Acidobacteriota; class Vicinamibacteria; order Vicinamibacterales; family UBA2999; genus JABFSA01. Next base: position 21,470 of record JABFSA010000069.1, on the reverse strand, counting down.
TCGGCGAGGTCCGCGCGGATGGACAGTTCGACGTGGTCTGGAAGTCGCCGACCACCGTGCCTGGCGATGCGTGGTCAGACTTCCTCCCGGTGAGCCGGGATACCGAGGCCGACTGGGTGAAGCTCAAGTGCGGCAACTACAACACCAAGACAAAGGCGTGCTCGGGTCAGAACTACAAGTGACCGTGAACGCCCCGGAACTGGGTTCCTCGTGAAACGTGAAATACCCGGCGGGTGGCGGTGGTGCGTGCCACTGCTGCTCGCCGCGCTCATCTGGACAACACCCGCTTCGGCGCAGTCGGGAGACGACGAGTTCCTGACGGCGGTTGGAGAGTTACGGGAAGCCTCGTTCGCCGACAAGGAAGCCATCGCCGAGCGGCTGATGGCTTCCGGTCATGCGAGCGCGGGCGCGGTGCTCACCGCGATGCTCGAAGACCGTCTGTTCTCCACGCAGGAACAGAAAGTCGTCATCGTCCGCTCGAACGACGAGAGTCTCACCTCGTTCGAACTGCTCGATCCGGTTTCGCTGGATGGCGCTGGCTCCGCCGCGCCGGCGTCGCTGACCCGGATCGGCACCAACAATCGTCTCAGAAGGTTTCTCCGCACGACAGTGGCGCGGTTTGCACTGGCAAGTCCTGACGCCGGCGTACGGCTCGCGGCCGTGAAGGACATGGTCCGCACCCTCGATGAGTCCACGGTTGAGTTGTTGAAGACGCGTGCCAGCAGCGAAACCGATCCGGCTGTCCGGAGGGAGATCGAGACCGGTCTAGCCCTGGCAGCGCTCGATAGTGCAGATCCCGCTGACCGCCTTCGAGCCGTGACCACGCTGTCGAGCAGGTACAGCACCGAAGTGCGCAATCGGCTCGCCTCGCTGGTCGAGCCGGCCCCGGATGGCAGTTTCGCGGAAACCGACGAGGCCGTTCGGGTCGCGGCGACCGACGCCATCGAAAGCATCGACTCGACTCGCCAGCTGTATTCAGGGGTCGAGACACTGTTCTTCGGCCTGAGCCTCGGCTCTGTGCTGGTGCTGGCCGCAACCGGACTCGCCATCACGTTCGGCGTCATGGGCGTCATCAACATGGCGCACGGCGAGATGATGATGCTCGGCGCCTACACCACGTACGTGGTGCAGATGCTGATGCCTAACGCGATCGGGTGGTCCATCCCCCTCGCCGTCCCCGCGGCCTTCGTCGTCGCCGGCCTTGCCGGCATTCTGCTCGAGCGAACAGTCATCCGATTTCTGTACGGTCGGCCGCTGGAAACGCTGCTCGCGACGTTCGGCGTGAGCCTCGTGCTTCAGCAGCTCGTGAGGTCGGTGTTCTCGGCCAACAACCGCGCGGTCGAAACTCCGGCCTGGATGAGCGGCACCTTGCAGCTGAACGAAGCGCTCGGCATTACGTTCAATCGCCTCTACATCATCGGTTTTACGCTCGTCGTGTTCAGCATTCTGCTCCTCGTGCTGCGTCGCACACGTCTGGGGCTCGAGATCCGTGCCGTCGCGCAGAACCGCGGGATGGCGCGCTCGATGGGCATCCGGAGCGAATGGGTGGACGCGGCAACCTTCGGCCTCGGGTCTGGCATCGCTGGCGTGGCTGGCGTGGCGCTCAGCCAGTTGACGAACGTGGGCCCAAATCTCGGCCAGGCCTACATCATCGATTCCTTCATGGTGGTGGTGTTCGGCGGCGTCGGGAATCTGTGGGGCACGTTCATCGGAGGGATGTCGCTCGGGCTCGTCAACAAGCTGCTCGAACCGTACGCCGGAGCAGTCCTTGGCAAGATCTTCGTTCTCGTCGCGTTGATTCTGTTCATCCAGCGGCGGCCGCGCGGATTGTTTCCGCAAACCGGCCGTGCTGCGGAGGGGACATGACGGATCGGGCCTTCTTCAGCAACCTGCTCCGCGATCGGTCCAGTGCGGCATTCCTCACGCTGCTTGCGGCGCTTGCGATTGCGGTGCCGGTGCTCAACCTGGTTGTGCCCGCCTCGTCGCCGTTTCATCTCTCGACGTACGTGCTCACGCTGGTGGGCAAGTACCTCTGCTACGCCATGCTTGCGCTCGCCGTGGATCTCGTCTGGGGATTCTGCGGGATTCTCAGCCTTGGCCACGCAGCGTTCTTTGCGCTCGGCGGCTATGCGATGGGCATGTACCTCATGCGCCAGATTGGGACGCGCGGTGTCTATGGACATCCCATCCTGCCCGACTTCATGGTGTTCCTGAACTGGGACGCGTTGCCGTGGTTCTGGCTGGGGTTCGACCGTTTCTGGTTCGCCATGATCATGATGGCGCTCGTTCCCGCCACGCTGGCCTTCGTGTTCGGGTGGCTCGCGTTCAGGTCCCGCGTGACGGGCGTCTACCTGTCCATCATCACGCAGGCATTGACGTATGCGCTGATGCTCGCGTTCTTCCGGAACGACATGGGCTTCGGTGGCAACAATGGGTTTACCGACTTCAAGGACATCCTTGGTGCCGACCTGCAGCAGGACTCCACGCGCGTCGTACTGCTGGTCGTCACGATTGCGGCGCTCGCCCTGAGCTTTCTTGCCTGTCAGTTCATCGTGGCTTCGCGCGCGGGCCGCGTGATCCGCGCCATCCGCGACGCGGAGTCTCGTACGCGGTTTCTGGGCTACCGGGTGGAGTCGTTCAAGCTCTGGGTGTTTGTCTTCTCTGCGATGGTCGCCGGCGTGGCCGGCGCTCTTTACGTCCCGCAGGTCGGCATCATCAACCCGAGCGAGTTCGCGCCCATCAACTCCATCGAGGTGGTCATCTGGGTTGCGGTCGGTGGTCGCGGGACACTGCTGGGCGCCGCCATCGGCGCCGTGCTGGTGAGCTACGCGAAAACGTACTTCACGGGTGCGTTGCCTGAGGTCTGGCTCTATGCGCTGGGCTCGCTCTTTGTGCTCGCCACGTTGTTTCTTCCTCGCGGCATCATCGGGCTCATGCCGGTGCGTCAGGAGGCTCGATGAAGACAGCGACAGCAACCGAACTGGTCCTGCCAGCGCGTCGAGAGCGTGAAGAGCATTGGCGCGACATGCAGGACGCGGCCGCGCGTCGCGCGCCGCCCCAGCTGCTCGGCAAGCTCCTCTACCTTGAACACCTGACGGTAAGTTTTGACGGCTTCAAGGCGCTGAACAACCTCACGCTGTACGTCGATCCAGGTGAACTGCGCTGCATCATCGGTCCCAACGGCGCCGGCAAGACCACGATGATGGACGTCATTACAGGGAAGACACGTCCCGACAGCGGTTCCGCATGGTTTGGACGCAACGTGGATCTCCTGCGCCTGAGTGAGCCCGAGATTGCGCAGGCAGGCATCGGGCGGAAGTTCCAGAAACCCACGGTCTTCGAACCTCTTACGGTGTTCGACAACCTCGAGCTGGCGCTCGCAGGTCCCAAGACTTTCTGGACGATGCTGCTGGCTCGCACGACGCCGGAGGATCTCGATCGCATCGCCACCGTGCTCGAGCTGATTGGGTTGAAGGATTCCAGGTCCGTGCGCGCTGGCGTCCTGTCACACGGCCAGAAGCAGTGGCTGGAGATCGGAATGCTCCTGATGCAGCAGCCGGAGCTGTTGCTCATCGACGAGCCGGTCGCCGGCATGACGCCTCAAGAGACCGAGCGTACGGCAGAGCTCCTGTTACTGCTCGCTGGTCAGCACACCGTCGTCGTGGTCGAGCACGACATGGAGTTCGTCCGTTCGCTCGCGAGCCGGGTGACAGTGCTGCATGAGGGAACCGTGATCGCCGAGGGTGACATGGAGACGGTGCAGAACGACCCGCGCGTCATCGAGGTCTATCTCGGCGCATGAGCCTGCTCACCGTTCGATCCGTCAATCAGTCCTACGGCGGCAGCCATACGCTGTGGGACGTGAATATCGACGTCACGCCTGGCTCGCGTACGTGCCTCATGGGCCGCAACGGTATGGGGAAGACCACGTTGCTCAAGTGCATCATGGGCCTTCTCCCAACCACCTCGGGCGCGATTACCTTCAGAGGGTCCGACATCGGGAACCTGTCGGCTGAAAACCGGGCCCGGCTCGGTATCGGGTACGTGCCGCAGGGGCGCGACATCTTTCCGCAGCTCACGGTGGAAGAGAACCTTCGTGTGGGACTTGGTGCGCGGAAGGATCGGAGCCGCAGCGTTCCTCCCCAGATCTTCGAGCTCTTTCCCGTTCTGAAGAAGATGTTGGGTCGTCGCGGCGGCGATCTGTCCGGCGGTCAGCAGCAGCAACTGGCGATCGGCCGCGCGCTGGTGTTGCAGCCCAGTCTGCTCATTCTCGATGAGCCCACCGAAGGCATTCAGCCGAACATCGTCCACGAGATCGGCGATGTCATTCTGCGCCTCAATAAAGAGGCCGGGGTGACGGTGCTTCTTGTGGAACAGAAGCTGCCGTTCGCGCGCCGGGTCGCCAGCGAGTTTCTGATCCTCGAAAAGGGCCGGTGCGTTGCCGACGGCACGATTGACAAGCTTACTGATGCCGTGGTCCGGGACCACCTGAGTGTGTGACGTGGCCATCAGGCTCGGGGCTCGGGATTCGGGATTCGGGATTCGAAGGACATCTGCGCCGCTCGTGATGCCGGCCGTCGCTGGCCGTGCCGAGCTGAGCGTCGTTCGAGGCGCTGAAGGCCGGAGCGTCGTGAGCCGGGCGTACGCCACCAGCCCCTTGCGGCTGCTGATGCCCAGAAACCACGGCAACGCCGCGTGGGTGTACACCTCCAGCTTTGGCGGCGGTCTCGTGGACGGGGATTGCCTCGTGCTCGATATCGATATCGCCCCTGGCGCTGCAGCGTTTGTGTCGAGTCAGGCCTCCACCAAGGTTTACCGTTCCGCACGAGGGACGAGTGTCGAGGTGTACGCCCGCGTCGGACGTGAGGGCCTGCTCGTTGCGGCGCCGGATCCGGTGGTCTGCTTCGCGGCTGCCCGCTATCAGCAGGTTCAACAGTTCGAACTGATTGGCGGTGGGAGTCTGATACTCGTGGACTGGTTGTCGTCCGGACGCCATGGCTCCGGAGAGCGATGGGCGTTTGATGACTACCGTTCACGGATACGTGTCAGGCAGGACGGCGCACTCGTCGTACACGACTCGATCGGTTTGAGAGCAGAGGATGGCGACCTCGCGGAACGGCTCGGCCGTTTCGACGTCATCGGCATGATGCTCCTGCTGGGCGAGACCCTGCGAGAACCGGCTCGTACGATTGTGGATAACGTCGCGGGGATTCCTCTGACTCGCCGGGCCGACGAGCTCGTGGCCGCCACTCCGGTGCGCGACGGATGCCTGCTGCGCTTTGCGGGAACGTCGGTCGAGCGGGTGAGCCGGATGCTGCGCGAATATCTGGAGTTCGTTCCACGACTGCTCGGGGACGATCCGTGGGCTCGAAAGTGGTAGGAGGACTGGAAGAACGATGCATCTGACGCCCAGGGAGATCGACAAGCTCGTCCTCCATCAGGCTGGAGTACTGGCGCAGAAGAGGCTTGCGCGCGGCCTGCGCCTCAACTACGTCGAGGCGGTGGCCCTCATCGCGACGCAACTGCTCGAGTTCATCCGCGATGGCCGGTCCGTTGCGGAGTTGATGGACCTGGGTCGTCGGATTCTGGGCCGGACAGACGTGCTCGAAGGTGTGGCTGGAATGATCGACGAAGTGCAGGTCGAGGGGACGTTTCCCGACGGGACGAAGCTGGTGACCGTTCATCATCCGATCGTGAGCGAGCGCGGCGATCGTGCCCTCGCGATGTATGGCAGTTTTCTCAACGCCGTGAGCACAGAGCCAGGGCCCGGGCGTCCGGCTTCGACGCTCGATGGTCCACCGGGACAGATCACGGCTCTGGAGCGTGAGATCGTGTTGAACTCGCACCGCGCGGTCGTGAGCGTTCAGGTGACCAATCGCGGCGATCGTCCAATTCAGGTTGGCAGCCACTATCACTTCATCGAGACGAACCGCGCGCTCGATTTCGATCGTCGCGCGTCATACGGCATGCGTCTCGACATTCCCGCGGGCACGGCGGTGCGGTTCGAGCCTGGTGAGACCCGCACGGTCACGCTGGTGGCTATCGCCGGAGCCCGGATCATTCAGGGTGGAAACGCGTGGGCCAGCGGTCCTGTGAACGAGGATCGTGACCTGGGAGATCTGGTCTGATGGCGCACCGCATCAAAGGCGAGCACTACGCCGACATCTTTGGCCCCACCACCGGTGACCGGGTTCAGCTCGCGGACACCTGTCTGGTCGCCGAGGTGGAAGACGACTCCACAACCTATGGCGACGAGTGCAAGTTCGGCGGCGGCAAGGTGCTCAGAGACGGGATGGGCCAGGCCGCGGGCGTGTCGAACGCCGACGCGCTGGACTGCGTGATCACGAATGCGCTGATCGTGGACTGGACGGGGATTCGCAAAGCCGACGTCGGGATCAAACGAGGTCGCATCGCAGGGATCGGCAAGGCAGGCAATCCCGATGTCATGGCCGGTGTGACCGAAGGCATGGTCGTTGGCGTCACGACCGAAGCCATCGCCGGAGAGGGACTGATTCTCACGGCCGGCGGCATCGACACGCACATCCACTTCATCAGTCCGCAGCAGGTGTACGAAGCGCTGGCGAGCGGCGTCACCACGTTCATCGGGGGCGGCACCGGACCCGCCACTGGCACCAACGCGACCACATGCACCCCGGGCGCCAGGCATATTCAATTGATGCTGCAAGCCACTGACACGCTGCCGATGAACTTCGGCTTCCTCGGCAAGGGCAATACGTCACTGCCGCAGGGGCTCGAGGAACAGATTCGCGCCGGGGCAGTCGGGTTGAAACTGCACGAGGACTGGGGCTCCACGCCCGCGGCGATCGATTGTTGTCTGACCGAGGCAGACCGATTCGACGTTCAGGTGGCCATCCACACCGACACGTTGAATGAGTCCGGGTACGTGGACGACTCGATCGCGTCGTTCAAGGGTCGAACGATTCACACGTATCACACCGAGGGCGCCGGCGGCGGCCACGCCCCGGACATCATCAAAGTGTGTGGGCTGCCCAACGTACTGCCAAGCTCCACGAATCCGACGCGTCCGTTCACCGTCAACACCCTCGACGAACATCTCGACATGCTGATGGTGTGTCATCACCTCGACCGGAACATTCCCGAAGACGTGGCGTTTGCCGAAAGCCGTATTCGCGGCGAAACGATTGCCGCCGAGGATGTGCTGCACGACCTCGGGGCGATCAGCATGATGTCGAGCGACAGCCAGGCCATGGGACGTGTGGGAGAAGTGATTACCCGTACATGGCAGACGGCCCACAAGATGCGCGGCGAACGGGGCCGGCTGGCCGGTGAACGGGGCGAGAACGACAATCTGCGGATCCGCCGCTACATTGCCAAGTACACGATCAACCCGGCATTGACTCACGGCATCGCCGACGAAGTCGGCTCCGTCGAAGTAGGTAAGCTTGCTGACCTCGTGCTGTGGAAGCCGGCGTTCTTTGGCGTGAAGCCTGAGCTGGTGCTCAAGGGCGGCTTCATCGCGTGGGGACAGATGGGCGACCCGAACGCCTCGATTCCCACACCACAGCCAGTCTTCATGCGGCCGATGTTCGGCGCGTACGGACGCGCCACCGGGGCCACGTCGCTCGCGTTCGTGTCGCAGCTGTCGCTGGATCGCGGGGCGCTCGATGGGTACGGGCTGGTGAAGCGCCCGGTCGCGGTGCACGGCTGTCGCGAGGTGTCGAAGACCGACATGAAGCTCAACGACGCGCTTCCCGAGATACACGTGGACGCGGAAACCTATGTGGTCACGGCCGACGGTGAGGAGCTGCGCGCGAAACCTGCTCATGTCCTGCCGCTGGCCCAGCGGTATTTCCTGTTCTGAGCGAATGTCGGACTGGCTGACATGGCAGATCGTGGACTCCGCGTTCCCGACCGGTGCGTTCGCGCACTCGTGGGGGCTCGAAGCTGCGTGGCAGCACGGTGAAGTCAGCAATCTGAGCTCATTGCGGGCGTTCCTGGACGCCTCGGTGCAGCAGACCGGATTCGCGGTGCTCCCGCTGCTCAACGCGGCCTACGCGCGAACAGGCGATCTCGAAGGGCTCGACGCGCTCGCCGATGCCTTCACCCTCAACGTTGTCGCGAACCGCGCGAGCAGAGTCCAGGGGCGATCGCTCCTGGCCACGGCGACGCGCATCTGGCCATCGGACCCGCTGCTTGCGCTCAAGCGACAGGCCGAAGCGACGTGCTCGCATCTCGCTCCAGTCTCTGGCGCGGTATTCCGCATCGTTGGACTGTCGCTGTCTGCGGCGCAGAAGGTCGCCTTGTACGGTACGGCGCGAGGTGTGCTCACCGCCGCCGTTCGTCTCGGGATCGTCGGGAGTTTTGAGGCGCAGCGCCTGCAGTTCTCGTGCGGACCGCTGCTCGAGTCCGTGGCCGAGCGATGCCACGCGTTGACGCCGGACGACCTCGCGCAGACCGCGCCGATCGTGGACCTGCTCCAGTCGTCGCACGATCGCCTCTATTCACGTCTCTTCCAGTCATAGGAGCTCCCGTGCACTACATGGCGCGCGACCATCACCATCCACACGAAGCGGAGGGTCCCGGTACGTTCGACCGCCGGGATGCCGCACTCGCGCGCGACTTTCGCGAGCGCGCGTTCACGATCGGGATTGGCGGACCAGTGGGGAGCGGCAAGACCGCACTGCTTCTGGCGCTGTGCCGCCTGCTGCGAGACGACTACAACCTCGGTGTCGTGACCAACGATATCTTCACGAAGGAAGACGGCGAGTTCCTGGTCCGCCACGAGGCGCTTGCTCCGGATCGGATCATGGCTGTCGAAACCGGAGGGTGCCCGCACACCGCTGTCCGGGACGATGTGAGCCAGAACCTGGACGCCCTGGATCAGCTGATGGTGAAGTTCAGTCCGGACCTGCTGTTTGTCGAGAGCGGCGGTGACAATCTCGCGGCGCAGTTCAGCCGCGAGCTGGCTGACTTCACGATTTACGTGATCGATGTGTCCGGGGGCGACAAGATCCCCAGGAAGGGCGGGCCTGGCATCACGCAGTCGGACCTGCTCGTCATCAACAAGACCGACCTGGCGTCGCTCGTGGGCGCGGACCTCGACGTCATGGCGCGCGATTCCCGGAAGATGCGAGGGGACGGACCATTTCTTTTCGCGCAGGTGACCAATGGTGTCGGTGTCAGGGATATTGCGGACCAGGTGCTGAGCAAATGGAGAACGACCGTTGCCGCGCGGTGACGCCTACCCCGTGTTCCTGAGTCCCGCCGCGATGCCGTTGACCGTCACCTTGAGCGCGGTGTGTGTTCTCGGGTCCGGCTGCTGACGCACCCGTCGCAGGAGCTCAACCTGGACGAGATTGAGCGGGTCCACGTACGGGTTCCGGACGTCGATGGACCGGCGGATGACCGGGTTCGATTGCAGGAGCTCACCCTGGTTGGTGAGATCGAGCAGACCCCGGATCGCGCGTCCCAGACGCTCACGCAGTTCCACGCCGATCGGCCTGAGTTCCTCAGGAACCAGCTGCCGGTCGTACTCAGCCGCGATGTGGCCGTCGGCTTTGGCGAGCACCATCTCGATGAGCCCGATGGCAGACTGAAAGTGCGGCCACTCGCGATACATCTCGACGAGTCGCGCGCGCTCGCCTCGTGCGACTGCACGGTCGAGGGCATCCTCGACGCCAAGCCATGCGCCGAGCATGAGGCGTGTCTGCGTCCATGCGAACTGCCAGGGAATCGCGCGTAGCTCCCTCAGCCCGGTTCCGCTTCCGCGCCGCGCGGGCCGGCTCCCGATGTTGAGCTCGCCGATCTCCGCCAGCGGTGTCGAGACGCGGAAGTAGTCGACGAAACGCGGGTCGGTATAGACCACTCGTTGATAGGTCTCTCGGGCGTCCTTCGCAAGGCGATCCATACAGTCGCGCCACTCCTGCGTCGGCTGTCGCACGGGAGTGAGCCACGCCTCCAGCGTCCCTGTCGTGTACACCTCCATCGTCCGCACGGCGATGTCTGGCAGGCCGAAAAGCGCCTGAAGCATTTCGCCCTGCTCGGTGACTCGCAACGTGCCATCGATTGACCCGGGCGGCTGTGACTGGATGGCCAGATGGGTCGGGCCGCCGCCGCGGCCCACGCTGCCGCCCCGGCCATGAAACAGCGTGACAGCCATCTGATGGCGCGAACAGGAAGCGACGACATCTTCCTGAGCCTTGTAGAGGTCCCAGCCTGCCGTGAGCCGGCCGACGTCCTTGGCGGAGTCGGAGTAGCCGAGCATCACTTCCTGCCGGCTGCCGGTCCTGGCGCGGTACCACTCGTGACTGAAGAGCTCATCGAGTACGGCGCCTGCGCTGGCCAGATCGCGCGACGTTTCGAACAGCGGCACCACGCGGCGTGGCGTCGGGACGCGGGCCTCCTTCTGCAGGAGCTCCACGGCAAGGACATCCGAGGCGGTTCGCGTCATCGTGACGACGTAGGCGCCGAGTGACCCCGGTGGCGTACGCGCAATCATCCGAAACGTGTCGAGTACGTCGCGCACCGGGGGCGTGGTGTCGAAGTCAGCAGGGATGAGCGGCCGCCTGCTCGCCAGCTCACGGATGAGGAACTGGATGCGCGTCGGCTCATCCCAGTCTGCGTACGACCCAAGGCCGAGGGCGGACGTGATCGCCGCGAGGGCCTCCGTATGGCGTGCCGCGTCCTGGCGGATGTCGAGCGGCGCCAGCACGAGGCCGAAGGCCGCCACACGCCGGAGGAGATCTGTCAGTCGTCCCGATGCCACGAGAGCATGACCGGTCTCTTCGAGCGAACGATGACAGAGGCTGAGCGCCGAGATGAACTCGCCGACTTCCAGATACACCTCGGGACCTGGCGGGAGCTCAGCCTCGGTTCTGAGGGCAGCCTCCGTCCACCGCTGCGTCTCGAGCATGCGGGCGCGGACCATGCGCAGAAGCTCGCGATATGGCTCGTGGACGTCCCCGACACGCTCGCGAAGCTCCGGGATCGCCGATTCAATCGACAGCTCGTCACGTACGGCGTCGATCTCCTTGAGGTACAGCCCCGCTGCCGCCCATCGTGACAGGAGGCACGCCCGCCTCGTCACAGTCGGAGTGACATTGGGGTTCCCGTCGCGGTCGCCGCCAATCCATGAACCGAACCGGAGCGGCGCGGCATCGATCGGCAGGCCGAGACCGGTTGCGCCGCGCAGGGCGCGGTCGAGGCTGCGCACGTAGCGTGGCAGCGCGTCCCACAGACTCTGCTCGAAGACGATGAGTCCGCTTCGGACCTCATCGAGCGGCGTCGGCCGGCGCTCGCGAACCTCGCTCGTCTCCCAGGCCGTCACGATTTCACGCCTGATCGAGGTGAGCAGTTCGTCCCGCTCGGGTACGGTGAGGTCGGGACGATCGCGCGTGGCAAGCGCCGCCGCGATCCGGTTGTGCTTCTGCACGAGCCGGCGCCGTTGCACTTCTGTCGGGTGTGCGGTCAGCACGAGCTCGATACGCAACGCGCAGACAGCCTCGTGCAGGCGTGAAGGGGCAATCCCCCCAGCCACCAGCCGGCGAAATGCGTCCTCGCACGATCCGCGCTGCGGTGGTGCGAGCGGGTCGCGCTGGTACGCACGACGCCGTCGAATGCGGTGGTGCTGCTCTGCGATATTGGCCAGTTGCAGAAAGTGCGTAAACGCACGCGCGATGGGCAGCGCGGCGTCCAGCGGCACCTTCGACAACTCCTCTGCGAGGACGACGAAGTCGTGTTCCTGGCCGGCGCGGGCGCTTTTTGCCAGCGCCCTGATGCGTTCAACTGTGGCAAAGATCTCCTCACCGGCCCGTGAACGGAGCGTGTCGCCCAGCAGGTCGCCGAGCAGCCGCACATCGTCACGAAGGGGCCGGTGTGGATCGGAGGACATCAATGCCCGGAGAAGACGGGTTACTGGAGGTCGCGTCTGGCAACGACAACGATACCGCGCTCGGAGACCGTGAAACGCTTCGCGTCGCGTTCCCGATCGAATCCGATCATTTCACCGGGCGGGACGACCACGCCCTTCTCGATGATGCAGTTCTGCAGTTGCGCCCCCTCTCCGACGACGACGTCCTGAAAGAGCACTGCGTTCTCGATGACCGCGCCCTCTTCGATTCTGACGCTCGGGAACAGGATCACGTGGCGCACCGTCCCGCCGATGATCAGCACACCCGAGGCGAGCATGCAGTTCACGATCTCCGCCTCGCGGCCCGATCGGCCCGGGACGCTGCGAGCCGGAGGATGCTGGCCTTCGTACGTCCGGATCGACCAGTCCCCCTGGTACAGATCGATCGGGGGCAGGGGTTTCAGCAGATCCATGTTTGCTTCGTAGAAGGCGTCGATCGTTCCGACGTCCCGCCAGTAGCGGTCGGCTGTCACACGACCGCTCGCGCCGCCGAATCGATAGGCGGCGACGTGGTGGGTGTGCACGATGGCGGGGAGGATGTCCTTGCCGAAGTCGTGACCGGAATCCGTGTCGTGATCGGCCCGAAGCAGCGTAGACAGCAATCGGACGGAGAACACGTACACGCCCATCGAGGCAAGGGCATGCGCTGGATCGTCCGGCATGCCTTTCGGGTGTTCCGGCTTCTCTTCGAACGACACGATTCGGTCGTGGCCGTTCACGGCCATGACCCCAAAGGATCGCGCCTGCTCGAGGTCGACCGTCAGGCAGGCGACCGTCACGTCTGCTCCCGAGTCGTGATGATGCTGGAGCATGGCGGCGTAGTCCATGCGGTAGATGTGATCGCCCGAGAGAATCAGCACGTACTCGGCGCCACTCTCTTCCACGAGAAACAGGTTCTGGTAGATGGCGTCGGCCGTCCCGCTGTACCACGACTGGCCCGTTCGCATCTGCGGAGGTACCGGCGTGATGTACTCGCCGAGGTCGGCGTTGTAGATCGACCAGGTGTCGCGGAGATGCTGCTGCAGCGAATGCGACATGTACTGCGTGAGGACCAGAATGCGGCGCAGTCCTGAGTGCAGGCAGTTGCTGAGGGTGAAGTCGATGATTCGGTAGCGGCCTCCGAACGGTACGGCGGGCTTCGCACGCTCGGCCGTCAACGGGTACAGGCGCGAGCCGGCGCCTCCCGCCAGAATGATGCTGATCGTTCGTTCCTGCATCGGACCTTCGATCGCTGAAGCCATGCTCGTCCGGTTACTCGTCTTCCCGCAGATACCGGATGCGTTTGTTGATGTCGGTGTTGATCGAGTGATACGGCTGCGTCAGGTTGCCGGCGGCGAAGAGTGTCTGGCGTGTGTGCTCCATGTCGTCTTCGCCGATGGCGCTCGTGAAGATCGGCAGGAGGTACTCGATGCCGATTCGCGAGGGTTTCATCAATCTTGGGTCGTACAGCGACGGGTGCATTTGCCGTGCGTGAATGAGGCCCCACCGATCTCGAAAGCGATTGGCGTCGTAGCCCTCGACGTTGAAGCCTTTCGATCGGCTGTATTGCAGTACGGCGACCGCGTTGTTGCGTCCTTCGTTGAGCAGCTCCACTGCCTTGGCGCCAAGCTGAGCCGCATAGAAGCGGTCGAACAGGATGGGCCGGCCGCCGCGCTGGGTGTGTCCGACTTTTCTCGTGAAGATCGCCTCGCGGGCGGATTCACTCCGGCGGTACTTCTGAAAATAGGTGTCGCCGAGCGCCTGGATGAGCGCGGTGCGCAGCGCCTCGGCCGCGCCGCTCAGGATGGCGTTGCCGGCCGGGTCGAACGTATTGGACTCGGCGCCCAACTCGCGACCTTGATCGTCCACGATGCCTTCACCGCACACGATCACGACGTTCTTCTGAAGGTCGTAGATCTGCCGGACTCGCTCGACGAGGAGTTCGAAATTGAGGCGCACCTCGGGTACCAGCACGATGTCCGGCCGTCCGTAGGTGGAGCCGAGCGCAATGTAACCGGAGTGACGGCCCATGACCTCGACGATTGCAATGCGGCGATGACTCTCTGCCGTGGTGCGCAACCGTTCGACGCCGGTGGCGGAGACGAAGACCGCCGTGGCGTAACCCGGGGTGACGTAGTTGACGACCTGCTCGAGATCGAACACGGCTTGCGAGTCCATGCGCCGGTATCGGTAACCACCACGTGCTTTGGGATCGTCCGTGCGTAGCCACTCGTCCGGCTCGCTTGGATAGTTGAGCCCGAGATCGTTGTCGATCGTCTTGGGCGCCAGCACCGTTGGCAGACGTTCGGCCAGCGGCTGCAGCCCGTTGAGCGTACCGTCCCCGCCGACGCAGATGAGGCCCTCGATCCCCAGTTTCCCGAGCCGGTGGGTGATGTGATCGAGCTCTTCCTTGTTGTCCGGATCCACGAAGTCCCTCGACGAGCCGATGAGCGTGCCGCCCATCGTGGGATCGATCTCCGGAATTTCCTGGAAGAGCGGATTCAGGTGCACGTGCGGCACGGTCGGATTGAAGAGGCTGTTGAAACCCTTCATCAGCCCGATGACCTCGATGCGCAGCTGATTCGCGCGCACCACCGTCCCTTGAATCGTGGCGTTGAGCGCCGGGGTGTCGCCGCCTGCGGTGAGAATTCCGATGCGTTTCATGTTTCGTCTGGCCTGGGTTTGCCCGGCAGTGACGATCTTAGCTCGCGTCCGGACCCAGACCGGACGTCAGGAGCGTTTTTTCATCGCAAGCGTCGCCTGCGGTCGTCAGCTGGTCCGTTCGAGCCTGATGTCGACCTCCCGCACCACGTACTGCCATTCCTCGGTATCGCGGAGTCGTGAGAGCAGTTCGCCGAATGCAGGGCCGTCGTCGGGGGCGTACTCGAACCACGTGAGAAAGTCGAAGGGTTCGCCGAGGTCCCGGCTCTGATAGAGACGTCTCGCGATGGCCGGAAGGTATCCGAGGCCGGTGTGAATGTGTGCGGACCGTTCGAAAATGGCGCGGCGTTCATCCTGTGCCAGGTCCCACCATGTTGCAGACTTCGCAATTGGGATGAGGGCGGCACGAGTGGCCTCGGGTCGTCCGAGCATGGGTTGTCGGGCTTCGAGCGTTTTCCGTTCGGCCAGCGACACGTAACGGCCGTAGCTCGCCATGCCACGGAGCGGCCAGTCGTCGTCCTGGGGAGCACGTTCCAGCGTCCGATCGACGACGGTCAGGAAGTCGAGAGGCTTGAGGGGCGATCCCGTTATCGCTGCCATGCCAACGACACGCCAGGGACCGTCACTCGTCTCTTCGAAGTGTGTGACAGGGCGACGCGCAGGCATCAGGAGCGATCGACTGGAAGGGCAGGAGTGTCGTCTCCGGTACGGGCCCGGGTCGAGTAGAGGAGGCCATCGAGCGCGCTTGGGCGCGACTGATGCGCATGGTGTTCGAGAAAATCGATGACCCTTCGCCGGCACGCGTGGTACTCCGCATCCGCCAGCACCGCCTGACGGTTTCGGGGACGCGGAAACGGGACCTCGAGCACGTCGCCGAGAGTCGCCTCCGGTCCGTCCGTCATCAGAATCAGCCGGTCGGCGAGATACAGCGCTTCATCGACGTCGTGCGTGACCATGATCACCGTCCTTTCGGTGCCTTCCCATGCCTGAAGCAGCGTGTCCTGCAGCTCGTACCGTGTGAGTGAGTCCAGCATCGAGAACGGTTCGTCCAGGAGCAGAAAACGTGGCTCGACCGAGAGCGCGCGAGCCAGCGAGACGCACTGCTGTGTACCGAGTGAGAGACTGGCCGGCAGCTGATGCGCTGCGTCCTCCACGCCCACCATCTCGAGATACCGGTCCGCAACGGCGTCGTCTTCGCGTCGATGTTGACGGCCGGCCCGCTGCGCAGCCGCCACGAGGACGTTCTGCCGTGCCGTCAGCCAGGGCAGAAGGCACGGCGCCTGAAAGACCATCGCACGCTCGGCCCCAGGTGCGGTGACTTCGGTACCGTCGATGACCACGCCGCCATACGTGGCACGTTGAAGGCCCGCAATCATCGACAACACAGTGGACTTCCCGCAGCCGGAGTGTCCAAGCACGGCAACGAACTCACCGTGCTGGATGCTGGCGTTGACGTCCTTGACCGCGATGAACGGGCCGGTAGGCGTGTGAAACACCTTCGTCAGCCCGGTGAGCTCGAGTGGGAACTGCACCTCTATTGCTCCTTTGCCGGCGCCAGGTCTGGCTGAAGTCGTACCGCCGTCGCGCCGGTATTTCTCGCGAACGCAGCTTTTCGCCGGACGACGTGTTCTTTGCGGTGCCCGAGGGCCGCCGTCAACGTGGCGACCACATGCGCCCGTACGTATGAGGCCTGGTCGTCCTTGGCGAGATTCGCGACGGTCCGAGGCTTCGGCAGTGCAACGGGGATTGGTGTGCCGAGCGTTGCAGGGGGACCCGGCATGATCGGCACGATGCGATCCGACAGGAGCAACGCTTCCTCGACGCTGTTCGTGATCATGACGACCGTCACCGGCCGTTCGGCCGACGAACACAGCTGCGCCAGGTCCTGTTGCAGTGTTTCCCGTGTCAGCGCATCGAGGGCGCCGAATGGTTCATCCAGAAAGAGAACCTTCGGTCGCGTCGCAAAGGCGCGGGCAATCGCGACGCGTTGGCGCATGCCGCCGGAGAGCTGGCTCGGCCGGCGATGGAGGGCGTTGCCAAGCCCCACCTGTCCGAGCGCGCGCTGCGCCTCGGTCCGTTGCTCGCCGGGCGTGAGTTCCGGCAGCGCTGCGTTCACCGCGAGACGGACGTTTTCGAGCGCGCTGAACCAGGGGAGCAGTGAGTAGTTCTGGAACACATAGGCCGCATCCCGCCGGATACCGTCGACGACGGCATTGTCGATTGTGACCGTGCCCGCATCGGGTGCGGTGAGCCCGGCGAGGATGCTCAGGAACGTCGACTTTCCGCTCCCCATCGTGCCGACGATCGAGACGAACTCGCCGCGTTCGACGGAGAGACACACGTTCTGGAGCACCGGCTTGAGGGCCTTGCCGGTGCCGAAAGACTTGCCCACATTGAAGACATCGATGAATGACATCGCTAGACGGCTCTCAGCTTCGCCTCGGCGATCCCCATCAGCCGATCGAGCACAAAACCGATGACGCCGATGGTGACAATCGCCAGCAGGATGTGCGCGTAGACGAGGCTGTTGTATTCCTGCCAGAGGAAGCCGCCGACGCCCGGCGTGCCGGTCAGCATTTCGCTCGCCACGATCACCAGCCAGGCGATGCCGAGACTGAGCCGGTATCCAGTGAACATGTACGGCAATGTCGCCGGCACGATGATCTTCGTGAACGTCGTCCAGCGCGACAGCCGCAGCACCTTGGCCACATTCCAGTAGTCCTGGGGAATCGCGCGTACGCCCTGCATCGTGTTCACCAGCGTTGGCCACATCGAGCAGACGGCGATCGCGAAGAGAGCCGCGGGCTCCGATCGCTGGAAGAGGACGAGGCCCAGCGGGAGCCACGCCAGCGGAGAGATCGGCCGCATGATCTGCATCAGCGGGTCGAACATCCGCGTCAGCAGCGGGGAGACGCCAAACAGAAATCCGAGTGGCGTCGCGATGACGATACCGAGCAGGAACCCCTGCCCGACGCGGACGAGGCTGTAGTACGCGAGCAGGGCGATCCCCTGATCCGTCTCGCCGCGTTTCTCGAACGGTTCGAGGATGTAGATCTTGCTTTCCTCCCATGTACGCAGTGGCGACGGGAGATCCGCCACCTTCAAGCTCGCCGCCCACCAGACCACGAGCGCAAGGCCAACACCGACGAGCGGGAGGAATCTCGGAAGCACACGTCTGAGCATCAGACACACCTCAATGGACTATGCAAGGCTGTGAACGGGGAACGATCGCGCGTACTTTTCGGGGTCCTTGCCGTCGAACGTGCCGTCGAAGAGCGTGATCATCTGCTCTTCGGCGACCTTGACCTGAACACCGAGCTCCTTCATTGCTTCCAGGTACATGTCTGCGCGCAGCACTCGCTTCGGGATACCCGTATAGTCCGGCGCTTCCTTGGTCATGCCCCAGCGCCGGAACTGCGTCAGCCACCACTTGCCGTAGATCTGGTGCGGATAGTTCGTGTTGCGGCTCGAGAACACCATGTAGTTGGGATCCTGCTCGACCCGTCCATCGCCGTACTCGTACTTGCCCATCAAGCGCTCGAGAATCGTCGAGGTCGGACAGTTGATGTAGGACGGCCGTGCGATGACTTCAGCAAACTTCGGGCGGTTCTCCATCTTGTCGAGATCGACGCTCGCCAGATGCAGCGCCTTGAGCACCGCCTTCACGGTCTTCGGATTCTTCGCCGCGAACTCTTCCGTGAAGGCGCACACCTTCTCCGGGTGGTCGCGCCATATCTGCTGCGTCGTGACGGCGGTAAACCCGATTCCATCTTCAATGGCGCGATTGTTCCAGGGCTCGCCAACGCAGAAGCCATCCATCTTGTCGACCTTCATGTTGGCGACCATCTGAGGCGGCGGGATCGTGATGAGGTTGACGTCCTTGTCCGGGTGGATGCCGCCCGACGCCAGCCAGTAGCGCATCCACATCGCATGCGTGCCCGGCGGGAACGTCATGGCAAACGTCAGGGGATCGCCAGACGCCTTGGCCTTCAGGGCGATGGGTTTGATCTGGGCCGGCGTTCGTGCGCCGGCAGCCTTGAGCTTGTTGTTGAGTGTGATCGCCTGTCCGTTCCGGTTGAGCAGCCAGGGGATGACGAGTGGCTTCACCGGCGACCCCGCCAGACCCATCGTTGACGCGAACGGCATCCCGATGAGCATGTGCGTGGCGTGGTTTTCGCCGATGGTGAGCTTGTCTCGAATGACCGCCCACGATGCTTCCTTTGAGACGACCGAGTTGATACCGAACTTCTTGAAGTAACCGAGTTCGTGCGCCATGACGATCGGTGCGCAGTCGGTGAGCGCGATGATTCCGAATCGGAGGTCGCGCGTTTCGGGTCCATCCTGGGCGTAGACACCGCCGACCCATCCCTTCGGGAGGCCGGCCAGCAGGACTCCCGCGGTCGTAGCCGTGGCGGATTTCAAGAACGACCGACGTGATCCCTTTTGCATTTTGCCTTTTGAATTTGGCATTGGTTATCTCTCAGCCAGGAAGACGTACGTCGCCATGACGTATGGATAGCTGTACGACGCACCAGGAGTGGCTTCTTTCAGGAACGCGCCGGTGAAGATGTGCGCGTAGCCCGCGGCGAACTGGAGTTGCGGTGTGATCGCGCGTGTGACCTGCGCGTCAAGCTCCTGACCGACGTGACGACCTGCCGCGCCGGCTGGAACCCGGGCGAGCGGAGCACCGAGAGCGGTGTAAACGCCGTCCCGTTTCTCGGCAACCCACCAGGAGTGATAGTTCGTCGTGACGGGGAAGCCCTTGAAAGGCGTGAACTCCACGCCGGCGCGTGCGTGATGGATGTTCTTCCAGCCGATCTGATTGGCGAGGCCGTACTTGTCGTGGGGTGTCGGGTACAGATGATCGAAAGTGCCGCGGACGCCGTCTGTGGGATCCGCGTCGCCTGAGGCGTGGTTGTATTCGCTTGTGAGCCGTACCGAAGCCGTGCCCGGCAGCGTCTCGCGCAGCTGCCAGTGTCCAGCCCACGCGCTCACGTCGTCACTCCCCAGCGAACCGCGCTGAACGACGACTTCGATACCGTAGTCGAGCCGGGCAGGCATGCGACCGGCCATTCGGATGCCGGTCGTTGTCTGGCCGAGGTTGCCAATCGTCCTTGTCTCGGTTGGCAGGTTCACGTCGCGACGCCAGAACAGATATGGCTCCACCGTGCCAAGCGGCACGAGTCTTTGTGTGGTCGCGTAGGCGCCGGCGAGCCGGTTTCCGTTGCCGCTTGTGTCGAACGCACCATCGAGGATGCGTACGACAGATGCGCCGAAGACATCGACAGAGAATGTCGGTTGCCGCAGCGTGACTTTCACGGCATCGAATGTCCGCGCTGCATTGACCCAGCTCACGTGACCGATCAGGCGCTGCTCTCCGAACGCCAGTTCCTGCCGTCCCGCGCGAACGGCGATCGGTGACTTCGCGTCGCCGACATCGGCAAAGGCCATTCGAAGATCGAACGGCGCCTTGAATGGCGCACCTGTTGGGCCAACCGTCTTCTGCGCGACGCGAGCGTCCTGCGCCTGCACCTGAAACGAGATGCGTCGCGACGGCGTGACGGTGGCGTTGAGCCGAATCCGACTGAGGTAGTACAGGTCGCGGCGGTCCTCGACGAATCCGCCGCCATCGAAGCCTTCCACGCGTTCGCGGAACTCTCCGCGAACCCGCAGCCACGCTGGCATGACCTGATTCGCGCGATTGAAGACCGGTGGTTTCGGGCCTGGTACGGGTGTCGCCTGCGCCGCCGCGGGAGCAGACGGGACGGATGCGGGCGGTGGTTGTTGCGCGAAGGCGGAAGACTGAAGCGTAAGAAACCCGACGCATACGGCGCCGAGCCGGACGTGCGAGCGACGGACGGGGGCGACGTTCAGCGGCACAGGCATCAAGACCCTCCAACCACGCGGGGGCGTGCCCGCGCGGCGGTTCATCCATGGACGAGGAGGCGTCTGGGCCTGTCTGCGAACTCGCGGCGTTCAGTGGCGGAAGCATCCGGGCGGCCGCCGTTCGCAGATCTGAGCAATCGGCATTCCGGGCAGGGCGTATTGGTGTTGAGCCTGTAAGTCATTGAATATGCTCTGGTTAATCGCTCGTTGACCTTTGCGTCTGCGGTTCGGCCTGCCTGCACATATCTGTCGAGAAGTTTATTTCTATATACATTTGTGTTGGATCTTGAAGGCTGAGCCCGGCCTCGTTTCAGCTGACGATCGGGTGCGAGGGCCCCGAGTTGGTCGCTTCGATCGACATCGTTTCAATAATGTCTGTTCACATATATGACGATACGAAAATGTCGTCACTCGAGCCTTGTTGTTTCCTGAAGGAAGGGTGTATCGTCCTCCTCGTGACGCGCTCCACGCCGCGCGCGTCACACCGGCCACGCCAGCCACGTTCGGCGCGTCTTTTGCTCGTGCTCCTGACGCGCATCATGCCTCGGCTTTCCACGCGAGGCGCATCTGCGTCACACCCGCGCTCCACGACGAGCGGATACGACGAATTGCGTTGCGACCTCGGTGTCGCGTGGGAACCGGTGCTCCTGGATGAATACCCTGCCGCTGTTGACCCGATCGAGCGAGAGCGACATGACGTTCGTCATGACGCCCAAAGCGCTCGTGCGCACCGATGCGCCGCGGGTCGACGACGACATGCCGTTGACGGGCCGCATGCCGACGCGCGCGCTCGAGCCCGGCGAGCAGTATCGCTTTCACTTCAACATGGGCGAGTGCATCGGCTGCAAGTGCTGTGTGGTCGCGTGCAACGAACAGAACGGCAATCCAGCCGCGATCAACTGGCGTCGCGTCGGTGACCTCGAGGGTGGCTGGTATCCGGAGGCGCAACGGTTCCACCTGTCGATGGGCTGCAACCACTGCATCGAGCCCACGTGTCTTCAGGGCTGCCCTGTGGATGCCTACTCGAAGGATCCAGTCACAGGCATCGTTCGTC
>JABFSA010000166.1 GCA_013140775.1 Acidobacteriota bacterium | reverse complement strand
TGACATCGGCGGGCGCCGAGGGCAAGCTCGCCGGAAACATCCCCCGCTCCCCCATCACCACGAGGATTCGCTCCAGACCGAGGGAAAACCCGCATGCCGGAATGTCCTGGCCAGAGAACATGCCCACGAGGTTGTCGTAGCGGCCGCCGCCACCCAGACTCCCGGCCAGGTCGGCGACGTTCACTTCCATGATTGCGCCGGTGTAGTACGACAGTCCTCGGGCCAGCGTCGGATCCCGCTCGATATGCCCCTCGGCGCTCGTTCCCTTCACCAGCGTCTGGATGGCAGCCAGATTCTCCAACGCCGCCGCCCCGGGTTCGTCGAGTCCGGAGGGACCTTTGCCCTCTCCACGCAAACTCTCGAACACCTCGAGCAGCGCGGTTGACCGATGCTCATCGATGCCACTCGCGGCCATCTCCGCCCGGACCGCATCGGGGCCGATCTTGTCGAGCTTGTCGAGCGCGACGAGCGCGGCTCCGTGCAACGTCTCGGCGACGTCCACCAGCCTCAATGCCGAGGCCAGCAACTGACGATGGTTGAGCCGGATCCTGAAATCGGCGAAACCGAGTTCGAGGAGCGCGTCGGAGACCGCGGCGCACTGTTCGGCCTCAACCATCGGCGCTCTGGAACCCAGCGCGTCCACGTCGCACTGGTAGAACTCGCGAAACCGGCCGCGTGCCGGTCGATCGGCGCGCCACACCGGCTGAATCTGGTAGCGCTTGAAGAGGCGCGGGAGTTTCGCCTGGTGCTGCGCCACGACGCGCGCGAGCGGCACCGTAAGGTCATACCGCAGCGCGAGATCGGCCTCTCCGGTCTTCTCGTGCTCGCCGCGCTTCAGGATCTTGAAGATGAGTTTGTTGCCCTCTTCGCCGTACTTGCCCAGCAGCGTGTCGAGGTTCTCAACGGCCGGTGTCTCCAGAGGCTCGAAGCCGTACCTCTCGTACACACGGGTAATGACGCCGATGACGTGCTCCCGGCGCCTCACATCCCCGGGCAGGAAGTCGCGCATGCCGCGCGCCGGCTCGGTGCGAAGCATCTAGCGGTTAGGCGAGGTCTGCTCGACCTGGAAATCGAGGCGGTAATGAACGTAGTTGTCGGCGTACCACTGAATGGATGCGTCCTCTTCCGGCGTCAGACTGCGGCGCACTTTCCCTGGCACACCCATCACCATCGAGCCCGGCGGCACCACCATGTTCTCAGGGACGAGCGTTCCGGCCGCGACAATCGAACCCGTCCCGATCCTGCAACCGTTCAGGAGAATCGCCCCCATCCCGATCAGGCATCGGTTCTCGATCGTGCACCCATGGATGACAGCGCTGTGTCCGACGGTCACGTTGTCGCCGATGATGGCCGGATGCGTCTCAGCCATCACATGCACCAGCGACAGGTCCTGGATGTTGGTCCGCGCGCCGATGCGGATGACGTTCACATCACCCCTCACGACCACGTTCATCCAGGCACTGCTCTCGGGTCCCATGTGGACGTTGCCGATGACCTGGGCACTGGTGTCAACGAACGCGGAGTCGTGAACGGCCGGATAGACGCCGCGAAAGGGGCGAAGCATGTCCTTTGATTATACGAAGGGACGTGCGGTCAGAGCTTCGGAAGGGTCAATCCCTGCTGGCCCTGATACTTCCCCTTCTTATCCGCGTACGAAACCTCACACATCTCGTCGCTCTGGAAGAAGAGCACCTGCGCAATGCCCTCGTTCGCATACACCTTGGCGGGCAGGGGCGTCGTGTTCGAAATCTCCAGCGTGACGAACCCCTCCCACTCCGGCTCGAACGGCGTGACGTTCACAATCAGGCCACATCGGGCATACGTGGACTTGCCCACGCACACCGTCAGCACGTCGCGCGGGATACGGAAGTATTCAACCGTCTTCGCGAGGGCGAACGAGTTGGGCGGGATGATGCAGACATCCGCCCTGACATCCACGAATGACCGCGCGTCGAAGTTCTTGGGATCGACCACGGTGCTGTTGATGTTCGTGAAGACCTTGAACTCGTCAGCGACACGGATGTCGTAGCCATACGAGGACAGGCCGTACGAGATGACGCCGGCTCGCACCTGTCGATCCTCGAACGGCTCGATCATGCCGTGATCGAGTGACATCCTCTTAATCCACTTGTCGGCTTTGATCGACGGCATGAGTGTGGGTCGGCGGGCCTTGCAGCCGCCTAGCGTCTCCCCAGGAACGCGACGATGAGCGTCAGCAGAATGCTCACGATGATGGACGTCGCAAGCGGAAAGTAGAACGAAAAGTTCCCACGCCGGACGGTGAAATCACCGGGCAGCCGCCCGATCGGCAGGCCCAGGTTCACCAGAAGGCCTGCCGCCACGAGCACCAGGCCTGCGCCGATCAGCAGACGACCCATACAGTCTCAGCTTAACGCCGAGAGGTGACGTTGTCGCGATCTACAGCAGTTCCATGCCCCGGAAGAAATACCCCAACTCGAACGCCGCCGTCTCGGGCGCGTCGGACCCGTGCGTGGCGTTACGCTCGATCGAACTGCCGAAGTCCTTCCTGAGCGTTCCAGCATCGGCCTTGGCCGGGTCCGTCGCGCCCATCAGGGTGCGCCACTTCTTGATGGCGTCGGGCGCGTCGAGTGCCATCAGCACGCACGGTCCTGACGACATGAAATCCGTGAGCCCGCCAAAGAACGGTCGCTCGCGGTGAACGGCGTAAAAGCCTTCGGCTTCCCGCTTGGTCAGGTGATGCAGCCGCATCCCCCGCACGGCAAAACCCGCCTCTTCGATGCGCGCCAGAATCTTTCCCGCGAGCTTCAGCTCGACAGCGTCCGGCTTGATGATTGCGAACGTCCGTTCCATAGGTTACTTACCCAATACCTCGCGCATCTTTGCGCCCATGTCGGCGGGGCTCTTGACGACGTGCACGCCGGCCTTTGTCAGCGCGGCCATCTTCTCAGCTGCGGTGCCCTTGCCGCCGGCAATGATCGCTCCCGCATGTCCCATCCGGCGTCCCGGCGGTGCCGTCTGCCCGGCGATGAAGCCCACGACCGGCTTCTTGAATTCCCGCTTGATGAAATCGGCCGCGTCTTCCTCGGCCGTGCCGCCGATCTCGCCGATCATGATCACGGCTTCGGTATCCGGATCGTCAGCGAAAAGTTTCAGCGCATCAATGTGACTCGTCCCGATGAGTGGGTCACCACCGATACCGATGCAGGTTGTCTGGCCCATGCCCTGCCTCGTCAACTGATGGATGGCCTCGTAGGTCAAGGTACCGCTCTTGGAGACGATCCCGATGCGGCCTTCTTTGCAGATGTGGCCCGGAATGATCCCGGCTTTCGCCTTCCCGGCTGAAATGACGCCGGGGCAATTCGGTCCCACGAGCCGCGTGGACTTGCCCTTCATGAAGGTCACGGCCCGCAGCATGTCCACCGTTGGAATGCCTTCCGTGATGCAGACCGCCAGCGGAATGCCTGCGTCGGCCGCTTCCATGACCGCGTCGGCCGCGAAAGGCGGCGGCACGAAGATCACGGTGGCGTTCGCGCCCGTTTCGCGCATCGCGTCGTGCACGCTGTTGAAGATCGGCCAGCCCTCGTGGGTGCTTCCGCCCTTTCCAGGCGTCACGCCTCCGACAACCGTCGTGCCGTACGCCGCAGCCTGCTTCGCGTGAAACGTGCCTTCACGCCCGGTCAGCCCTTGAACAATCAGCCTGGTGTTCTTGTCGAGTAAGACCGCCACTTGTTTGACCTATGCCTTCTTCGCCAGCGCGACCACGGTGTTGGCCGCCTCGCCCATTGAATCAGCCGTGGTGAAATTCAGGCCGCTTTCCTTCAGGAGGCGCTTGCCCTCTTCAACGTTGGTGCCTTCCATCCTGATCACAATCGGGACGGGCACGCCCAGTTCCTTGACCGCGGCGATGACGCCCTGCGCCAGCACGTCGCAGCGAAGGATGCCGCCAAAGATGTTGATGAGCACCGCGCGCACGTTCTTGTCCGACGTCAGGATCTTGAACGCGTTCCGAATCTGTTCGGCGTTCGCACCGCCGCCCACATCGAGGAAGTTCGCCGGCTCGCCCCCGGACAGCTTGATGATGTCCATCGTGGCCATCGCCAGGCCCGCGCCGTTGACCATGCAGCCGATAGTCCCGTCCAGGCGGATGTAGTTCAGCGAGAACTTCGAGGCTTCGACTTCGAGCGGGTCTTCCTCCTCGAGATCCCGAAGCTCCTTGAGATCCGGATGGCGGTACATCGCGTTGTCGTCGAAACTCACCTTCGCATCGAGCGCCAGCAGGTCGCCGCCCTTGGTGAGGATCAGCGGATTGATTTCGATCATCGAAGCGTCCGTCTCGATGAACGCCTTGTAGATTGACGTGAGCACGCCGACAAGCTTCTGTGTCGGTCCAGCCCCAAGGCCCATACCGAACCCCAACTTGCGGGCCTGGAAGGGCACGATGCCGGTGCCGGGGTCGATCGGTTCCCTGAGAATCTGTTCCGGGTGGGACTCCGCGACTTCTTCGATGTCCATCCCGCCCGCTGCACTCGCGATAACGACCGGACACGCGGTGGCGCGGTCGATGACGATGCTGAGGTAGAGCTCGCGGTCGATCTGCAGCCCCTCTTCGACAAGCACGCGCCCCACCTTCCGGCCCTCAGGACCGGTCTGATGGGTCACGAGCGTCATGCCGAGCATCTGCTTCGCGATGTTCTGGGCTTCCTCGGGTGACTTGGCCAGCTTGACGCCGCCACCCTTGCCGCGGCCGCCCGCATGGATCTGGGCCTTGACGACGGTCACGCTTCCGCCGAGGCGGCGGGCGATATCGCCGACATTGTCGGCCGAGAATGTCACCTCGCCGCGCGGCACTGGCACACCGTAACGGGCAAGGACAGATTTAGCCTGATATTCGTGAATTTTCACAGGAGGTTATATGGGTTTTGAGTGTCCGGACGCAAACGGCTCATTTTACACGAGAGGGGTACGGGGCGCGAAAGACAAGCACCTTCGCACCCCGCATCCGCGCACTCTCGCACCGCCGCACTATCGCACCATCGCACCAATTCCGGTGCTTACATTCCGATGACGTCCACCAGTTCCTTGACGGCTCCCGCCGACTTCTTGAGCGCGGCGTCTTCCTCAGGGGTGAGCTTGATCTCGATGATCTGCTCAACGCCCTTTGAGCCAAGCTTCACGGGCACGCCGACGAACAGGTCGTGGACACCGTACTCTCCCTGCAGGAACACCGAGCACGGCAGGATCTTCTTCTTGTCGAGCAGGATGGCCTTGACCATTTCCGCCGTGGCCGCACCGGGCGCGTACCACGCGCTCGTGCCAACCAGCTTCGTGATCTCTGCGCCACCGTTGGCCGTGCGCGTCGCGATCGCGTCGATCCGCTCCTTGGACAAGAGCTCCGTGATCGGGATGCCAGCCACCGTCGAGTAACGCGCCAGCGGCACCATGGTGTCGCCATGGCCACCAAGCACGAACGAGTGCACGTTCTCCACCGACACGTTCAGCTCCATCGCGATGAAGGTGCTCATGCGCGCCGAGTCGAGCACGCCGGCCATGCCGATGATTCGCTCACGCGGGAATTTGGTCAAACGATAGAGCGCCTGCGCCATCGCATCGAGCGGGTTCGCGACCGGAATCACAATCGCTTCGGGGCAGTACTCCACCACCTTCGGCGCAATGCTCTTCATGATGTCGAAGTTGTCGCGCACCAGATCATCGCGGCTCATGCCCGGCTTCCTGGGCTTCCCCGACGTGATCACGACGATGTCGGAACCAGCGGCGGCGCTCCAGTCGCTGCCACCGATGATGCGGGAGTCGGACCCGAGAATCGGGCAAGTTTCATAGAGATCCAGCGCGATCCCCGCTGCCTTTTGATCCGCGATGTCGATCACGACGACATCCGCGAGTTCTCCTTCCGCGATGGCCCGCGCCACCGTCGCGCCGACGTTGCCAGCGCCACCTACCACCGTGACCTTACGCTTCATTCAGAACCTCATCCGCGGGAGCTGAGTACCCGCACTCCATCACGTGACACCCACAAGCGACGTTGCCACGCAGCACTTAGGGCGATGTCCCACATGGTCATCGCCGGTTACGCACAGTTTCTGTTGAAAACCCTGTTGAAAAGACCTCGAAGCGGTGACGATCCGTGCACGAATCCGAACATTCTAGCGGTTTGCACTATCGTTGTGCGGCCGTTACATCGCGTCACGCCGCGGCGCAGATTATACTTGCTCAGTCGCACGCCGTGATCGGCGTTTCTCATCAACCGCTTGTCCCAAACTCGACGGATCACCATTGAAAATTGTTGTCGCTGACGATCTGCCCGCTTCCGCGCTCGAGCTCCTTCGCACCGAAGGGTGGGAAGTGGATGCCCGCACCGGCCGAACCCCAGAGCAGCTTGCGCCAGATCTCGCCGAAGCTGATGCCCTCGTCGTACGGAGCGCGACAAAGGTTACCGCGGCGCTGATGGCCGCCGCCCCGCGCCTGCGCGTCATCGCACGCGCCGGAACGGGCGTTGACAACGTTGACGTTCCTGCCGCCAGCGCGCGCGGCATCGTCGTCATGAACGCGCCCGGCGCGAACAGCATCAGCGTGGCCGAGCTGGCTGTCGGACTCATGCTCGCGCTCGCCCGCCACCTCCCGGCCGCGGATGCCGCGATGAAGCAAGGCAAGTGGGAGAAAAAGAAATTCCTCGGCGAAGAGATTCGTGAGAAGACGCTCGGCCTCGCCGGGCTTGGACGTATCGGCCAGGAGGTCGCACGACGCGCGGCGGCCTTCGGCATGCGGATCATCGCGCACGACCCGTTCATCTCGGCACAGGTGGCCGGCGACCTCGGCATTGAACTCGTCTCGCTTGACGATCTCTTTGCACGCGCGGACTACCTGTCGCTCCACATGCCGTCCAACGAGAAGACGCGAAACCTCGTCAACGCCGAACGTCTCGCGCGATCAAAGAAGGGCATTCGCATCGTCAACACGGCTCGCGGAGATCTCATCGACGAGAATGCGTTGGCCGACGCGATCGAATCGGGACACGTTGGCGGTGCGGCGCTCGACGTGTTCCACACTGAGCCACCCAAGGACCCACGTCTCCAGATGCTGCCGCAAGTCGTTGCTACTCCGCACATCGCGGCATCGACACGCGAAGGCCAGGAACTCGTGGGTGTAGAAACGGCGGCCGCGCTCAGAGACTTCCTCCGGGACGGCATCATCCGGAACGCGGTGAATTTTCCGTCCGTGTCGGCCGAAGAGTTCGCGCGCCTGCGACCCTTCGTCGAGCTTGGCGAGCGCCTTGGCGCCTTCCTTTCTCAGATGAACGACGGTCGCGCGCAAAGCCTGGGCATCCGTTATTACGGCGGACTGGCTGAAGGCCGCAACGACATGATCGCCAGCGCCGTGCTGGTAGGCCTCTTCAAGCCAATCCTCTCTTCCGGTGTCACCCTCGTGAACGCCAGGAACGTCGCGAACGACCGCGGCCTCGAAGTGGTGGAGTCACGCAGCTCACGCGCGCGGAACTACACCAGCCTGATCTCGGTGAAGCTCCACACGAGCGATGGCGAACGATGGGTTGAAGGCGCGGTGTTCGAGCGCACGAGCCCCCGGCTGGTGCTCGTCGATGGCATCGCCGTCGAAGCGCCGCTCGAGGGCACGATGATCGTCATCAGAAACAACGATCAGCCCGGCGTCGTCGGCGAAATCGGCACCACGCTGGGACGCCATGGCGTGAACATCGCCACCTTCGGCCTCGGGCGCGAAGGCAAGAACGCCATCGGCGTGGTCATCGTCGATGAGACGTCGCCGATTCCGTCAGTGGTGCTGGACGATTTGCGGAAGGTCAAAGCCGTCCGCGAGGTACGTGTCGTCAGGGTTTAAGGAAAACTAGCGGGCGAGGGATAGCCGCAGCGTTGAGCCGTCGGCGACACTGGTCAGTTCGACGGCTTCTTCGTCTACCGCGGTGACGCGATACTGCCCGAGGACATCGTCTCCCTTCCGAACGAGGAGAACGCCTTCGGGCGAACTGAGGATCGCAGTTCGTTCGCTTCCCTGCTCTGCTCGATCCTCAGCCATGCCGACGAGCGTCACGGTTGGAGGCGGTGGAACGAACGGCGTGGCTACCTGAACCGGGACATTCGACGGCTCGGGGGCTGGAATCGCTGAAGCCACCGGTCCCGATTCTGAAAAACGGAAGGGGTTGCGCGCAGGGCGCACGTAAGAAGTTTCGCGGCGGATTCTCGACTGCAGGCGGGACGCCTGCTCCTGGATGTCAGAAGCCGACGCTGTGGATACCGTCGCGCGGGCTGGACGCGCACGAACCACGGCTGCCCCGTTCGCAGCGTTCTCGGGCGGCGCAGACGCCAGCCAACCCGCCAATACAGTGGCGCCAGACGCTGCGGCGTACGACTTCCAAGTCATCAAAAGACAGCCTCATTCTAACATTTCGGTCGATTGGCCCCGTGCTATTATTCGCCGTGCCGCCAGTCAAGTTCCGAAGTCCGTTCGAACGTAGATCGTCACCGCTGCACACCGTCGCCATCATCCCCGCCCGATACGAATCGACCCGTTTCCCAGGCAAGCCTCTGGCCGATATTGCCGGCCGCCCGATGATCGAGCACGTGTATACCCGGGCTGCCGCCGCGCCCGGTATCGATGCCGTCCTGGTGGCAACCGACGACCAGCGGATTGTCGAGGCGGTCGAGCGATTTGGCGGCATCGCGCGGATGACGAGTGCAGCCCACCGAAGCGGCCTCGACCGCATCGCTGAGGTCGTCACAGACCTGGACTGCGAGATCGTTGTCAACGTCCAGGGCGACGAACCGCTGATCGAGCCCGGCATGATCGCGGAAGTCATCAGCCCGTTTTCAGATGACCCGGCACTCCAGATGTCCACGCTCCGGCGCCGGATCGACGATGCCGCGGACATCGACAACCCGAACGTCGTCAAGGTCGTGGTGGACCTGGCGGACAACGCGCTCTACTTCTCGCGGTCCCCTGTGCCATGCCTTCGGCAGGGCAATGGCCCGCTGTTCAAACACATCGGTTTGTACGCCTACCGCCGGACCTTCGTCCGCGAACTGGCGTCCAGACCCCAGACACCGCTCGAACTCACGGAATCGCTCGAACAACTGCGCGCGCTCGAACATGGCTTTCGTATCCGCGCGGTTGAAACACAGTACGACTCGATCGGGGTGGACAGCCCCGGAGACTTGGAGCGCGTGCGCCGACAGCTGACGGTCGGCAGCCGCGCATGAGGCGGCACCATGCAGGGATCTGACGGACGGCCAGTCAAATACATCTTCGTCACCGGCGGCGTCGTGTCGTCGCTGGGCAAGGGGCTCGCGGCGGCATCGATTGGCCGCCTGCTCGAAGACCACGGGTACAAGGTGGCCCTGCAGAAGTTCGACCCGTACATCAACGTAGACCCTGGCACGATGAGCCCGTACCAGCACGGCGAGGTCTACGTGACCGACGACGGCGCTGAGACCGACCTGGATCTGGGCCACTACGAACGCTTCACCAACATGGTGGCGAGTCGCAACAGCAACTGGACCACCGGCAAGATCTATCTGTCTGTCATTCAGAAGGAACGCCGTGGCGACTATCTGGGTCGGACGGTGCAAGTCATCCCGCACATCACGAACGAGATCAAGGACGCGATCCGTGCGGCGGCTCGCGATGTGGACGTCGTGCTCGTGGAGATCGGCGGCACGGTCGGCGACATCGAGAGCATGCCGTTCCTGGAGGCCATCCGCCAGTTCCGTCTCGATGCCGGGCGCGAGAACACGATCTATATCCACCTGACGCTGGTGCCGTATATCGGCACCGCTGGCGAACTGAAGACGAAACCGACCCAGCACAGCGTGCGCGATCTCCGTTCGATTGGTATCCAGCCCGACATTCTGTTGTGCCGGACCGACCGCTTCCTCGACGCCGACATCAAGCGAAAGATTGCGCTCTTCTGCGACGTCAACGAAGAGGCCGTCATTACGGCGAAGGATGTGGAGACGATCTACGAAGTCCCACTCGTGCTTGCTGCTGAGGGTCTGGACCGGATTGTCCTGAAGCTCCTCGGCCTGCCCATGACCGAGGCGCGCACCGAAGCCTGGCAGGAACTGGTGCACCGCATCAAGAACCCTGTTGACGAGCTCACCATTCACGTCGTCGGCAAGTACACCGGCTACGAGGACTCCTACAAGAGCCTCAACGAAGCGGTTTTTCATGGCGGGTTCGCCAGTCGCCTCAAGGTGCGGTTGAACTGGGTTGAAGCCGAGGCGCTCGAGAAGGACAACGGCACCTCGGTGCTCGAGGGCTCGCACGGCATTCTCGTGCCGGGAGGATTCGGGTCGCGCGGCACACGCGGCATGATGAAGGCTGCCGAATACGCCCGCGAACATGACGTCCCGTTCTTTGGCATCTGCTACGGATTCCAGTGGGCCACGGTCGAGTTCGCCCGCAATGTCTGCGACCTCGAGGGCTCCGACTCCACCGAAGTCGATGAGAACGCACGCCACAAGGTGATCTACAAGCTTCGTGATCTGCTTGGCGTGGACGACCTCGGAGGGACGATGCGGCTCGGACGCTATGCGTGTGAGCTCACGCCAGGTTCCGTCGCTGAGCAGATCTATGGCACCTCGCTCATCCAGGAACGGCATCGCCACCGCTACGAGTTCAACTGCCTCTACGAGGCACCGCTGCTGGAGAAAGGCATGCGCGTCTCTGGACGCTCACCGGACGGCAAGTTCGTGGAGATCGTGGAGCTCCCCTCTCACCCCTGGTTCGTCGCCGTGCAGTTCCATCCGGAGTTCCAGTCCAAGCCCATCAAGCCACATCCGCTCTTTGCGAGCTTCGTGCAGGCCGCCCATCGTCACAAAACGGGGACGCTGTCACCCGTCGTGGCGGGCGCGAGCACGAGGCCGTAAGCTGCCGATGACCGACCTGTGGATAGGATAGGGGCCGTGGATCCCGTTCAGCTTGGCCCATTTTCGGTAGGCGGCGGCGCGCCGCTCGTCTTCATCGTGGGCCCCTGCGTCATCGAGAGTCCTGAACACGCCATGGACATGGCGACGGCCATTCGTGATATCGCCGCCAGATGCGGTGTGCCCATGGTGTTCAAGGCGTCGTACGACAAAGCCAACCGTACGTCGCGCTCGTCGTTTCGGGGACCTGGCCTGGCGGCCGGTCTGACGACGCTCGCGGACATCCGCGCGCGAACCGGGATGCCTGTACTGACTGATATTCACGACGCATCACAGGCACAGCCGGTCGCAGAGGTCGTTGACGTGATCCAGATCCCCGCGTTTCTTTCGCGGCAGACGGATCTCCTCGTTGCGGCGGCCCAGACCGGCAAACCCGTCAACGTGAAGAAGGGTCAGTTCCTGGCTCCATCGGACATGCGGCACGTGATCGACAAGATCGTCGCGGAAGGCAATCGCCGTGTGCTTGTCACCGAGAGAGGCGTCAGCTTCGGGTACCAGAACCTCGTCGTCGATATGCGATCCCTGCCCATACTTCGCGAGTTCGGCTATCCCGTCGTCTTCGATGTGACGCACAGCCTCCAGTTGCCCGGCGCCGGTAACGGCGTCACTGCGGGTCTGGCGCGGTACATCGAGCCTCTCGCATCGGCCGGTGTTGCGGCAGGCGTGGACGCGGTATTCCTCGAGGTCCACGAGAATCCCTCTCGAGCCAGGAGCGACGCGGCAAATGCCCTTCGCCTTGACCAGCTCGAACCGCTCATTCGCAAGCTGAAAAGGATTGATGCCGTTGCGCGCGACGTCGTGGTCGCGACGGGATCTGGAGCGGACGCATGACGATCGACGACGCTGCAACCGACGGACTGGCACTGGCCCGCTCGGTGCTTCAGACAGAGGCGGCAGCCATTCTGGCCCTCGTCGATCGACTCGACGAACGGTTCGCGCAGGCCGTTCAGTTACTCCGCGAGTGTCGCGGGCGCGTCATCGTCACTGGCATGGGGAAATCGGGAATCATCTGCCGGAAGATTGCAGCCACGCTCGCAAGCACTGGCACTCCCGCGCACTTCCTGCACCCGGCTGAAGCCATCCACGGAGATCTTGGAGTCATCCAGGTTGACGATGTGGTGCTCGCCGTCTCGAACAGCGGCGAAACCGAAGAGCTGGTGCGCCTGCTGGACACGATCAAGCGACTGGGCGTAAAGCTCGTCACGATCAGCGGCAGCGACGCGTCCACTTTGTCGCAGGCCTCAGACGTGGCGCTCGACTGCCATGTGTCTGAAGAAGCCTGCCCAATGAACCTCGTGCCGACCGCCAGCACCACCGCGGCCCTCGCGCTCGGGGATGCGCTGGCGATGACGCTTCTCGTCGCAAAGGGCTTTCGCGAGGAGGACTTCGCCACGCTTCATCCTCGTGGTGCACTCGGCAAGCGTCTCCTTCGAGCAGGCCAGCTCATGCATGGGGGAGACCGGGCGCCTGTCGTCGCCACCAGCACGCCGATGCGCGATGTCGTCGACGAGATCACACGCAAAGGCATGGGCATGGCGTGTGTGGTGGACAACGGCCGCCTCGCAGGTGTCATTACCGACGGAGACCTGCGACGGCACATGAGCCGTTCGACCAGTCTCCTCGATCGCACCGCTGAGGACGTCATGACGCGGAACCCGGTGACCATCGGCCGGGCGACGCTCGCGACCGAGGTGCTCAATATCTTCGAACAGCGCAAGATCACCTCCATCGTCGTGGTGGATCACGACCAGCGCGTTGAAGGAGTGGTGCACCTCCACGACCTGTGGCGGACGGAGATGTTCTGACCACCGAACTCTCCCTGCTCGCCGTTCTCGTCGCTCTCCTGATCGGGCTCGCGGTGGGAAAGGCCTGGGAGCGGTACAAACTGCGCGACGGCCGGTGGATCGACCGCCGGCGTCTGCGTGACACACCGCATTACATGCTGGGGCTCAATTTCCTCGTCGACAACCAGGTCGATCAGGCCATTGATGAGCTGACCCACGCCGCGAGCTCAGCCACGGACGCCCTGGAAATCCAGATGATCCTGGGCAATCTCTATCGTCAGAAGGGACAGGTCGGCCGCGCCATCAACGTCCATCAGGCGTTGCTGCAGCGGCCGGACCTCACCACGCTCGAGCACGCATACGTATTGCTGTGCCTGGGCCTCGATTTTCGGAATGGTGGATTCGTCGATCGTGCCCTCGAAGCGTTTCAGGAAGTGCTTCAGCTCGACCCGCGAAATCGGTATGCCATGGTGCATCTCGAAAAGCTGCATGAGGATCAGCAGCAATGGGCCGATGCGCTCGAAATGCGAGAGCAGATCGCGTTACTGGACGCTGGACGACGTCCGGATGACCAGCAGATTCTCGGGTTTCTTCGAAACGAGATTGGGAACGCCCAGCAGCGGGCAGGTGATTCAGCCGGCGCCATGCGCGCGTTCTCCGAAGCCATCGAGGCCGATGCGCGGACTGTCCCGGCGTACTTGAATCTCGGCGACGTATATGAACAGCAGGGCAACGTGCCGAGGGCCATCGACGCCTGGGAGCGCATGATCGCGGCGGCGCCAAGCCATGCCCACCTCGCGTTCGACCGCCTGGAGCACGCGTATCGCACGCTCGGTGCGCCCAATCGTTTCGTCGAGTTGTGCGAACGACTCATCACACGAGAGCCACAGGGCTGGCGACCTCATCTGGCGCTGGCACGTCACCTGGCTGCGGCGGGTCAACATCAGGCCGCGCTGGAACGGCTGCTCGATGCGCTTCCCCACCACCCGCACAGCCTGATCATTCATCAGGAGATATGGGAAGCGCTGGCGTCACTCGGGTTCGACGGCGCGCTCATCCGCCGGTATGTGGAGCTGACGCGAGAGGCCGTCTTCTATCTCGATCCGCACATCTGCCGCCGCTGCCGGTACCGCACGACTGAATTGCTGTGGCAATGCCCCCAGTGCCACGAATGGAATACGTTCGTCGAGGAACGTCTCGCAGCCGCGAAGGAAACCACGATCGCCGAAACGGTGTGATGCCGGCGGCGGGTGCGCCTACGGCGTGGTGTTGCCCGACAGCTCCTCATGCAGGGCGGTCACCTGCCGGTCGGTGTCCTCGAACCCGGCGTCGGTGCGAATAACCCGATCTGCACGGACGACCTTGTCTGCGGTCGGAAGCTGTGTCGCGATGCGCTGAAGGGCATCCGCTTCCGACAGTCCGTCGCGCTTCATCAAGCGTCGAAGCTGGGCTTCAGGCTCACACGTCACAACGATCACGAGATCGAAGTCGCCATCCCTGCCGACCTCATAGAGGAGTGGGATGTCGGCGATGGCATAGACATGCCGGGCTGCGTTCAGGCCTTCGAACCACTCATCCGTCATCCTGCGCACTTCCGGATGCACAATCGCCTCGAGCGCTCGTCTGGCGCCCTCGTCGGCGAACACCCGCCGGCCCATCTTCTGCCGATCGAGCGCGCCGCTGCGATCCAGTACGTCCTTTCCGAAGTAGTCGACAACGGCTTTCAGTCCAGGCGACCCCGGGGCCACCGCTTCGCGCGCCAACTGGTCAGAATCGAGGGTCGGCACACCAAGACGGCCGAACTGTGCCCGCACATGGCTCTTTCCCGTCGCAATTCCCCCGGTGAGAGCCACACGTCGGGAGTGCATCTGTTCTGTCATCAATAAATTTACCGCTGAAGTCAGCGACCGGCAGGCACATGACCACCCGCCGCACGCGCCTTGGCGGCACGAAGGGTGTTGGTCATCAGCATCGCGATGGTCATTGGACCCACACCGCCGGGAACGGGCGTGAGCGCGCCGGCAACATCGGCGACCTCCGGGTGCACGTCACCCACGAGGACCGAGCCATTTTCCCGGAATTTGGCCAGCCGGGGATGGCCCTCGGCGAACAGCGACGCCGCCACTTCCGGGTCCGTCACTTTGTTCATGCCCACGTCAATCACTGTCGCGCCGGGCTTGACGAATTCTTTCGTCACGAGCCCTGGTTTTCCGATCGCGGCGACGACGATATCGGCCTCGCGGGAAACCGCCGGAAGGTCAACAGTCTTCGAATGGCAGATCGTTACGGTCGCATCACGTTGCATCAGCAGCAACGCCATCGGCTTGCCGACGATGTCGCTCCGGCCGATGACGCAGGCGCGCTTCCCGGCCACGGCAATGTGTTCGCGTGTGAGGAGTTCGATGACGCCAAGCGGGGTGCACGGCACGAGAGATGGACGGCCCTGCACGAGACGCCCGACGTTCCCTGGCGTGAAGCCGTCTACATCTTTTTCGGGGGCAATCGCGTCGAAGACGCGCGTCTCGGCATCCGGCCCGAGTCCCTTCGGCAGGGGCGCCTGCACCAGGATGCCGTCGATATCCGTGTTGAGGTTGAGGCGAGCCACCAGCCCGAGCAGATCCTCGAGAGACGCCGTCGCCGGGAGTCGTTCGAGGTCCGCCCGAAAACCCACCGCACGACCGGACTTCAGTTTGCCCCGAACGTACACCTCGGACGCCGGGTTGTCGCCGACGAGGACGATCGCAAGGCCTGGAGGTCGGCCATATCGCGTCTGAAATGCCGCCACCTGCGGCGCAATCTCGCCTCGTATCGTCTCGGCCAGCGCCTGGCCATCCAGTTTTCGCGCGATCATGTGCAGCCATTGTATCGGGCAAATCACCGCTGCCGGATCGACTCCACGATATCGGCCCGCGATCGTTCGTCTGGCGCGGAGAACTGCGGCTCCTAGATCGTCTCCTCGAGGGATTTCACACTGGCCGGTCGTCCGAGCACGACCAGCTCGTCTCCAGCGCGAATCAATGAGTCCGGCGCCGGATTGAACTCCATCGTCCCGTCGGTGCGCCGGATGGCGACAACGATCACGCCGAACCGCTGTCGAATTCCGGCATCGACAACCGACTTGCCGACGAGCCCCGACGTGCCACGCACGTGCACCTGTTCCATCGACAGATCCAGGTGACCCGACCCGGTGGCCAGCTGGACGAAATCGACAACCGCCGGCCGAAGGGCCGTCTGCGCCATGTGGGCGGCTCCGATTCGATACGGTGAAATGACCCGGTCGGCGCCGGCCCGGCGGAGTTTCGGCTCGGCATCGTCTGACTCCACTCGCGCGATGATGAAGAGGTCCGGTCGCATCACCCGAGCCGTCAGGACCGTATAGACGTTTTCCGCGTCGGTGCCGACAGCCGCGATGAGGCCGCGCGCCCTCAGGATGCCGATGCGCTTCAGCACCTCTTCGTCGCTGGCATCCGCGTGAACCGCGACCCAGCCGTCGTTGATGGCCCCGTGCATACGTTCTGCGTCACGCTCGACCACCACGAACGATATCCGCTGCTGATGCAGTTCCTGGGCAACGATGGTACCTATCCGGCCGTAGCCGCACAGGATGAAATGGTCTTTGAGCTCGTCCAACATGTGCGTAACCCGGCGCTGCTCGAACCTTCGATGCAGCCCCCCCTCCACTACCACAGCCGCCAATTGCGTGGCTGCATAGAACGCGGTGCCGACACCACCAAAGATCAGTACAACCGTGAAAGCTTCACCGGCAAACGTGAGCGTGTGCACTTCCCGATAGCCGACGGTCGCGACGGTGATCACGGTCATGTAGAAGGCATCCCACGGGCCCCAGCCTTCGATGAGCATGTAGCCCGCCGTGCCCCCCACCAGCGCCACGAGCACCAGCACGAACGCAAAGCGCAGGCCACGGGTCCAGACCCACCCAGTCCTCACAGGCGGTGCAGGCATCAGCGCACCAGCGGTCAGCGACACGCCCGGCAGGCGGGATTTGCCGGCCAGATTTGGTTCGTTTTGATGATCACGGGAGGACGACGCGATGTCGCGTGGGAGATGCAGACGGACCGGGGGAACAGTTACAACGAACCACGCTCATCAATGACCAGGCTGGCTCACGCGAGCTCGGGATCTTCCACGACTCCACGCGTGGCGCTCGACCCACCCTGTCTCAGCAGAACAGCGGAAACAAGACCGCCACACGCCGCAACCTGGGGCCCAACTTCCTCGCGGCTTGTGTCTGCCAGAGCCTGACCGTCGAGTTTTCGCGCGCTCATGTACAGCCATTGTACTGGTGTCGAGCTGCCGAGCCTTGGCGTAATCGACGATGAGGTTGAACTATCGCCGAGTCCCGTCAATGCCCCGCAAGCGCGAGTCGGTCGAATCCGATCGCCGGCGTGTCATGGCAGCACGTACACAGCGTCTTCGAAGTCTATCGCCAACATATGCGCGTTGTACTGAACTGTCAGCCCTACGTCGTCCAACGTGCCAGTCGCGCCCCAGGCGCTCGAGTCCTCCCATTCGAACGTGATCGCACCATTCGCGTTCGAGTATCGTCCGCTAAACGTGAGGCCGCCAAGACTCATGTACCGCAGCGCGAACGCGCCGTTGTCGTAGAGCACGAAGCGCGAGTTTGCTGTGTACTCCTGGACGGAAGAAGCGGCGTGATCGAAAACAAACGTGCGCGAGGGTCCAGACAAGGGTGGAAATACGGTTGACACGTCAGCGATCGTCACCGTCGCCTGATTACCGCCCCCCATATATCCAGTCGAGCTTGTCGTAATGGTGACAATGATCGTTTCCGGGCCCTCAACCACCATGTCACTTACCGGCGTGATTGTCAGTGTCGCGGACGCCGCCCCAATCGGCAACACGATGGTCCCGCTCAAGGCCGGCGTGTAGTCCACGCTCGTCGCCGTGCCGGTCACCGCGTAGCTCACCGTCAGCGCCGTCGTCGTGGGACCCGTGCGCGTCACCGTGAAGGTTCCCGGATCCGGCGTAACCGCCTCTTGAGTTCAACGCGTCGTCGCAACGATCGCTGCTAGCGCTTCAGCCGGCGAGCGATAGTCCAGGGTTTTGCGGGGCCGCGTATTCAGCTCCCGCGCGATCGTATTGAGCCGCGCCTGCGACAGCTG
>JABFSA010000037.1 GCA_013140775.1 Acidobacteriota bacterium | reverse complement strand
GGCGTGTGGCGGGACTTGGCTTCTCCGCGCGAATCCGACCCGGCTATCTCGTCTCCTTGAACGGCGAATGGAATCGCGTCGAGCTGGACGAAGGCTCGTTCACCACGCGCCTGTATCGACTCGTCACCGAAGCGCAGTTCAACCCGCGGGTGGCCCTCGTCAACAACATCCAGTACGACTCGCAGAGCGCCGTCCTGGGCTGGCAGTCGCGTTTTCGCTGGATCCTCCGACCGGGCAACGACCTGTATTTCGTCTACACGCAGAACTGGCTCGACGACGTCCTCGCCAGCCGGATCACCACGCTCGATAAGCGCTTCGCCTCGAAGGTCGTCTACACCCACCGATTCTGAATGGGCAGGCCCGCCTAGCGCTTCCGCTTGCGGGCCAGCCCGACGCCGACGGCCGCTGCCACGGCAACCGCGCCTGCTGCGGCGGCGGCAGCGACCTTCGCCCGCGTCCGTTTCCGGGCGCGTCCGGTCACGCGGTCCGCAACTTTGCCCGCGAGGGCAACAGCCTTGCCGCGGACATTCGCGGCTTCCTTCCTTGCCTTCCGAACGACCGGCTGCTTGGCGATCTGTTGTGCGAGCCGCGCACCCTTCCGCTTCGCCTGCGCTCCGGCGGTCCTGGCACGCTTGAGCGTGCGTGCAGCCGTCTCTTTCATGTTGGCCATAGTGCGGTTCTCCTTGATTCCATGCCGCGGCTTCGGCAAGTTCCAGGCCAAGACCGGCCTCGTGATTGGTGACGAACCCACCGCCAGCTCCATCAATTGCCTTCTGGAGACGAGGAAGAATTCGCGCCTTCAGCGTGATAGTGCGCAGCGGGAGAGCGGGCAGGATCCCCGGACAGGCGGCGACTCCCGCGCCGTGTTACGCCAGCGGAGGAAACCGGCGGGGATCGCTCTCGGACATCATCTGATAGACGACCTCGACAATCTGTTCGCGGTTGGGCTTGGAGAAGTAATCGCCGTCGGATCCATATGCCGGACGATGAGGCTGTGCCGACAGCGTGCGCGGCGCGGCGTCCAGCAGCTCGAAAGCGCCTTGCCGCTCGAGTACTTCCTGCATCATGTACGCAGTGACGCCCCCCGGGCAGTCTTCGTCGAGGAAGAGCACACGGCTCGTCTTGTCGATCGACTCCCGAATACTCGCCCGGATGTCAAACGGGAGAAGCGTCCGTACGTCGATGATCTCGACATCGACACCGGCGGCCTCGAGTGCCGACGCGGCCTCCATCGCGATGTCGCAGCAGGCGCCGTAGGTGACGACGGTCACGTCGGCGCCGCGGCGGATGGTCTCCGGCATGCCGAGCGGAATCGTGAAGTCGCCAATGTTCTCGGGCATCGGCAGCCGCTTGCGGTATCCGTTCAGCACCTCCACGATCAGCGCCGCGTCGTCAGACTGGAGCATGGTGTTGTAGAAGCCGGCCGCCTGCACGGCGTCGCGCGGCACGCACACGTAGAGACCTCGCATGAGGTTGACGATGCTGGCCATCGGCGAGCCGGAGTGCCAGATCCCTTCGAGACGGTGTCCGCGTGTGCTGATGATCACGGGGGCCTTCTGCCCACCATGCGTGCGCCAGCGCAGAGTGGCGAGATCGTCCGAGATGATCTGCAGCGCGTAAAGAAGGTAGTCGAGGTACTGGATCTCCGCGATCGGCCTGAGGCCGCGGAGCGCCATGCCGATCGCCTGGCCGATGATGGTGGCTTCCCGGATGCCCGTGTCGGTAATGCGCTGGGAGCCGTACTTCTGCTGCAGGTGCGCCCAGCCCAGGTTGACGCCGCCGAGACGGCCGACGTCCTCGCCGATCGCGATAAGCTGCGGGATCCGCTCGAGGGCGGCGTCGAAGCAGGCCTGCATCACCTCGAAGCCCTGCGGCATCGTCGGTTGCGCCGCATAGCGGGCGGGCACGACCGGCACGGCGAGCGCCGAGGCGGCCGATTCGCTGTAGAGATGCGAGCCGTACCGGCGCTCGTTGACAGCGTCCTGCTCCCGCTTCCATGCGCCGAGCGCGCGCGTCGACTCGTCAGGGTCATGCCTCGTGGCAAGCAGGACGTCGGCGGACGCGGCCATCAGGTCGCGGCGGAGCGGCGCCTGCAACCCGCGGAGCGACTCGGAGATCCGCCGCACCTCGTCGGCCTTCGGAGACCGCTCTGCCACCACCCCGAGCAGCGAGAGCAGTTGCTGCCGCTCGTCTTCGATCGGTGCCCGGTAGTCGTGCCACGCCCGATCGCGCGCCTGCAGCACCAGCGCGGCTTCCTCGGCTTCCAGCCGCTCCAGCGTGTCGGCGGAGGCGAGCGCGTGGTCGAGGATCCAGGCGCGCATTCTCGGCAGGCAGTCGCACTCCTGTTCCCACGCGAGCCGCTCGGCCGACTTGTAGCGCTCGTGGTTGCCGGAGGTGGAGTGCCCGTACGGCTGCGTCAGCTCCGTCACGTGGACGATCGACGGTGCGTGACTGCGACGGACCTCGTCGGCCACGTCCAGATACGTGGCGCAGAGCGCGGGGTAGTCCCACCCGTGCACGACGTGGAGGGCGATGCCCGGCCGGCCGCCGGTGTGGCGCTCGAACCCTTCGAGGATTCGTCCTACGTCTCCCTTCGTCATCTGGAAGGCGTTCGGCACCGAGATCCCGAAGCCGTCGTCCCAGATGGAGACGAGCGCCGGGACCTGGAGGACGCCGAGCGCGTTGACCGATTCCCAGAAGAGCCCTTCGGCGCAGCTGGCCTCGCCGATCGTGCCGAAGACGATCTCGTCGCCGTTCGACGAGAACCCGTCGGCCGACGTCCGCAGCGCGGGCAGCGCCTTGTAGAGCTTCGAGGCGTAGGCCAGGCCGACGAGGCGAGGCATCTGCGCGGCAGTGGGAGAGAGATCGGCGGCGGAGTTGTACCGATCCGTCTGTCGCAGGAAATGCCCTTCGTCGTCGAGCAACCGTGTCGCGAAGTGACTGGTCATCGCCCGGCCGCCGGTCGCTGGATCGGCGGCAACGTCGGCGTGCCCGTACAGCTGCGCAAAGAACTGCTCGGGGCTCAGCAGGTCGAGGGCGAACATCAGCGTCTGGTCGCGGTAGTAGCCCGAGCGGAAGTCGCCCTTCCTGAAAGCCCGGGCCATGGCCAGCTGGGCCGCCTCCTTACCCTCGCCGAAGATTCCGAACTTGGCCCTGCCGCTGAATACTTCCCGCCGCGCCACCATGCTGCACTGACGGCTGCGGTAACCGACGCGGTAGTCGTGAAGCACTTCGTCCGTGCTCCAGCTTCGAGGGGGGTGCTGCGCCCCGTTCGGGACGTCTGGGGCCATCTGTGTCTCCGTCCCCGTCGGCCCTGTTACCGGTTCAGCAGCGAGGGCCAGTTCACCAGCACCTCGAGAGGGGGTGCCTCATCCTTGCCCGCGCTCGTCAGCAGGAGGAATCGCTTGCCGTCGGGGGCAACCTGCCACCGGTGGCCATCATTGGTGTAGTTCGAAAGCACCGGCGCAGTGAAGAGCGCGACGGCGGCGCCGCTGGAAAACGTGGGCTGAAGGCGGACGGGCACGGCCATCAATGTCTGTCCAGAGAAGTAGTACAGCTCCCGCCCATCACGGCTCCATCGGGGCTCCGAACCGCCGCCGTTCGAAATCATCCATTTCCCATCCACCGCGTTGGGAAACGGCTGCACGTAGATTTCGAATGTCCCCGTCTGATCGGAGCCGTAGGCGACAAACCGTCCGTCTGGCGAGAACTGCG
The DNA here is from genome assembly GCA_013140775.1 of Acidobacteriota bacterium. GTDB lineage: Bacteria > Acidobacteriota > Vicinamibacteria > Vicinamibacterales > UBA2999 > JABFSA01. The sequence goes on along the minus strand of JABFSA010000037.1, from coordinate 53,300 downwards.
CCTGCTGCTGCCGGGCCGGGCCCTGGATGTATGGGACCGGCGTGCGCGCCACGCCGTTCTCCACAGGAACGACCCAGAGGTCGTTGAATGCGGTGTCGCGCCGCACCAGCGAGAAAATCGCCCATCGGTCGTCGCTCGACCAGTCGTTGATCCACGCGCTATCGCTGAGCTCGACGAGCGGCGTCTCGTTTCCCGTGCCGTCAACTCTGCGCTGCTGAAGGCGCTGCACGCCGTTCTGCAGCGCGCTGAAAATGATGCGGGTTCCGTCCGGCGTCCAGACCGGAGCCGAGTTATTGTCGGGATCGAACGTGAGGCGGGTGCCGAACCCGCCCGCCACGTCGCGCACCCAGATATCGCTCGACGGGGCGCCCGGGCCGGCGCCGAACTGATCCACGGCCAGCTTCCGGCCATCTGGGGACAACGCGACGCTTTGAATACTGCCCGCTTCCCCGACCTGCCCGAGGGCCATCCCTTTCCGGTCAAACCATGCCGGGACGAATGGGGGCCGCCTTCCCACACGGCTCGTGGCGAGGACTCCATTGTTCGAGGCCGACACGGCGACGGCGCCAGGAACCAGTAACTCCGGTTCATCGGTCACGCTGAGAGTGTTGACGTCGAATGGTTGTGCCACGAGTCCTGCTCCGTCGATCCCAAGGAGATAGGCACGGCGGCTTCCCGAGGCCGGTACGAAGACTCGCTGCGAGCCGTCGGCAACCCGCCGCGGTGTTCCACCATCGAGCGTGCCGAGCCAGGTGGCGACTTCACCGCCGGAGCCGGTTCTCGTGAACAGGAACTGGCGTCCGTCCGGCAGGAACACGGGCCACTGATCTTGCTCGAGACTGGAAACATCAGGTTGCGTGATCTCGACCGTCGTGCGTTCTGTCGCAGACAAACGTCGTATCCCACCCGGTGTCACTGGAAGTGAGCCCAACAGGATCACATCGCCGTTCCAGCTGCCTCCTGAGAAACGGCAATCGCAGAGCGGTCGCGCGACGCCAGTCGTGACATCGATGACATTGGTGCTGCTCGCCGTGCCCTGCACGAGTTCGCGGCCGTCGGGCGACCAGAAGAGCGAACTCGCGCGAATCGTCGCTGACGTGGATCCCGGAACTTCGCGGACGTCGCCTGTGGCCAACGTGCGCACGAACAAGGCCTGCTGACCACCGGCGACGGGTCCGTAGTACGCCAGGAGCAGGCCATCGGGCGACACCGCGAACGCCAGCGAGGAGTTGCTGTAGATGTCTGCGCTGCGCTCGACCGAGAAACGCGCCACGGGTGAATCGACGTCGGCAACCGCCGCAGGCCGCAGCCACGCAGCCACCGCAAGGACCGCGATGGTCAGGGCGGCGGCGACCCATCCGCCGACGTGGATCCAACGACGGGGCGCGGCGACTGGCAGACTGGCGGGCGTGTCCTGCACGAGACTCATGGCGTCGCCGATGTCGCGCAGCCGCTTTCTGGCGTCCTTTTCGAGGCAGCGAGACACGAGCGTTCGAACATGGCTCGGGACCGCCGTCATGTCCGGCTCCTTGGTCAGGACCGCCGCGAGCACGTGCGAAATGGTTTCTCCCTCGAAGAGCCGCCGGCCAGCCAGCATCTCCCAGAGCACCACGCCAAACGCCCAGATGTCCGCCCGCTTGTCCACCGGCTTGCCACTGGCCTGCTCCGGCGCCATGTATGCGGCCGTACCCAGAATCATGCCCGCCTGCGTGACGTCCCGCGCCTGCGTCATCGTCCCCGAGTGCCAGTAAAACGGCGCGGGTGGGCTCGTTACCGTGGGCGCCTGAGAGATATCTGCCTGAGGCGACTGATCGGGCCCGAACGCTTTTGCGAGTCCGAAGTCCAGCAGCTTCACCGCTCCATCGGGCCGCAGCTTGATGTTGGCGGGCTTCAGGTCGCGATGGATGATGTTGTGTTCGTGGGCCGCTTCCAGCGCCTCGGCAATCTGCTTTGCTATGGCGAGCGCTTCGTCTGGAGGGATCGCACCTTGAACAATACGGTCCGCCAGCGTCGGCCCCTCCACCAGTTCCATGACGAGCGCTCGAATAGCGCCAGCGTCGGTTCCGGTCTGCTCGACACCGTAGATCTGCGCGATGCCTGGATGATTCAGCGCCGCGAGCGTACGAGCCTCGCGATCGAATCGAGCAAGCCGATCGGTGTCCTGGGCCACGGCTGACGGGAGCACCTTGATGGCAACATCCCGTCCGAGCCTGGTGTCACGGGCGCGATACACCTCGCCCATGCCGCCCTCGCCGAGCGGAGCCACGATCTCGTACGGCCCGATGCGGGTGCCGGCGTTCAAGGCCAAGGACAGCTGAACCGCGGCGATTATACGGGGGAACGCTATGATGCGAAGGTGGAGACCGGCAAGGAGCCTGAGTGGGAAGTACTGCCTGCTGAGGATCCGCCGCACACCGATCCGCCGTCCTCAGCGTCGTCGCGGCGCGCCCGCCTGGCCACGGCTTTTGCCATTGCGGCTGTGTCCGACGTGCTGTCCGTCTGGCTCGAGTTCGTACCACCTCTTCAGTGGACGCTCGATCTGTCCACTGCGCTCCTGCTCTTCCTGATGCTGGGCCGGCAGTGGGCCATTCTCCCCGCGCTCGTGGCGGAAGCGATCCCCGGGCTCGCGGTCATGCCCGCGTGGGTGCTGGTGGTCGGATCGATTGCGATCTGGGGGAGCGTAAAGCCGGGCATCCGTCCCTGATTCGCGCTCTGTCGGTCCAGCCCCCCTCGACTACGCTCGGGGCAGGCAAGCCGGACGCTACGACGCAAACCACGAAGAAGACGAAGGCCCACGAAGGGATCACACAAAAGATGATCAACTTCGTGGATCTTCGTCCCTTCGTGGTTGATCTGAATTCACCGAAGGTCCGGCTCCCCTCGACTACGCTCGGGGTAGGAAAGCCGGACACTACGACTGTGTTGTTTCGAAGGGCTCGGCGATCTGGCCGAGCGTCGTCCGGCCGTGACGGGCAGCGAGCTTGAGCAGACGAAGAAAGACCTGCGCCGTGATGAAGGCATCGCCACCGGCTGTGTGGCGGTCGTGCGGAATCACACCGAACAGGTCGCACAGCGCGTCGAGCGTGAACGAGCGGATCGCGGGTCGCCCGGCGAAGGCACCGTCACGTTCGAGGTGCAGCGTGAGGTCCATCGTGTCGAGACTGCGGTTGAGCGTTCGAAATCCCCACCCGCGTTCGTAGCCGATATCAAGCGTGCTGATGTCGTGGCCAATGTGATGTCCCACGATGACGCCATCGCGCACGTAGTCGAGAAAGCGGACGAGCGCCTCGCCCTCGTCGAGCCCACCACGGGCTTCATCGCGCGTGATGCCGTGCACGGTGACCGCGCTGGTGTTCTCCTGCACCTTCAGGAGCACGTCGAAGGAATCGTCCAGCAGGATCTCGTTCGCGCAAACGGCCACGGCGCCTATCGAAATCAGGCGGTCAACCTGTGGATTGAGACCGGTTGTCTCTGAATCGAGAACGATGAACCGCACCTGTTCAATCGGTGTGTCGTCGTTCCAGGTCGCCTCGAAAGAGGTCCTGTAGCGGTCAAGAAACGGAAGAGCGCTCACAGCGTCGCGAACCAGCGTGAGTTACCCGTGAGCTCGAGCAGCTGCAGAATGGACCGGAATCCACCTTTCAGCACGTGGCGATCGTGACGGCTGAGCAACGCCGGAGGCAACTCGGAACCACTGGTGTCCTGGTCGATGCCGATCCGGGCCTGCTGCCAGAGCAGAATGCGCAGCGTCTCGGAGGCTTCACGGAAGACCGACGAGTGCTCGGGCAGAAGCGTCCGAGCCAGCGTGAGCCGCTCGAACGTGGACGTGCCCATCGCCTTTCGAGCGGCCATCCCGAACACGCGCCCCACATCCACGAGCGGTCGAAGCGCGCTGTGCTCCAGGCGGAACACGGTGGTCTGCTCCCCTGACTTCTCGACGACGGCATCCTTGAAGAAGGTCAGCGGTGGCAGACTCGCCAGGCAGTCGTTCGCGAACACATGCAGGATGTCCCGGTCCACGGCGCCGGCGACGTCTCGTTCCAGACCCGACCAGAGCGAGCGATCCCCATGGACCGAACGCAGATCGAACAGCGGTCGAGCCAGGTACATCTCCGTGCGAACCGGATCCTGCAACCAGCCCTCGTATCGGTGCTTCCACTCCGCGGCGGTCGCCACGAGGAACAGGCGATCGAAGGTGAGGTCCGTTCGTGACAGGTAGTCGCACTCGACGAGCGCCTCACAGACACGGTCGTAGGCCTTCTCCCTGTCGGCGCGGCTCTGTTCGTCTGGAATGATGAGCACCAGTTGCGGCGCGTGCCTCGTGAGCGACTCGGACCTTCCCGATGCGCCACAGAAGCACCAGTTGACACCTTGCATCTCCGCTCCGGCGAGTGCGATCGCGCGCTTCACAATCCCGATATCAACCAGGAAGAGAAACCGGGAAACCCAATCCAGGGAAGAGACAGTGGTGAGCTGCCTGAACGCGAGCGCACGCGCCCGATGGTTGAGCTCGGAGAGCACGCGAGTGCTGGAGGCCAGCCCTATCTCTTTCACAACCGCGACTGGCTGATCGCCAAAGGCCCTGGAGATATCCCGTGACGTGACGAGCACCTGCAACTGAGCAGGTTTCGACCCATCCGCGGTGACGGCCACTGCATCAGCCTGGGTCTCAGCCATGGCCAGCATGCCGTCGATGAGTGAGGCGCCTGATCCAACCGTTGGCGCTTCGCTCATCACCTGTTCAACAGGGCTGTCCGAGTTCACGGCGCCAGACGCAACCCACCCCAGCAGTCCGTTCACAGTCACGACGCCCTGGAGCTCCTGAGCGCTGTTCACAACGGCGACGGCATCCACTCCAGTGGCCAGCATCCTTGTCGCGATGTCCCGCACGGTCGTCTGCGGATTACAGTGCTCGAGCGCCTTTCGGCTGACGACGTCGTGGAGAAACACCTCATGGGGAGCCTTCGTGTCTTTCGCCCACTCGAACTCCGTGGACACGGTGTCATGCGCCTCGACGAATTGCCTGACGTAGGCGTACTTCTCGATCAGGGCCTCGAAGTCGGACGCTGGAAACGAGTAGATCACGACGTCGCTTGCGGATCGGGCTGAGTGCAGACACCAGGGCGCGTGGTTGAAACGCTCGATCCCCAGCAGATCGCCAGGACCTCGCACGTCCTTGAGCACCGCCTCGCCGTCGGTTTCATCCCACAGCGACACCGTGCCTTGTTGGATCACGAACACATGGAGCTTGTGCGGTTCGCCCTGCCACAGGATGTATTCATTCGCCTCGTGGAATCTGACACGGCCACGCCCGGCGAGATCGAGGAGGTCCTGCTCGTCGATGGCCTGAAAAGGCGGATGCTTCCTGAGAAAGTCAACAACGCGATAGCTGATTGTGAAGGTGTCCACTGAGACGGCCTCTGGCAGTTGTGCCCTGAATCATAGCGCGCGCTCTGGGACGTTCGAGAACCGCAACCGGCAACTGGCGCAGGACGACTGACCGCCGTACGAAAAAAAGGGGCGAGGACTTATGGTCCTCGCCCCTACTGTCGGTGCCGTCTCGACGTTATCGACGACGAGTGGCTTCGTATATCGAAGCTGCGCCGCCGCCGATGGCGGCACCGATCAGTGCCCCCTTCTTACCCTTGACGATGCCGCCGACTCCGGCGCCGGAGGCCGCCGACCCGCCAATGATCATCGCGGTCTTCTTCCACGACCGCTCGTCGGGAGACGACACCTCGTCCTGCGTGGCGACCGTGCTGACAACCGGTTCTTCACTCACGATTGTCCGAGACTCTTCGCGCACGACTGTCCGAGGTTCCTCACGCACCACCGTGCGCGTCTCGCGCGGCGCCGGGGCCGCCGTGCGGTAGACCGTCCTGGTCGCCGTGGCACGAGGTGCGCTCGTGGCAACAGGCTCAGCTGCACGCAGTGCGGTTGGATACGTCACCTGCGACACCGGGACGAAACCGCCATCCACGGTCTGCACATACTGCGGCGTCTCCGGGGCACGTTGTGTCGCACCCACTGTGAACATCAACGCACCTGAAATCACCGCTCCTGTGACCGCCGCGACAACTGGTTTCATCATCTCTACACCCTCCAACGCTGCATCGCGTTCTGGTGGCTATTAGTCCAAGGACCGTGCCAGATACGACAAGGGTGCATTGAGCAGAATCAGGCCTGTTTCTGATGTTTCATTGGCGACGGGAACCGAACCGTCCACTATCGGCGACACAATCGGTGGGCTCTGGGCTCTAGGCTTTGGGCGTGATAGAACGGCTCATCGTGATTCTTCGTCGCCGATTTGCGGCTCTACTACTCGCGCTCGTTCTCGTGCTGATCGCTGGCTACGCCGCCGCGGTGGTTTACGTGAAGGTCAACGAGAAGGCGCTCATCTTCCAGCCGGACGAGCGGACGGTGGGACCCTCACCAGACCGATTCGCGCTGCGCGAGAAGCGCGTCACGTACGCATCAACTGACGACGTGACGGTATCGGCGTGGCTGATACCGGCTGCCGAACCGTCCGACACGTGGATGCTCATCTGCCACGGCAATCTGGGAAGCATCGGCTACGGAGCGCGGCCGGAGTTCTACGCCTCGATGCGCGATCTGGGGATCAACCTGCTCGCCTTCGACTACCGCGGATTCGGCGAAAGCAACGGAACGCCGGACGAGCGTGGCTTCTACGACGATGCGACCGCGTCCTATCGGTACTTGACCGACACTCTCCACGTACCGCCCCAACGGATCGTGATCTTCGGGCACTCGCTGGGAAGCGGCGTTGCCATTGAGCTGGCGTCACGCGTGCCAGCGGCCGGCCTGATTGTGGAGGGTGCCTATACCTCTGTGGTCGATCGCGGCCAGGAGCTGTATCCGTTCTTCCCGATCGCATACATGGCGACACAAAGATTCCCGTCGCTCGAGCGCATCGGTCGCATCAGTATCCCGACCCTCTTCCTGCACTCACCCGAAGACCGCGTCATTCCATACACGCACGGTCGGCGTCTCTTCGACGCCGCGCGCTCGCAGAAACGATTCGTAGACGTACGCGGGGGCCACGACGATGCGTTCCGCATCGATAAGGCGACGTACTTCGGCGCAGTCGAAACGTTTCTTCAGGAGACCCTAAAGACTAACGACTAAAACTAGAGACTACCGACTAGAGACCAAAGACTAGAAACTGAACGCCCCACCCGCTTCGCTATCATGTCCCCAATGTCCCCTCGGATCGGCGCCTACATCACCCATCGTCACAACCCGGAGCTTGGAATCGGACGTGTCACGGCAATCGAGGGCCGCGTGATCGTGGTGGAGTTCCCGCGATCAAGAACGACGCTGCGCGTGGCCGCGGGCGCGGACGCGCTGGTCCCGGTCGATCTCGATGCGGGCCGACCCGTACGAATCATCGCGACACGACAGGAGACGCGCGTCGTCGCGCAGCGTGACGACGGGTCGCTCGAACTGGCGACCGGAGGCATCCAGCCCGCGCATGCGCTGTGGCCGATCGAGCTCGAAGGCGCATTCCTCGAGCGTCTGGCCCTGGGCGAGCTCGATGCGATCGAAGATTTCGTGACGCGAATGAACATCCTGCACGTCCTCGCGCTGCGGGAAGCGGATGGCCTTGGCTCTTTCCTTGGAGGACGCGTCCGGCTGTTCCCGCATCAGCTCCACGTCGCCGAGCGGGCAAGCACCGCGAATCCGGTACGGTGGCTGCTGGCCGATGAAGTGGGGCTCGGCAAAACGATCGAAGCCGCCCTCATTCTCAACAGGCTCGTCCACACCGGCAGGGTCGAACGCTGTCTCGTGGTGGCTCCCGATGCGCTGACCGTGCAGTGGCTGGGCGAGCTCTGGCGCAAGTATCACCAGGTCTTCACGCTGCTTGATTCGCAGCGGCTTGGGGATGTGGCGCGTGACTTCGGCGCGGACTTCAATCCCTTCGAACTCCACCGCCGTGCCGTCATTGCACTCGAGATGCTGGTCGAGCGTCCGCAGTTGACCGACCAGGCGGTCGCGGCCGGCGTGGATCTGCTGGTTGTGGACGAGGCACAACGCCTCAAAAGGCCCCCCGGGCACCCCGGTGACTCCGCGTGGCGCGCGGTGGCGCCGATTGCGAATCTCGGCCGTCACGTCCTGCTGCTGAGCGCGACGCCGCTCGAGGATGACGCCCACGGTTTCTTCCGTTTGCTCCAGCTTCTTCGTCCGGAGGAGTTTCCCGAGGATCAACGTTTCGAAGATCGGCTCGCACGTGGAACTCCGCTCCCGGCGTGCACCAGTTCGACGCGGCGAACCGATATCGGCGGTCTGCCACCACGGGTGGGCAATCCGGTCGATCTCGATCGATCGGTCAGCGCGGACACACACGATGCCGTTGAACAACTGGTGAGAAACGCCGCGGCGCCGAACGCCGCGGTGGAACGAAAGAAGATCGATCGCGTCCGCCGTGCCCTCGCGTCGGGCGCCGCACTCGCTGCGGTGCTTGGTCCAACCGAAGGCGATCTACGCAAGAAGGCGGAGGCACTGGACAACACCGACGCGCGTCTCGACTGGTTGTTGAAGCAGGCGCCACTCTGGCGCAGGGCACACGAGAAGACGCTCGTGTTCGTCGCGCACCGCGAGACGCTCGAGATGCTGCGTACCGCTCTCAGCAACCGCGCACAGATCGCAACAGGTGTCTTCCACGAAGAGCTCACTCCGGCCCGCCGTGACACTGAGGTTGCGCGTTTCCGGGAGCCTGAGGGGCCGAGCGTTCTTGTGTCCACCGAGTGCGGCGGTGAAGGACGGAACTTCGAGTTCTGCCGGCGCCTGGTGCTCTTCGACCTGCCATGGAAACCATCGGTCGTCGAGCAGCGGATCGGGCGCCTCGACCGCATAGGCCGCCGGATTCCCGTGGAGATCGTCTACTTTCGTCCTCCGACCGGCATCGGAAGAGACGTCGTCCGCCTGTTCGAAGCGCTTGGAATCTTTCGTGATCCGGTTGCGGGGCTCGAGCCTCAACTGGCGCACGTCGAGAGGGCGATCGAGGAGATCGCGATCGATCCGTCGGCGTCGTTGTCGGATGAGCGAGGCGCCAGTCTTGTTGCCGACGCCAAGGCCGCGCGAACGCGCATCCAGGAGGCAGCCTACCAGCAACTCCATCGCGACCCGTATCGAGCTGGTATGGCTGCGAGTATCCTCGGGCGTGTTCCAGCAGAGCTCGACGCACTCAATCAGCAGGTCGTGCTCGATGCATGCGCCAGCCTTGGATTCACGGTCGCCCAGCCGCGAGGCCGTCGGGTGTTCTCCCTCGAGCTCGGCAGCGAGGCGCTGGTGGACAGCCTGCCCGGCGTCCGAAACGGGTCGGCTTACGTGGGCACCTTCGATCGGGAAGAGGCTGTCGAGAACGAAGCGATCGACTTCTTTGCCTCGGGTCACCCACTTGTCGAAGGCGTGCTCGCCCACTATGACGAAAGCCATCTCGGCCGCGCGGTCCGTTTCGAAATCGAGATCGGCGCCGAACGGGGCGAGGGTCTCGTCGCGATCTACAAAGACGGACCAGCGTTCGAAGTCGTGGCGCTCGACGCCACGGGCACGCGTCGCCCCGACTGGTCCACCGCGCTCACACGACGGCCACTTCTGGCGCGGCCGGTGATGAGGACTTTAGAACCGCGTGCAGATTGGCGCGAGCTTGTGCGGCGGCTGAGCACGAAGCTTGATCCAGCACGTTCCCCGCACGCAGTCGCCTCGATCGTTGTCCGCCCGGCACAGCCCTAGAACCACGAAGTTCACGAAGATCCACGAAGAACAGGAATCACAAACCCAATATTGCTTCGTGTCCTTCGTCCCTTCGTGGTGGATTTTTTTCGGCCGTCAGCCCTAGGACAGATCGGGCGACGAAACCACGAAGAGTACGAAGATCCACGAAGCATAGGAATCACAAATCCAACATTCCTTCGTGTGCTTCGTCCCTTCGTGGTTGTTTCTTCAGCGGGCGGCGTCGCCGAGGATGCGTGAGGCGTCAGCGAACAGCTCGTCCACCGGGTACGCGCGTGGGATGAGGCCCTGCCGGTGCGCGTAGTCGCTGATCTGCGCGAGCGACTGGCGCACGCCCTCGATGCCGAAGCGAAGTGGATTGTCGGCGCCACTCGGAAGATCGGCTGCGGCCCGGCTCTCTTTCAGCACGCGGTAGACCTCGCGCACGACGTCGGGTCGCGAGTGCACGATTGACTCCCGCATCACCGCAAGATGGTTGATGGGCACACCGCCGTGGGCGCGCGCCCATGCACGTCCGGCGGCTTCGTGGTCGGGAATCAGGTGCCTGATCGGACCATCCTCGGACACGTCCCCAAGGATCGCAGCGTCGAGCTCGCCATCGAGCAGCATCTGCTTCAGCACTTTGCCTTCGGGCGCGCGCTGAACAGTGGGCGGGTCGGGATACTCGGCCAGATGTGGCTCCTCGAACGTCACCCAGGTCACGGTCTTCAGATCGACCCCGTAGTCGTCTGCGAGGAAGCCGCGGACCCACGCACCTGTCGTCTGCGTGTACGCACGGACACCGATGCGCTTGCCATTGAGATCGCGCGGCGTGAGCGCACCCTTGTCGGCGTTGTAGAAGATCGTGTGGTGCTGGTTACGCCCCACGATTGTCGCCGGCAGCACCACGTACGGCTTGCCGTACGCCTTCGCCTGCAGGAACGTCACGATCGCCAGCTCGCCAAAGTCGTACTTCTGCTCGCGGACCATCGCCTTGAACTGCGTGTTGGCGACCTTCACGTCGAAGTAGTCGAAGTTCACGAGCGGCGAAGACACCTCTCCGCTCTTGAGCGCCCTGGTGCTGGCGTGATTGCCGAGAAGAGAGTGCAGCTTCAGAGGTTCGGTCATCGCCGGATCAGGAACGGTTGGCGAGTGTGGGATACAGCGCCTGAGCCGTGCGCGAGAAGATCCACTCGCGGTCGGTCTCAGGCAGGAACGCGAGCGTCTCCTGCGCGAGTGCGACGAGCTCTGCAAGGGGCCGCTCTGATGCCGGATAGTTTGAGCCCCACGCAATGCGCGACGCACCGAAGTCGGCCACGAGGCGTCCGAAGAACGTTTCCGGAGTCGCCTCCCCCGTTCGCGCACCCACCAGGTTTCGTTCGGTCACCTTCAGATAGACGTTCGGATACTGCGCGAGACCCCAGAGGCTGTCGGCGCCAGCGTAGGGAGGACCGTCTTCCTGCACGGGACGCGCAAGGTGATCGAGGATCACGCGCAGCGCGGGAAACCGATCGAGCACCTTCATGATCTGAGGAATGCCCTGGGCGGTCATCTGCAGGCAGACAGGCAGCCCCTTCTCGGCTGCCATCCCCCACGCCGGGAACGAACGCGGATCGTCGAGCCAGCCTGCCTGGCCGGGCATCGTGCTGCCGGTGGTGAACAGCCTCATTCCCGTGAGGCCCTTCGACATCCAGTGAGCCATCGTGTCGCAGGCATCCGGCGCGAGGATGTCGCAGGAAAAGACGCCGGCGAACCGTTCGGGATGCGCGTTCACGGCGTCCGCGACGTAAGAGTTGTCGTGGCCGTAGCAGGTTGACGCCTGAACGAGCGCGGCTTTCTTCACGCCCGCGCGATCCTGTTCAACAATCAGCTGCTCAGTGCCCACCGGTCGATCGTTCGACCACGTCGATTGGTGGCCACCAAGCGGCGCACGGGGATAGCGCACCGTATCGGTGGAGATCACGTGCGGATGGATGTCGATCACGTCAATGTTCACCGTGTTGTTGTCCTGGCCAGCCGAAACCAACCGATCTTAGCGTGAACAGATCTAATATTGCCGCGTTACCAGAGGCTCGAAAGGAATCCGCCATGACACACCGTGTCCGTCTGCTCGTCACCGTTGCTCTTTTCATCGGTTTTGCGACCGTCGTCCAGGACAGGCACACGGTCGCCGCTCAGACTGCGCCCGCGTCCGGAGGTGCGGTGGCGCCTTCGGTGCTGGAGGACCTGGCGGCGGCGTACCGAATCCTGGCCATGGAGGGCGTGATCGACGCCTACGGACACGTGAGCGTCCGGCATCCGGGCAATCCCAATCGCTTCCTCATGTCGCGGTCACTCGGTCCGGCGCTGGTCACGCCCGCCGACATCATGGAATACGACCTGGACTCGACACCGGTCGATCCGCGTGGCCGCAACAGCGTGCTCGAACGATTTATCCACGGCGAGATCTACAAGGCCAGGCCCGACGTGATGGTGGTCGTGCACAGTCACGCGCCGTCAGTGATTCCGTTCAGCGTCACGCAGGTTCCGCTGCGCCCTGTCTTCCACATGGCAACCTTTCTCTACACAGGCGTTCCAATCTGGGATTCGCGCTCGGTGAACGATCCAATGGCGCAGACGCTTCTTGTCCGGAACAACCTCATTGGGAAGTCGCTGGCGGCTGCGCTGGGCAACAAGGAGGTGGCGCTCCTGCGGGGACACGGTAACGTCGTAGTGGGCCCGAACCTTCAGGTGACTGTGCGGGACGCCATCTACACCGAGATCAATGCCAAGCTGCTGCTCGCCGCGCTGAGCCTGGGCGGGCCGATCACCTACATCTCGCCCGAAGAAGGCATGGCGGTCGAGAAGAATCCCGGAGACACCCAGCGCGGTTGGGACCTCTGGAAGCGGAAGGCATACGGGCAGTAAGCGAGGCCTGGGGTGACTTTGTCCTCCTGAAGCCGGCCGTGGTGTCCGCTTCAGATGAGAGCCGGCGAGCAGTCAGACGCCAAACGCTAGCAAATTCGGATGGTTCAGATGGCAAAGCGTTTGCCGTTGATCGTTACGGAGGAATCCCATGAAAGCCTTTCACATGCGCACGGCCGTCGTCATGGCGTGCATCGCGCTGACGGCGACGCCTTCCTTTGCCCAGCGTGGCGTGCCGTTTTCGGAACGCGGTGAGCGTCAGAACGGACGCGGCGCTGGCGCTGGAGGCGGAGCCGGGCGCCGCGAAGGCGTGCAGCGGACGCCGGAGCGTGGCAACCAGACCGAGCGACGCGAAGCAGGCCGCCCGCCGGAGCAACGCGGACGCGACGAATCGGACAGACGGTCGGAGCCTCGCCAGCGAGTGGCTCCGCCGCCGCGAACCGAGACGGAGCGGAGGACAGAGCCGCGCCAGCGATACGACAATCCCCAGGACCGACGTGGTGACCGTGACCGGCGCGACGGTGGCCGCACGGTCGTGGTCCGGCCTTACGTCGCACGACCCTATGTGGCCCAACCGTACGTCAGCCGTTCGTATGCCCGCCCCTATGCTCGCCGCTCGTACGTGGTGCCCTACGGCTATCGACCGAACGGTTATCGGCCGGGCTGGAGTGTGAACCTCTACTTCGGCGCGCCACGAGCCTACGGGTATCGGGCCTACAGCTCCGCTCCGCCGGCATACGGTTACTACGCGATCCCCTCGGGCCTTGCGTATGGCTCGCTCCGAATCGTGGACGCACCGCGTGATGCGCAGGTATTCGTGGACGGCTACTACGCCGGCGTCGTAGACGACTACGACGGTGTGTTTCAGCACCTGAATCTCGAAGAGGGTTCACACCACATCGAGATCGAGGCCGACGGATATCCGCTCATCGAGTTCGACGTCCGGATCCAGCCGGGACAGAGCATCACCTACCGCGCCAACTACTGACTCGGGCACAGGGCAGGCTTTCGAGCCTGCCCTGTCGCTTCAGCCCGCACGTCGCGACGGTTGACCCGTCGATGGCCCCGCGCCAGAATCTCCTGCAACCCTTGGATGGATCCCAGGATGGAGGTTCGACATGACTCGCAAGCTTGCCGCCCCGTGTCTGCTCGCAGTCCTCGCTCTCCTCTTACATCCCGACACAGCCAGTGCGGACGCTGGGCTGCTCCGCACGGCGCAACCGCTCGATGAGCCGCGGGGTTACTGCCTGGATATTGCGGGCGTAGGCGCGACACTCAATCTGGATCAGGCTCTGCGGGTCCACACATGCAAGTACGGCGAGCCGCTCGAGGACCAGCAGTTCGAGCGGACACCTGATGGCGCGATCAAGGCATCGAAGTACAACCGCTGCCTGGCCGTCGCGGCCCTCGAGGTTGGCTCGGAGCTCTTCGTGCGAGCCTGCAGCAACACGCCGACCCAGCGGTGGACGATGAGCTGGGGCCGGGTCAGTCCGGCGTCGCGTTCCGATCTCTGTCTCGAGGCAAGCGACACATCTCAACCCGCGAACGCACCGGTACTGACGACGCCCGTGTACCGCAGACGCGATCTGGCGCTGCAGCGCTGTGACGACTCCAAGGAATCGCGCCAGACGTTCCGATGGTCCTTGACCAGCGAACGCGTATCGAGCGCGGCGGACATACCGCGCGGAACCATGCCTCCAGACCTCGCGAAGCAACTCGCGGCGCTCTACGGCAAGGAAGATCAGATTCCGCAGACGAACAAGATCTACACCTCGCAGCCACGCGTCTACACACCGGAAGAGATCAAGGTCACAAAGAACGTTCCCTACGGATCGCATGAACGTCAGCAGATGGATATTCACACAGGCCTCTTCCATCGCGCGGACGCGCCAGTCCCGGTCATCGTGGCGTTCCACGGGGGTGGCCTGGTCGGTGGAAGCCGTGCGAACACGGCCAACGTTGCGGACTACTTCGCGAGCCTCGGCTATGTCGGCGTCACTGCGGGCTACCGGCTCGCGCCCGAGATCAAGTGGCCGGAAGGTGGACGTGATGTGGGTGCGGTCGTCACGTGGCTTCGCGATCATGCGGCCGAGTACGGTGGCAACCCGGAACAGATCTTCGTCGTGGGGGTTTCAACCGGCGCATTTCACGCGGCAACCTATGTCTTTCGTCCCGAACTGCTGCCAGCAGGAACCGCGCGCCCGGCTGGAGCCATCTTGCTCTCGGGACCGTACACGTTTGATTTCAACGACGCGAGAAAGGGCGATCTCGCGTACTTCGGCGAAGACAAATCCCGCTACCCGCAGATGGTGGTCACCGGCAACGTGACACGGACGGATATTCCAGTCCTGATGACCACTGCGGAATGGGATCCCGACCTGTATCCGCGTCCAGGGGCGACTCTGTATAAGGAACTCATGGACCTCGGAGCGCGGCCCCGCTTCAGGCAGAGCCTCGGGCACACGCACACATCGCAGCTCCTGTCGGTCGGGACGGTGGACACGAGCGTGTCTCGCGAAATCCTCGACTTCATCGATCGCATCATCCGGCGCTGACGCGCGGGCTGGAGAATCACCATGGCAAGTCCCGACGACATCAAAATCGCACTCGAGCGGAACGTCAAAGCCGTTTCGCTGCGTCCCTCTGTTGGCCAGGGCACCGCAGTCACGCGCGTGCGGCTTGGCGCCGATCTGCGCTGCGATATCGAAGAAGGCAGCTGGAAACTCAAGGCGGGGATGACGGAGAAGTACGGCGGCGACGGCTCAGCGCCCAATCCAGGCGTGCTTGGCAGGGCCGCGATCGGGTCGTGCCTTGCGATCGGCTACGCGATGTGGGCATCGCGCCTGCAGGTGCCCATCACGTCGCTCGAAGTCGAGATCCAGGCCGACTACGACGTTCGCGGCGAGCTCGGGGCGAGCGACGACGTGCGGCCCGGGTACGGAGAGATCCGCTACATCGTCAAGGTGGAGAGCGACGCGCCAGCCGAGGACGTCGAGAAGATGCTCGAGATCGCTGAACGTCGCAGCTCCTGGCTCGACGTCGTGGGAAACGCTACGCCCATGCGTCGCGAGGTGCACATCACGAGCCCGGCGCGGTCCTGAGATGGACGCAAAACTCCAGCGCCGCGTCCAGCGGTACGGGTGGGACAAGGCCGCCGGAGACTACGAGCGCTTCTGGGCGGCCCAGCTCAAGCCCGCGCAGGATCTTCTGCTGACGCTCGCTGACATCCAGTCTGGCGAGCGGGTGCTCGACGTCGCCTGTGGCACCGGCCTGGTCTCCTTGCGCGCGGCAGACGCTGCCGGGTCACAGGGGCATGTCCTCGGCACGGACATCTCCGAAGGGATGGTCCAGCGGGCACGGGACGTAGCGTCGCATCTGGGCCTGCATCACGCGACCTTCCAGCGCATGGACGCCGAGGCGCTCGACATTCCGGACGCCGGGTTCAACGTCGCAGTCTGCGCGCTCGGCCTGATGTACGTGCCCGATCCTTTGCGCGCGCTACAGGAAATGCGGCGCGCGCTTGCTCCGGGCGGGCGCGCGGTGGCCGCTGTATGGGGCGCTCGTAAACACTGCGGCTGGGCCGAAATCTTCCCGATCGTTGAGAGCCGCGTGCAAAGCGATGTGTGTCCCATGTTCTTTCGATTGGGGACGGGCGACACACTGGCTGCGACGTTCGTCGAAGCCGGGTTCACCGGCGTCCATGAGGAACGCATCTCAACCGTGCTCGAGTACGAGAACGGCGATCAGGCGATCGGCGCAGCGTTCGCGGGCGGCCCGGTGGCGATGGCGTACTCGCGCTTCGACGAGTCAATGCGAATCGAGGCGCATGCGGAGTACCTCGAGTCAATCGTGTCGTTTCGACGGAGTGATGGCGGCTACAACGTCCCCGGCGAGTTCGTCGTCGTCCGCGGGGATCGATGACGGCTCGGCTAAAGCCGAGCACTACGCGGAAAGGGTAGTCGGTCGTAGTGCGCGGCTTCAGCCGCGCCACAATTATGGAACCACGAAGACACGAAGATCCACGAAGGTATTTTTCCTAAGAGTGCTTCGTGTCCTTCGTGCCTTCGTGGTTACCGGCAGTACCCGTTTACTACTGTTGGGTGACGCGATAGCCGCTCTTGGCGAGCAGTGCGGGCAGGCTGTCGGGGCCAACAAGGTGCGCGGCGCCGACGACGATGAAGCAGCCGGCGTTTTGACGGAGGCAGGTATCCACCTGCGGGATCCAGTTGCGGTTGCGCTCGGTGAGTAGGCGGTTGTAGAGCTCCGGCGACTGATCGAACGACGACAGCAGCTCTTTCTCGATGCCGCGCACATTGCCAGTGGCCCACGCCTGCGCGATGTCCCGGAGCCGGACGACGTAGGTGTCGAGCTCGCGGATGGTGGAGGTGAGCATGTCCTCCTGCAGCTCCAGCGACAACCCGTCGAAGCGATCGAGCTGGTAGGTCACGGTCTCGAATGCCTGTCTGGTCATGCCCGCGGCCGTGGCGCGGTCGAAGAAGTGTTTATCCACGCCGTACTCGGCAGAGAGTCCGGCCGCCTGGAGAGTTGGTCCCATCAACGTGAGCGAGACCAGCCAGGGCTTCATCCGCCGGAGGGCCATCATCGGCAGGCCGGCCTTCTCGGCACGCTTCGTCAGTTCGGCGTAGGTTGACGGGGCCACGAGCTGGTCGAGCGACCGGCCGTCCGTGAGGAAGGCCCTGGCCATCGCGCCGGCCATCTTCGATGGATCCTGGATCTCGTCGAGATCGACTTCCTCGACGAGCGTTCTGGACTCGGCAAACGCCTTGTTGATGACCGGGCTGAGAGGGTAGTAATCCGGGGTCAGGACGTGCAGCGAGCCCAGCAGGTACGCCGTGCTGTTGTTGGGGCCCTCAACCTTCCAGAGGAAATTCTTCTTTGCGTCCTGCGCGGCGGCGGGAAGTGCGAGGCACCAGATACACGCGGCAACGGCGAGCGCTTGTCTTCGCATCACGCCTTTCGAGCGCGTGTCATTCGGGGGTGGAATCGACGCGGACTACCGGCTGCTGCCCCGCAGCGTGGTGGAGAGTTCGGACACGCCGCGCTGGAAGAGTTCGAGGATGTGACCGTTGGAACGGAAGTCATCCAGGATGGCGGCGCGCCGGCTCGTGCGAAGGTCGCTGATCACGTACGCGAGCGTGGACGCCATCACGGTGCCTTCCTCCGTGCCCGTGGCCTCGAACCGGCGGCGATGCTCCTGGAGGACGGTCTCGAACGAGGCCTCGTGCCAGAGCTGTACGCCACCCTCGAGCTGGAGAAACTCGTCGAGCGCCGTCGTGAACGCTGCGGTCGGGGCCCGATGCCAGAACGCGACGTCCGCGCCAAACTCAGGAACGGGCATCGGCAGATACACCGTGGCCTTGGCCGGTACCGCGCGCGTGAGCGCCGGATTGAAACGTTGTACCTCGGAGGCGGTCAACTTCGTCCGCCTGGTGATCTCTCCGACAGGAATCGGCCGTGTCGTGCGCATCGCAAACACCAGCTCCTGTCGTACGTCCTGCTGGATCCGCCGGACGTTCACCGTGTTGCCGAACACCATCTCGGCGTATCGGAACGAGCGCGGTCCGTAGGTCCGGTAGAGATCGCGATAGCCGCGCAGATCGACCGCACGCAGGTCGTTCGCAAACTTCGACCCGATGAAGTACTGCTCGCGCGCGGTGGCGCCGCCGAGCCGTTCGCCGTTGATCACGGTCCGGCCGACGTTCACTCCACCTGAGTGGTGCTCCGACAGGGCGGGGATGAAGCTGCCGTACATGGTTGCGAGAATGGACAGATACGCCGCGCAGTAGGGCGCCTGCGTCGTCTGGTTGTAAGCCTCGATGACCGCGGGCGACAGCTTGTCCAGATACTGCCAGTTGCGACGCAGCCACTGACACAGGCCTTGCGCATTCGCGCGAGACCTGGCGGTACCGTTCAACCCGGATTCGAGAATGGCCTGCGCGAGACCGATCTCGCCGGGCACGCCGAAGCGCTCGTAGATGAGGCTCCACTCGTTCAGGAACGACCCATAGCGCGGCACGTTGCGCGTCAGGAAGAGGCCGCGGGTGGGATTGCTCAGCACCGCGCCGAGCGTGGGCTCCAGGCGGCGCGCCACCAGGGCTCGCCTGTCGTCGAGCCGAAGCGGCCAGGCCACGTCCTTCAGGGATGCGGCCAGCGCGGCGTCTTCCCACACTGCGTCACTCGCCCAGTTGCCTTTTGAGGGGAACGTGGCAATCAGGCGACCGTCGTGCTCACTTCCAAACGCGATGCGACCGTCTGGAATGGTGAAGATGTACTGCCAGAAGGGGTACGCGGGCCGGAAGATCTTGACGACTTCGAGGTCGGCCTGCAGCCGGGCATCGACCTGAGCTTTGGGTTCGGCGGACACGCCCTGCCCAAGGAGCACACCCAGCACGAGAGCCAGGGCCAGCCGTCTGCAGGTGTTGCGTCTTTTCACGAGGATCTTCCGCCTCATATATCGGCTCAGCCGGCCTGTCTCAACACACCTCGCGGAGCCCAAGAACACCACGAAGGCAGAGGGGTCGTTGCCGCCGGGCAGGACGAGCCTGCCCGGCGATGTGAAACAAAGGTAGGTGGTTCTACTTCCAGGCGGAATAGACCGGCTTGCCGATCATGTACGCCGGGTTCGCGTTGGCGCGCGGGGTGAACTTGTTGAAGCGTCCCGAATTCACACCAGCCGTGTAGAGGTTGCCTTCCTGGTCCGTGCTGATCCCGTGAATGCCCCAGAGCGATCCCGGCAGGTCGGCGACCGTGCCCCACGAATAGAGCAGGTGACCTTCGAGGTCGTACTTCAGCATCTTCTGTGTGCCCTGATCGTAGGCCACGATGTTGCGGTCGTCGCCAATCTGGATCAGGTGGATGCTCGACGGACGCTGCGCGATCGACCACTCGGAGAGGTACTTGCCCTCCGCATCGAAGATCTGCACGCGATGGTTGTCGCGATCGTTCACGAACACGCGTCCGGTCTGGACGTCAACGGCGACGCCGTGCACGTTGTTCATGTAGTTCGGGCGAGTCTCCTTGCCGCGCTCGCCCGCCATGCCCCAGTCGAGCAGGAACTTGCCGTCCTTGTCGAACTTGGCGACGCGGTTGCCGTTGTAGCCGTCGGCCACGTAGAAGCTGCCGTCACCCGCCCACGCCATGAACGTCGGACGGTTGAAGTGGGTCGCGTCCGCACCGGGCATCTCAGGCGTGCCGACGGTCTGCACGAGCGTCTTGCCGTCGTTCGTGAACTTGTAGATCGCGTGCATGTGATCGTCCACGACCCAGACGTGCTTTTCAGCGTCGTACGGGCTGATGTAGACCGAGTGCGGACGCTTGAAGATCTTGTCCCACTGCGTCCACTCCTCGGTGATGTTGCCCTGCGCGTCAACGACCACCAGGCAGTGCTCCCAGCGGGCATCCACGCCGAGCTCGCGTCGATTCGGCCCCTTGCCCTGCCACGCTTCGAAGCCCGTTGCCGGGTCGCCGCCCGATCCGCCGTTACCCGGGAGCGCGGTCTGGGTAGCGCTGCGCCACGGAATGCCCCCAACCGGGAACTGCAGGCTGGGACCAATGTTGCTCAGCTTGGTGTTTGGAATGTCCTCGAAGTGCGGAAGCTCACCGCGCGCGAGCAGATACACCCGGTTCGGGTTCTCCGCGAAAATGCCCTGGGCCGCGCCCGACGTCCACTTCTCGTGTCCGGGCAGTGTCTCGACACCCTTCGGCCAGTTCTGGACCACGTCGTACGGTCCGAACAGATCCTGACCGCCAACCTCGCCCGTCACCGCCTGGAAGCCTGCGGCCGGCGCCGCCGGAGCGGGTTCCGCCGCCGGAGCGCTTCCAAACAATATTCTGCCGCCGAGCAGGCCCACCACCAGCGCCAGCACCGCGACTACGCCTTTGTTCATGTCATTCCTCCGCGCCAGCTCGTGCGTGATGCACCAGCCGACGTGTCTATGTACCCGTTATGGGTTGGCCGTTCTCACGAAACACACTTGGAAAACAAACGTCACAACGGCCATCCGGTGTTGATCGAACGGCCGCCTCACTGATTACTGGCCCCGATATGCCGGCGCCGGGTACACACCAAGTCCGTGGTACGAGTTCGAATACACGGTTTCGGTATATCGAATGCGCTTGCCGTCTTTGTCGAGATAGCCGAGCGACTGCGTGAACAGCCCTGGCTCGGGATGCTCCTCGGGCGCCGACGCCTCGAGAATGTACAGCTTGCGAGCGTGCATCGAGATGTAGACGAGCGTTCTCCTGCCTTCACCCTTGAGCTGCAGCACCTGGCCTTCCACCATGTCCTGCCAGTCCCACGCGTAGTCGCTGACCTCGTATCGTGGATTCTTCAGATACTTCGCCACGGCAAACACGATCGCTCCCCGCTCGTCCTGTTTCCAGTAGCCGGGACCGATCGTGGGGCCGCCGTCACGACACTGGGAGTTGCCCGATGGGCACTGCTTCCAACGAGCGATCCCCTGCTGTTCGAGTGAGCTGTAGTCAACGACCGTCGCCGAGAAACGCTCGTTGTTGCGCTCGGCGCTATAGACGCGGCCGGGCAGCGTATAGCCCAGCTGCGACCGCCACGAGATCTCTTCGACCTTTGGCTTGCCAGGAAAGTTCACGGTGAACCCATCCTGCTGGAAGACGAATTCCTGCCACTCCTGCGCGGTGGCAGTTCCCGGTATAACTAACGTGAGCGCCACAAGAACGGCCGCAGTCCGCATGAGCTGACCCTCCCCCCTGTCTGGTGCGTGCGCAATAGTGCCAGAAAACGAGGCGTGCGGCGAGCAGAGAGAGGTAGGCTGATCCGGGATGCTGATTCTTCATGATCTGACCCCTCTTCACTGGGCGCTTGCCGGGCTGGGCATCGCAGGCGTCACGCTGACCCTTCTCTTTATTGGCAACCGCCGGCTTGGGATCTCAACCGGTCTCGAGGACATCTGCAGCCTCGTCCTGCCCGCGCCATACTTTCGACGCAGCGCAGTGACGTCTGGACGGCCGTGGCGGCTGCCCCTCCTCGCCGGACTCGTGCTGGGGGGCGCTCTCTCAGCCGTGCTGGCCGGGGGGTGGGAGCCCATCTGGGCGCTGGGGCTTTTTGACCGGGCGATCGGACTCGGTCCTGCCGGCAAGATGGCCTGGATGTTCGTAGGCGGCCTGTTCATCGGGTTCGGCACGAGGCTGGCCGGTGGCTGCACGAGCGGACATGGCATCTTCGGCCTCGCGAATTTCGAGCTTCCAAGCCTGCTCTCGACACTGAGCTTCATGGCTGCGGGCATCGCGACCACCCAGATCATCTACCGGGTGGTGTTTCCCATCGTTGGTGCTCCGTGACGCTTCTCTATCTGCTCCTCGGGACAGTCTTTGGTTTCATCCTGAGCCGATCCGGCGCGGCCGACTACGACTTCATCCAGGGGATGTTTCTCTTCACGGAATTCCAGCTCTATGGAATCCTGGCGGTCGCGGTGGCGGTGACAGCCCCAGGGATCTGGCTGATCAAGCGCCGCGGACGCACGCTTCTGGGACGCCCGGTGACCATCGAGTTGAAAGCGCTACACCGCGGGAATATTGTCGGTGGAGTACTCTTCGGTGTGGGCTGGTCGCTCACGGGCATGTGCCCCGGCCCGATCCTCGTGAACATCGGCGAGGGAAAGTTGTACGCCATCGCGGCGTTCGCCGGTGCGCTGACAGGAGCGGGACTGCTCGGGTCGTTCTATTCCGTCGTGCAGCGGCCGTTTGGGCTGCCACCACTCAAAGTGGGGACGGGCGAAGGCTGAGCGCGGACGCCGCAGTCGTTGGGAGAGAGATCAATGGCAAAGACCTACGTGATCAACTGTCGGGATGCTGGTGTCGATTGCGACTTCGAGGCTCGCGGGGCGACCATGGAAGAAGTCATGGAGAAATGTGCCGAGCACGGGATCCAGAACCACGGCATGAAGGGGTTTGGACCCGAGCTTTACACCAAGATGCAGCGCTGCATCAAAATCCTTGATGAGTAGATCACGTGGGGTCCGGCTTTAGCCGTACCTTTCTGTAGTGCTCGGCTTCAGCCGAGCGCCGGCGATGTCTCCACCGGTAGCTTCGACGCGGCCCACGCGTTGTAGCCACCTACCATATCGAAGACGTCCGGCCGCCCGGCCTGCGCCAGAATGCTTGCCGCAATCGCGGATCGATACCCGCCTTCGCAGTGCACAACGACCGGGTGGCCGTCTGGTATTTCGTTCACGCGCTCGCGCAGGTGGTTCAGCGGAATATTGACGCTCCCGGCGATGCGCTTCGTATTCCACTCCTTCTCGCTTCGCACATCGACGACGGTCGGCGCCTCGGCGGTCGTCATGCGCTCTGACAGCGCGACGGCAGTGATGCGTTCGATCTTTGCCACGAGCTCGGGCCGATCGTTGAGCGCGTCCATCCCGCCTTTGAGATAGCCGGCGACATTGTCGAAGCCGATACGGCCAAGCCGGGTGACGGCCTCTTCCTCGCCTCCGCTTTCGGCAATGACGACGATCGAATGAGCCTGATCGAGGACCGTCCCGCACCACGTCGCGTACTTGCCCTGGATACCGACATTGACGGAGCCCACGAGGTGCGCTCCCTCAAAATCAACCGCATCACGGACGTCGAGAAGTTGTGAGCCCTCGGATTTGAGCCGCAGCACGTCGTCCACCGAGAGTGCGTTGAGCGCGTGCGCCAGGGACGCGGCGAGCGTCGGATGTTCCTGGCGATTCAACACCGCGTCGTGCAGGAAGTAGCTGGGCACCTCGGGCTGTTCGGACGTCACGATCCGCTTGAACTCTTCGCGGCTCATCGGCTGCAGCGCATAGTTGAACTTCTTCTGCTCGCCGATCGTGGACACGGTGTCCTTGCTGAGGTTCTTGCCGCACATCGAGCCCGCGCCGTGGGCTGGATACACCAGCGTGGCGTCAGGCAGCTTCATCAGCTTCTGCGTGAGCGAGTCGTACAGCATGTCGGCCAACTGATCGGCCGTGACCCCCACTGATGCCAGCAGGTCTGGCCGTCCCACGTCACCTATGAAGAGGGTGTCGCCAGTGAGCACCGCATATGGGGTGTCGGTGCTCTTTGCAAGGTCATACACCACGATCGAGATGCCTTCTGGTGTGTGGCCCGGCGTCTCCAGGATCTCGAGCCTGACGTCCCCAAACTCGATGCGGTCGCCGTCCTTGACCGCGGTCGCCCGAAACTCCGGCTCGGCGCGGCTCCCCAGGCAGATCGTCGCACCCACCTCGTCCCGCAGCTCGATGTGTCCGGCCAGAAAGTCGGCGTGGAAATGCGTCAGGAACACATGCGTAATCGTGTAGCCGCCCTCGTTCGCATCGCGCAGGTACTGGGCGACGTCGCGCTGCGGATCGACGACGGCCGCCGTGCGGCTTTTGTCGTCTGCAACAAGGTAGGACGCGTGCGCGAGACAGCCCAGGTAGTACTGCTTGATGATCATGGTGACGTTCCTGCCTGAAAGGTGGAGCCCAGATGTTCGCCGGTCCCGAGACGGTTGGCAAGGACCGCTGATAAGATGAGCCGCAGTCGCCGCGCTGTCGAACGATGAGCCAACCACCCACGCATCGCGACCCGATGAGCCGCGCAGCAGTGCGGCAACTCGTCTGGCTCGGCCTTGCCGGCACGGGCATCTTCATTGCCCTCATGGTCGCGCTTTCCTGGGCAGCCACTATCACCGGCGGCGGAACGACGGCCGGCCGGGCGTTCGATCTCGACACGAAGTCGATCACGATCTTTCTGGACGACGAGCCGCCGCAGCTCGATTCGCGCCGGACGAGCGACACGATCAGTGGCATGGTCCTCGGCCACATCATGGAGGGCCTCCTGCGCTACGACGCCAGGAACCAGGTTGTTCCTGGTGTGGCAGAGCGCTGGGAGATCAGACCAACCGGTGCAACATTCTGGCTGAGGAACACGGCCCGCTGGAGCGACGGGAAGCCGGTTACCGCACACGACTTCGTCTTCGCGTGGCGCACGGTCGTCGATCCCGCCACGGCTTCGGACTACGCGTTCATCCTTTACTACGTCAAGAACGGGGAGGCGATCAATTCCAGCAAGATGCCGCCGGATCAGCTCGGCGTGAGAGCCATCAGCGACAGCGTGCTGGAGGTGGACTTCGAACGGCCGGCCGCCTTCTTCGACAAGCTCGTCACATTTCCCACCTACTTCCCGATACGACAGGACTTCCAGGCGAGCCGCGGCGTACGCTACGCAGCCGACGCACAGGACCTTCTGTTCAATGGCCCCTTTGTGATGACGCGCTGGGCACATGGCGCCAACATCCGTCTCGAGAAGAATCAGGAATATTGGAATCGCGACGCGATTCGTCTCAACGCGATCGATATTCCGTACATCACCTCGGATACACCAACGCTCGTGAACCTGTTCAAGGACGGCTCTCTCGTCTGGGCAAGGCTTGGGCCCGAACAGTTCGAAGAAGCCATGAAGCTTCGTTGGAATGTGGCCCGCTACGGCGACGGTTCGATCTGGTACGTGGACTTCAACTTCCGCCCGGAACGTCCGACGCGCAATTTGAATCTCCGCAGAGCGCTCCAGCTGGTCACCGACCCGAACGAGATCGTCAATCGGGTGATCGCGATACCGGGCTATAAACCCTTGAACTCTTTATTCCCGGCCTGGCTTCCGGGCCTCAACGGTCTCTTTCGCCAGGAATACCCGCCTCCTGCGATCACCCTGAGTATTGATGAGGCCCGCAAGCACCTCGAGATGGCGAAGAAGGAGCTCGGCGTGGATCAAATTCCGCCGCTGGTCCTCTTGTCGGACGACACCATCCTTGCGAACAAGGAGGCCGAGTACTTCCAGAGTCTCTACAAACGCACGCTGAACCTTGATATCCGGATCGACAAACAGATCTTCAAGCAGCGAATCGCCAAACATAACGCAGGCGACTTCGACATGGTCCTGGCTGGATGGGGACCGGACTACGCCGATCCCCTGACCTTCGGTGACTTGTATGCGTCGTTCAACGGCAACAACCGAAGCCTCTACAACAATCCTGCGTACGATGCGCAGGTGAGAATCGCGCAGAACTCCACGGATCAGAGCGCACGCATGGACGCCTTCGCCGAAATGCAGCGAATCATGATTGAGGACGCCGTGCACCTCCCTACGCACGAACGTGGACGGGTGTTCGTGCAGGCTCCGCAGCTCAAGGGCGTGGTGCATCGGGCGATCGGCACAGAGCCTGACTTCACGGACGCCTACCTCGTCGAAGCCCCATAGCCAACGCCGTGCTCGCCTACACCTTCAAACGGCTGATCCAGGGCGTCATCACTGTCTGGTTCATCGCCACCGCGACGTTCTTTGCCATGCACGCGGTGCCTGGCGACCCGTTGGCCAACGAGCGTGCCACCACAGAGGCGATTCGAAAGAACCTCGAAGCGCGTTACGGTCTCGATCGACCGGTCACAGAGCAGTACGTGCTCTTCCTCGGCAACATGATGCGTGGCGACTTCGGCATCTCGTTCACACAAGAAAATCGCCGCGTCAACGACATCATCCGCGAGAGCTTTCCAGTTTCCGCCACACTGGGCATTCTCGCCGTCGCCTTTGCGGCATTCGGTGGAGTGGTCTGGGGAGCGCTGACCGCCATCTACCGCAACCGCCTCCCCGACCTCGTCATCACCTTTCTCGTCATCCTCGGGATCTCCGTTCCGGGCTTCGTCGTCGCGGCGCTCGGCCAGCTGGCACTTGTGGACATCAACGCGTGGCTCGGCTTTTCGCTGCTGCCCATCGCGGGCTGGGGATCGATCCGCCACATGATCGTCCCTTCGATGGTCCTTGGCCTGGGAACAATGGCCTATCTGACGCGCCTCATGCGGTCATCGATGCTGGAGATCACGAACTCCGACTTCATCCGGACGGCACGCGCAAAAGGTCTTCCTCCAACCCGCATCTTCCTGAAACATCAGCTGCGCAACGCCATCCTCCCGGTCATCACCGTGCTGGGGCCATCGATCGCCGCCATCACAACCGGTGGCTTCGTCGTCGAGCTGGTGTTTGCGATTCCAGGATTGGGCCGGAGCTTCGTTCAGTCAGTCCAGCAACTGGATTACACGGTGATCATGGGCACCACAGTCTTCTACGGCGCCTTCCTCGTGTTCATGGTGATCGTTGTAGACCTTTTGTACGGCCTCATCGATCCCCGCGTGAGGCTCGAGTAGTCCCCGGCGATGAGCACACCAGCACACCTCACGCCCGCGGACTTCGCACCGGCCGTCATGGAACGGCACGTCCACGCGATTTCGCGCCCGTCGCTCTCCTACTGGCAGGATGCCGTCCGCCGCCTTCGCGCCAACTGGCGCGCGATGACATCCCTCGGCGTCGTCATCGGCTTGTGCATCTTTGCTGTGGCGGGGCCGTGGATCTGGCAGGTGGATCCGGCAGCGCAGGATGTCGATCAAATCAGTCAGGGACCTTCGCTCCCGGCCACCGCATTGATCGTCGAGCCCGGTACGGCGTGGGCTGGCGTCACGAAGGAACCGACAGCGTCCGGCGACGTCGTCGCGAACCTTCGACTCGCGGAGCCGGCGACAACGCAGACCGTGCGGCTGACGTGGGAGCCGGTCGTGGGCGCGACCGGCTATGTGGTGTATCGAAGCATCTACGATCCGGCGCCCGATCGCGCCCTGGGGCTTCCGCTTGGTGACTCGCTCGGTGCGAACCGCGTCAGCTACGAAGACCGGCTCGATCTGAAGCCACAGC
The DNA here is from genome assembly GCA_013140775.1 of Acidobacteriota bacterium. Classification (GTDB taxonomy): domain Bacteria; phylum Acidobacteriota; class Vicinamibacteria; order Vicinamibacterales; family UBA2999; genus JABFSA01. Next base: position 25,922 of record JABFSA010000037.1, on the reverse strand, counting down.
GCTACTGGTATTCGGTCGTCGTGCTCGACGCCAATGGAGCTGAGCAGCAGGCGTACGAGACCTTCTCAGTGGATGTTGTTCGTGCAGCCTCGATCGAAGAAGCGCAGGCACGAGGATGGACGACGCAAGACGCCGCGCTCACGGTCGGCACCCAGCTCACGCTCCCCTTCCATCCTCTCGGCACTGACTACCTGGGCCGCGACATGCTGGCTCGACTCATCTACGGTGCACGAGTCTCGCTCTTCATCGGGGTCGTCGCACCGATCCTGTTCGTGCTGATCGGCATCGTCTACGGCAGCATCGCGGGATTCGTGGGAGGCCGGCTCGATCAGGTCCTGATGCGCTTTGCAGAGTTCGTGATCGCCCTGCCGTTTCTGCTCTTCATGATCCTGTTCAAGATCGCCTTCGGCATCGGACCTGGCGAGAGCGGTGTCATCCCAATGCTCGTGGCGCTCGTGATTCTCGACTGGCCACCGACGGCCAGGCTCGTGCGTGGACAGATCCTGCAGATCCGGCAGGAGGGGTATGTATCAGCCTCGCAGCTGCTGGGCGCCAAAACCGGCTACCTCGTGTTCCGGCACATGATTCCCAACACGCTCGGCGTGATCCTCGTCACGCTCACCTTCGCTGTGCCGAGCGCGATTTTTACCGAGGCATTCCTTTCGTTCATCGGCATGGGCGTTGCGCCGCCCACCCCGTCATGGGGCAGCATGGCGAACGACGGCATCCGCACGATGCTTTCGCACCCGCACGAGCTGATCTTCCCGGCGGTGCTCATCAGCATCGCTGTGCTCGCGTTCAACCTGCTTGGCGACGGTCTGCGCGACGCGCTCGATGTGCGCATGAGAGGCCGCGAATGACGGCGTCAGCAGCGAACCCCGTGGCGCCCGTGCTCGACGTGAAGGACCTTCACGTCGAATTCGACACCTACGGCGGCATCGTCAAGGCCGTGCGCGGCGTCAGCTTCGACGTTCATGCCGGGAAGACGCTGGCGATCGTCGGTGAGTCCGGCTGCGGAAAGTCTGTGACGGTGCAAAGCATCATGGGACTCATCCCCATGCCGCCAGGCCGGATCACTCGCGGCACAGCCATGCTCGACGGCGTCGATATCGTCCAGCAGAAGATCGTCAACGGTCGCGACATTCGCGGCAATCGTGTCGGCATGATCTTCCAGGACCCGATGAGCGCGCTCAATCCGACGATGAGGGTTGGCGATCAAATCGCTGAGACACTGCAGGTGCATCGCGGGTACTCAAAGCGACAGGCGTTCGACCGCGCTGTCGAAGTGCTCACGCTCGCCAATATCCCCGAGGCCGACAAGCGTGCGCGGCAGTATCCCTTCGCCTTCTCGGGCGGCATGCTGCAACGAGCGATGATCGCCATCGCCATCGCCTGTGAGCCGGCTGTCCTCATTGCCGACGAGCCCACGACCGCACTCGACGTCACGATCCAGGCGCAGATCCTCGATCTGCTCAAAGACCTTCAGCGCAGGAACGGCATGGCGATCGTGCTCATCACCCACGATCTCGGGGTCGTCGCACGCATGGCCGACGACGTGTCTGTGATGTACGCCGGCGAGATCGTGGAGACCGGCAGCGTGGACGACGTGTTCTACCGTGCCGCGCATCCGTACACGCTGGGTCTCAAGGCCGCGATGCCGAGCAGCACGACGCCGAAGGATCAGGGCCTCAGGCCCATCGAAGGGACGCCACCGGACTTGTTTGCCCCGCCGGACGGCTGCGGTTACTTCGCGCGCTGCCCGCATGCCATGCGCGTCTGCGGTCCTTCGCATCCGCCGAACGTCGAGGTCGATCCCCGGCACAACGCGTTGTGCTGGCTGCACCATCCGGATGCGCCTCGAACAGTGTCCGAGCTCCATCGTCGAGTCCAGGCGTGACGGCTCTCGTTGACGCACGGCACGTCACCAAACACTTCCGCATCGGGCGCGGCCAGACCGTGCACGCGGTAGACGATGTCTCGCTGGCCATTGCCGAGCGCGAGATCGTCGGTCTGGTCGGCGAGAGCGGGTCGGGTAAGTCAACGTTTGGCAAAACGCTGGTGGGCCTGCACGAAAAGACCTCTGGCGAGGTGTATTTCGAGGGTGAACGCCTGCCGCAGCGTTACCGGCCGGCGGACTTCCAGCGGTACTCGCGTCGGATGCAGATGATCTTCCAGGATCCCTACTCGAGCCTCAACCCGCGCATGACCGTGGGAGAGATCATCGGCGAGGGAGTTCGCCTGCAAGGCGGCTCGAACAGTGCGGCGATTCGCAGCGAAGTGGACGACTGGCTCGAGCGGGTTGGCCTCGAACGGGTGCACGCCGCCCGGTATCCCCACGAGTTGTCAGGCGGACAGCGTCAACGCGTCGGGATCGCCAGGGCACTCATCCTCAAGCCGAAGTTCGTGGTGTGCGACGAGCCCATTTCGGCGCTCGATGTTTCCGTCCAGGCCCAGATCGTCCGGCTGCTCGGGGAGATCAAGTCGTCGATGGGTCTGACGATGCTGTTCATCGCCCACGATCTGTCGATGGTGCGATACCTCTCGGATCGCATGGCCGTGATGTACCTGGGATCGATGGTCGAGATTGGTCCGAGCGAGGCGGTGTACTCGCAGCCGCTGCATCCCTATACGCAGATGCTCGTCGCATCGAATCCGGAACCTGACCCCGAATCAGAGCGGCAGCGAGCGACTGTTCCAATCGCAGGCGAGATTCCGTCGCCGATCAACGTCGGGCAGGGATGCCGCTTCGCGGGTCGATGTCCGCATGTGATGGATATGTGCCGGAGCGTGACGCCGGAGTTGCGCGGGGCAGCAGGTGTGGAGCCAGACCGCCGCGTCGCGTGTCATCTGTACGAACCTGCCACGTCCGACTGAGGTCAGGCCTTAGCCGGATCAACCACGAAGAGCGCGAAGATCCACGAAGAACTCCAGGTAGTCAACCTTCGCCCTCTTCGTACCATCGTGGTTTGGTTCTTGACGTCGTAGTTCAGCGCATGGCGCTGAATCGAGCGAGGACGTTTCTCACGTAGTCGCGGGTTTCGCCGTAGAGCGCGGCCTGGCCACGAATGTAACGCTCGGCGAATCCCGGGCCGGCGTTGTAGGCGACGAGCGCGAGATCGACTGCGCCAAATTTTCTCAACAGCTGCGAGAAGTAGCGGACACCGCCCTCGATGTTCTGCTCGGGCACGAAGGGGTTCACGCCCAGTTCCTGCGCGGTACCCGGCATCAGCTGCATAAGACCAATGGCGCCGGCGTGCGACCGCGCGGCGGGGTTGAAGGCGGATTCCGTCTGGATGATGGCGCGCACGAGGGCCGACTCGACGGCGTGCATGCTGGCATAGTGCTCGATGAGATCGTCGAACGGACTGAATCCGAACGACGTGCTCCGTGGCGCTGCCGCGGCAACCTGAGCCCTCTTCTGCTCCTCGCGCCACTCCTCGACCCGTGCGTACTGCGCGTCGAGATAGTCGGCCGCCGCATCACGGCCAAGGCCCACGGCCAGCATCTTCTGCGCCGTATCGAGCGCTCCCCGTCCGATGCGCCCGCTCACGACGTCGGCGGTTTCACGGGCCGAGTAGCCAACGACGAGCATCAGGTAGGCCACGCCGTCACGACTCGCCACGCCACGGGTGGCGCGAACGCGCGGCCCGGGCCCCGTTCCTGCGGCCGCTGACAGATCGTCGAACCCAAGAAAGCTCGTTGTGGCCTCACCAGCGATCGAATCCACCATCAAGGTGAAGTCGGACCATGCGGCAACTCGCTCGCCTTCAGTCATCGCCGGGCGCTGCCGGGAAAGAGACAAGAATGACCGCCTCACGGATGCGAGGTCGAACAGCCGCACTTCGAAGGCGTCGCTCGCGTCAGCACGCTCGATGGCGGGAACATCGTCCACCGCGCCCGCCGCCGCGGCTGGGGATGAACTCGCCGCGGCGCTCAGCGATGCGGCCGCAGCGGCATTCGGCGACGCGCCGGCAGCAGCACTCGGGGACGCGCTGGCAAGCGTCAACGCGAGCACGGCTGCCACCACCGGACAAATATTGGCGCTGGGCGACGACTGCACGTTCTCTAGATCGGCCAAGCAGGCTCGATCTGGAGCCCGCGGAACTGAAACGTGCGCCGAACTGGTCGGTGAATGAGGCGTAGAGGAGCCTCCGCGGCGCATGATCTGTGCCAACTGGCCACACTGGTGACTGGCTCACGTCACAACGACAGGGTGTTGAGAAACGGTTCCATGACCGTGCATGGTCATGGAACCGCTGAGCCTGATCAGGCCCTGGGGCGAGGAGACGCGTTCGTCGATCTAGTCGCGGTCCTCGTCCTCGTCGTCGTCGTCGCCTTCGGGAAGGGTGAGTTCGATCGTCCGATCGTTACCGCTGTTGGGATGTTGGATATTGACCCACGCCCGACGCTTGTTGAACGGGTCGAAGTACAGCCCCGAGAACTCAGACCCCGGGGTGCCGTTGGTCGCCCAGCGCCCGATGCCCTCACCGGCGTCCAACAGATCGCCGTCGCGGTTCAGGTCCCTGGCCAACCAGATATCGTCGTCGATGCTGCCGTTCCGGTCCTCGACGATATAGATGTTTCCCTCTTTATCGATCGCAAGATTGTCCGGACTCGCGAGCGCCGCACCAACTGGCAGACCCGTGGCCAGATCGATCGTGTTGCGGCTCACGAAACGAGAAATTGTCTTGTTTGCCAGGTCCATTCTGTAGACTTCATTGGTCGTAGTGGTCGTGAAGTACAGATACTGTCGTCCCCTGATTGTCTGGATCTGGGCATCCTCCGGGCGCTGGTAGTCGGTGCCTTTGAACGCGGGCAGATTGGTCGTGTTACGGGCATCGACCGACGTGACGCCAGCCACGTCCGTGATCGTCAAGGCCCCAGGGAGCCCCGCGCCATTGACGTTGGTAAACGGAACCCAGGTATAGGGACCCGTCGCGTTCGCGGTGTTGCCGTCACCAACTCGCAAGACGAAGGTCTGGCCGGCAGCAAAATAGTCGGCCTCGCCTTCAAGCACGTCCTCGAAATCGGCCTTCGGCGTGTACTTGTAGATGTTCCCGCCGTTCAGCTCGTCGATGAAGTACATGTTCCCTTTGCGGTCGAACTGGATGCCTTCGTGCGACGATCGCGGGATCACGTTCTTGTGCGTGAAGTCGGCCCCGGCATTGCTGGCAGCGGTCACCGGATTGTAGATACCAGGTGCCGTAACCGGATTCTTGAACTCAAACACCCTCCCGTACCGGCTCGTCGAACCCGCTGCGACCGTCTCCCAGCTCTCTTCGGCCGTAATCAGTGTTCCCCAGGGCGTCCAGAAGGAGGGGTCGAACCCGTCGGCCGCCTGTGGCGCACCCGCGACGGGCAGCGCGTAGCTCGTCCAGATCGTGTCGGTCTCACCCGTTCTCAGGTCATGGCGTTGCACGCCAGGCACTTCCTCCTCGAACACCGTGAAGAGGTAGCGCCCTGCGCGACGTCCGGTCTCATTCAGCGTGTTCATGTCCCATCCGGCGGCATTGTTCACGACGGTCAGACCATTGGGCTTCAGCGCGACCAGCTGCGTGTGGCGATCCGCGATCGACCGCTGCTGAATCGCCGGATTACCGAACGTGATCGGCATGCTCTCGTCGGCTGTGGGGCCGGCGGAGCTCGATAGCGGCGTAAAATCCGAAAAGCGGGTGCCGGCCGCAAACGCGACAGTACCCGCCAGGAGCAGACTGCCCGCGGCGGTCAGCTTCGGGCGGCTCAGTGACATCTTCATAGTGACGATCTCCAATCCCGGTCGACAGGTTCGTTTGCGATCCGGATGAGACCGTTGTACCGGGCGGAGATTGCGTCGGTGACTCGACGGCGTGACGTTTGAGCAAACTCCCGAACGTGAAGTGAGTCCCACCTGCTGTCGAGGGCGGGCTTCGGCCCGCGCGTGACCCGTTCATAAAGAATTTCGCCCAGAGGGCCATGAAACTGCGGATATTCTCAATGGGTTCAAGCGGGCCCGGATCTCACATCCAAGGGGAGACTTCCTTCGTGAAGGTTACACGTCGGTCTATAGCGAGTGCGTTGAGTGGGGTATTCCTGCTATCGGCGACGGCCGACGCGGCCACGGTTCGAGGGTCGGTCGCGGACGCGACGGGCGGTTCCATTCCTGGGGCGCGGGTCGTCCTGCACGGCGTCGCGACAGGACAGGAGTCCACGGTCGAAACGGGCACCGACGGCCGGTTTCAATTCGACGTGCCTGTGCTCGGCACGTACCTCGTCATCGTGACGCGCGGCGGGTTCTCGGAAGTAGCCAGGACGGTTTCCGTTGATGATCCGAACGTCACGCTGGAACTCCCGGTGCAGCTCCAGATTGGCGGCCTGAACGCCGAAGTCACCGTGACCGCCTCTCGTGCGGAGCGCGAAACGCTGCAGATTCCTCTCCACATCGAGAACATTCCGGGCGCAGCCATCGAGCAGGCGAATACGCTGTCCACCGGCGACGCGGTCACCGTGGCAGCAAACGTGACGCCCGTGGGAAACGGACCTTTCGGCGTCCGTCCGCGCTTGCGCGGACTCGACTCGACGAGGCTCCTCGTGCTCGTTGACGGTGAGCGCCTCAACACGGCTCGCCAGGCGACGGACAGGACTGGCGCCGAGGTCGGCCTCATTTCGCCCGATGCGCTGGCTCGCGTGGAGATCGTCAACGGGGCCGGCACGGTGTTGTACGGATCCGATGCGCTCGCGGGCACGGTGAACATCATCACAAACGAGCCGTCGTTCTCACCTGACAGGCGCCTGATCTACGGGTTCAACGGGTTCTACAGCACCAACGAGAACGGCCGGCGAGGCACAGCCACCGTCGGCGCCACCGCCCCGTCGTACGCGATCCGGCTGCAGGCAGGCATGGAGTCGTTTGACGACTACGTGGCAGGCGCCCTGGACGTCGAAGACACACGACCGTTCTTCACGTCCGGTTCCCTTCGCAGGACCGACACGATCGACACCAATTTCGGGTTCGGCCTTGGCGCATTTCCCGATCCGTTCAACGCCCCCTATGTCCGCACGAACAACGACGTGCCGAGCTCGGGCGCAACAGGAAACTTCATCAATCTCTCGAGCATGTTCAGGTTGGGAGAACGCCGGAGCCTTCGCGTGCGCTATCAGCAGCGGCGGATGGACGACGTCGGGTTTCCCGATTTTGCGAGCCCGTATTTCTTCAACGTCGTGTCGCTGCCCAAGAGCGATCTCGATCGTGTGTCGGCGCGCTACGAAGCGCAGGCAGTGACGCCCTGGCTGGCGAACCTCTCGCTGACAGCGCACTACCAGCGCACGCAGCGGCTGCTGCAGAACCTGCTGCCGGTACAGTTTCCGGCTCCAACACCCGTCGCCTTCTTTCCTATCAGCGTGATGAGGCTCGACATCCTTTCGGAGACCGAACAGCGCGTCTGGACGCCGGGCATCGATCTACAAGCCGTGCTCGTACCGGCCAGCAATCACGTGCTGACGACAGGTCTGACCTTCTATCGCGATCGCAGCAGCGACCAGCGTACGACCACGACGACGACGTCGATGGTCGGACAGGTGGTCCTCGGAGCTCGCGGACCATCGGCAGTCGTATTGCCCTCGCCGGTCCAGCTTGGTCCCCCGTCCATCGCGCATCCTGTCCGCGTGCCGGATGCGAGCTTGAGAAACATCGCCGTTTTCGGACAGGACGAGTGGAAGCTGCTGCCAGGGGTGTCCCTCGTGACCGGCCTGCGCGGAGACTTTTATGGCGTGGCGACCGTAGCGACGCCTGGCTACGACGTCTCATCGGTCGTCGCAGGCGCCAGGCCGGCGATCGATCCCTCGACGCTTCCCGACCCCAGCGGCGCCACCTATTCCCGCCGCGCGCTGACGGGCGACATCGGTCTCGTGGCCAACGCCGCCGGGCGCATCAATCCCTTCATACGGTTCGGACGCAGCTATCGCCATCCCAATCTTGAAGAGATGCTCTACGCCGGTCCGGCCACGGCAGGCAGCATCGCGCCCAACGTCAAGGTCAAGCCCGAAACCGGCAATAACTTCGACGTCGGCGCCAACGTCAAGCTACCCCGCCTCACAGGGGGCGCCTACTTCTTCGTCAATCAGTACAAGAACTTCGTCGCGCAGGACCTCGTGGTGGCCACCACGCCGGCGGGACCACTGGCGCAGGCCACGAACTATGCAGACGTCAGAATCCACGGCGTCGAGCTGTCGGCGGACTCACCGGTGGTTTTCAGTCCTGGCGTGCTGACGTTGAGCACCTCAGGCGCGTTCATGCGAGGGACGATCACCAAGGGCGTCAATCCGCTCGATGGCACGTCGCTCGACGGCACGCCCGCCGACAACATCACACCGGTCAAAGTAATCGCGACCGCACGATTCACCGCACACAGCGGAAAGTGGTGGGTGGAATATGGCGTGCGGACGCAGACCAAGGTCACCAGAGTGACCCCGACGCTACTGAACACGCCATTCGCGATCGCTCAGGACTTGCTCTCGCTCGACGCCTTCACCGTGCAACGGATCGGTTGGGGTCTGAGCCTGTCGCGTCAACGGGAACGACTGGGCCTCACGTTTGCAATCGAGAATCTCGCCAATACCTACTACCGCGAACACTTTCAGTTCGCACCGTCGAGAGGGCGGACGTTCACGGTTGGCGTGGGGGTGGGGGCGTTCTAGGCTCTGGGCTTCAGGCTCTGGGCTTTGAGGTTCGGGATTCGAAGGCATGAACTCAACGGCTACGACAGAACTCGCGCCAGCATCGATCGATGCGACGACGCCCGCGGTGGTGTTCGAGAAGGTCTCGTTCGCCTTCGACGACCATGTCGTTCTGCGCGACGTCAGCTTCACCCTGCCAGTGGGAGGCATGAACATCCTGTTCGGGGCGAGCGGCGCGGGGAAGTCGATCATCCTCAAGCTCATCCTCGGTCTCTTTCGACCAGACTCGGGCACAATCCTCGTCAATGGCCACCGGGTCGATACGATGCCCGAGCGCGATCTCCTCGCGCTGCGCGGTGACATCGGCATGGTGTTCCAGGAGATTGCGCTATTTGATTCGCTGACAGTGGCCGAGAACGTTGGCTATCGCCTGCGCGAGGAAACCAGCCTGCCCGCCAACGAAGTAGACGAGCGAGTGAAAGAGGTGCTGGGCTTCATCGGACTGGGAGAGCACGGAGACCGCAAGCCCTCGGAACTGTCGGGCGGCCAACGACGCCGCGTGGCGATCGCCAGGGCCATGGCCTCGAAGCCACGTCTGCTGCTGTTCGACGACCCAACGACGGGCCTGGACCCTGTCATCGCCACGACCGTAGACGACGAGATCGTGAAGCTGCGAGACCTGGAACAGGTGACATCGATTTTCGTGACGCACCAGATCCGCGACGCGTTCTACGTGGCCACGCATCAGGCCACGAGAACCTCTGATCAGATCGAGATATCGACAACCGATACCGAGCGAGCCAGGTTCATGGTGCTCCATGAGGGTGCCATCTACTTTGAAGGCACCGGCACGGACCTGCTGGCGTCGAAGGACGAGTACCTCAAGGAATTCTTGTTCATGACCCTGCCGCCCTGGTGATCGGTGGAGGGCAGCATCTCAGGACGCTCGTCTCCTGCGGCCTGGTGGGTGGTGGCGCCAATTCTGGGGCTTTCGGCGTGTCTCAACCTCGCCAACCTCGGGTTTCCCTTCGCGTTCCACGCTGACGAACCGATCAAGGTTGACTTCATTCAGCGCTCGACGCAGAACTTCAACCATCCCCTGCTGATGCTTCAGTTGGTGCGGGGCGCCAACGTCATCATGGGACTGACCGACGCTCAGGCGATCGCCGTCCTCGGACGAGCGCTCGTTGGCCTGTGCGCCAGCATCACTGTGCTGTTGTCGTACCTGCTGGCGCGTAGATCGATGTCAGTGCGCCACTCTGCCGTCGTTGCCACGGCTGTCGCCGTCGCCCCGACACTGGTCGTTCATGCGCACTACCTGAAGGAAGACACGATCCTCACCACGTGTCTCATGGCGTCGATACTCTGTTATTTCGTATTTGCAGAGCGTCCGTCCGCCCGGTCGGCGCTTTCTCTGGGGGTGGTCACGGGGATGGCCTTCTCTGCTCACTACAAGGCCATCCTTCGTCCCGCTGTATCTCTTCCCGGCAGCGCGCGGAGGTTCCGTGCCTGCTCGACGCTCGCTGCTCCCTCTCGCGGGCGCCGTGGCAGCCATCGTCTTTCTCGCGATCAACTGGCCGCTCGTCCTTAGCCCGCGAACCTTTCTCACCGGCATGCTGTTCGAGGCCGACCATGCGCAGATCGGGCACGACGTGCCGATCTGGTGGATGGACTACTGGCTGGGGTTTCATTTGATCCACAGCCTGATGCCAGGGCTCGGCGTCCTCGCCACGGTGATGGGACTCGCGGGACTCGCCTGGACCTGCGCCCGGTGGACGTCATCCTCCTTCGAGGATCGATGGCTTGTCGCTTTCGTGCTGGTCTTCTATCTGGTTCCGGAAATCTCGCCGCTCAAACCGTGGCCTGACTTCTCGCGCTACATGCTCCCCGTTGTGCCACCGCTCCTCTATTTCGCGTGGCAGGGAGTCGTCCGAATGAGCGATCGCCTGAGCGCAATACGAGGGGCGCCACTCGCTGTCGGTCTTGCGGCGCTTGTGCTGTTGCCCGCGTATATGAGCGTCCGGCTCGTCTCGGGACTTGCCGACGACACGCGCGCACGTGCAATGGCATGGCTGCGGGAACATCCAGGCACGGAGGTGTTCGAAGCCTACAGCTCCGAAGGTGTCTCCGTCCGGTCACTCACTGAGCTGGAGCCTGCCGCGTGGCGAGCCAAGGGCGTGGACTATCTCGTGGCCAGCAGCTTCATGTACGACCGCTATTTGACCGGCGCCCAACTGCGGAACCAGCGTCCCGAGATCTATTGGACCCGCGACCAGTACACGAAACTCTTCAAGCTGCCCTACGTGGAATTTGCGCCTGCCTATCGCACGTTCGCATTCAGCAACCCCGTCATCCGGATCATCGATCTCCGCCAATCCGTCCCATCCCCCTGACAGCCGTGACCGGGGGACGCCGGGTGAGGCACAATCGTCGGGAGCGCGCGATCCAGGTGCATCGAGGGCTTCGGGACCGCTCGCTCCACACGGAGACAAGAAGAATGCGTACTGCTACATGTGTCGCGCTCGTCCTTGGTTCTCTTGCTGGCTTCGTCTCGAACGCCGAGGCTCAGCAGAAACCACCGCAGCGAGGCATCGTCAACATCACCGGTCAGCTCTACCGCGCACAGAACGACAATCACTACACGGTCTTCGTGGTGACGCCCGAGGGCATCATCATGAGCGACCCGATCAACCGCGATTTCTCGCGGTGGCTCAAGAGCGAAATGGCCACACGGTTCAAGGTGCCCGTTCGCTACGTCCTCTACACGCACAGCGATTGGGATCATGCCTCCGGCGGAATCGTGTTTGCCGACACGGCTGAATTCGTCGGCCATCGCAACATGCTCGCGTCGCTGGCGCCACCCAGAGGCAATCCGCCGCTACCCGCGGATGCGATGAAGATGGATGCCAATCGCAATGGCCTCGTTGAACGAGCCGAAGCGACCGGCGGCACCGGCGATCGATTTGCGCTGTTCGACTACAACCGTGACGATGTGCTGAGCGGCGCCGAACTGGCTCGCGGTTCCATCAGCGATGTCTACGCTCCGACCACTACCTACACCGATCGCCATACGGTGACGCTTGGCGGCAAGCGGGTGACGATGACCCATCTGGGAACCGCGCATACGGACGACAGCTCCGTGTTGCACTTCCCGGATGAGCGCGCGGTTTTCAGCGCGGATGTTCTGCAGGTGAAGAGGTTGCCAGGGGGAATCACGCCGACCGTCGGCGCGTATATCGACGCCCTGAGCGTCATCAACTCACTGGACTTTCAGCACGCGTTGACCGGACACGCGCTGGCTGGAACGAAGCAGGATGCCATGGACGCCTTGCGCTATGTCCAGGATCTCTCCAACGGCGTTGCCGCCGGCATCGCCGCCGGACGCAGTCTCGCCGAGATCCAGAAGACGCTGACGTTGGACGCCTACAAGGGCTTCGAGCGATGGGATACCACGCGCGAAGCGCACATTGCCTCGGTCTACGCGACGTACAAGGGCACACGCCCGACAGGGGCGGCCGGCACGCAGTAGTATTCGGGCAATATCCAATCGACCACGAAGACACGAAGTTCACGAAGGATCTCAAGGCAGAAAGGAATGAGCTTCGTGGATCTTCGTGACTTCGTGGTTAATCCCAGGGCGAATCCGCCGTGGGAAAGAGTGTGAAGAGCACCTGCCGGGGCGGACAAAGTCAGTAGCATCGCGCTATAGTCGGTCCGCCACCATGACGGACGAGACCACGCCAGACGGTTCGAGCGACTCGAACATCCCGAGCGACCCGAACACCCCGAACACCCCGAACGATCCGAACGATCCTTCCGAAGGCTGGGGCCTCGGCTCCGGAATTGTGGTGGGCGCATGCGTCGGCGTAGTCGGGGCAATGCTTGCCGTACTCTGGGTTGGTTTTCGTGGGCCTGCCGTGAACACCGACACGCCAGGTGAAACAGACGTCACCGGTCTCGCCGGCGAAATCCAACCAGGTAGTGCGACCGCACAACGCCCAGCCACCGGTTCGGACATCCTGCCCCCTAGCAAGACCGGCGGGGGCTCACTGATTCTGCAGAACGTGGGCGATCTGGACTCGGTCGTCATCCTCGCGGACGAGACCACCTACACGCGTGCGGTGTATGTCCGATCCGGCGAGCGCGTCACGATCCCCAACGTCGCAGCTGGGACCTACGAGGTGCTGATGATGCTTGGCTCGAACTGGAACACCGGCCGGTTCACAGGGATGCCGCTGTACCAGTCGCTCGATCGCCCGGTCGAGTTCACGGAACGCGACACCGGCACGAGCACGGAATATACACAGCTCACCGTGTCGATCGAACCCGTCGGCGCCGGGCTTGTGGGCATGCGGGCGACAGAACCCTTTCAGTTGACCTCTCAGTAATCCCTCGCTTCGAGCTCTCCAAGGAGACAGCCATGCACGTGACAACGCGGGCCGCCCTCATCCTGGGACTCTTCACGGCGATGTGCACGCAATCCCGTGGCGAAGCCGCGGCCCAGAGCGTGGTCATGCAACGCACGCTCTCGCTCGGCATGGCGAAAACCATCGCTGAAGCGACGCTCGCGGAGTGTAAGTCGAAGGGTTACAACACCGCAGCCGCCGTCGTCGATCGCGCGGGTCAGTTGCTTGTACTCCTTCGAGACGAGCAGGCCACCTCTCAGATGGCTGAGATGGCGCGGCGCAAGGCGTATACCGCACGAATGTTCCGCATGACCACGCAGGAGTTCCAGAAGCGCACGCAGGAGGATCCGGCACGAGCCGCCCAGCGAGACCTCGTGGATATCCTGGCGCTCAGCGGCGGAGTGCCCATTCAGGTGGACGCCGACACGATAGGCGCGGTCGGAAGCGCCGGGTCTACGCTTGACGTCGATGACGGCTGCGCCAAGGCTGGCGTTGCGAAGGTCGCCCATCTCCTGAAATAGATCCGCTTCACCAGCTCAGCACGCCTACGAGGAGGCAGCATGAAAGGTTTCGTCCTGGGACTCGCGGTCGCGGGGTGTGTAGCAGCGGCGGTCATCGCACAACAGACCGACCCGCAGCCGACGTGCAGGATGTGTCCGGGCACCTACATCCCCGTGTCAGAGCTGCAGGCATACACCGCAAAGGCTGTCGCCGAGAAACTGATCGATCAACAGGTGCGTGACGTCGAAATCGGCAAGGCGCACATCGGGATCGGAATGGTCCATCGCGGAAAGCTCGATGCTCCGGCGCCTGATTCCGTGGCCGAGCACGATCTGGTGAGCGAGGTCTACCACATCATCGACGGGTCGGCCACGCTCATGCTCGGCCCGGACATCACCAACATGCAACGACGTCCTGCCACGCTCGAGACGGTCCGGCTCTTCAACGGACCTGGAAACAACGGATCGTCCATCCGCAACGGCGTGTCGTACAACCTGAAGGCGGGCGACGTCGTGGTGATTCCTGCGGGAACGGGTCACTGGTTCACGAAGATCGACGACCACATCGACTATCTGATGGTGCGTATCGACCCGGATAAGGTGACGCCGTTGAGGAGTGAGCAGGAGTCTCTCGCGTATCTCAAACGGACCACGAGATGAAGGAGGGGACAGAGGTGCGGGGTACGAACAGACATCGCCTGATTTCTATAACCGCGGCTCTACTCACCATCAGCGCGATGTCGGCGTCGGCTCATCACAGCCCTGCCGCGTTTGACTTAGCCAATCAGATCACTATCCAGGGGAAAGTCAGTCGTTTCGACTGGACGAATCCGCACGCCTACATTTACGTCAGCACGACGACGTCTGGGCGGCCGACGGAGTGGATGATTGAAACCGACGGCACATCACTACTGACCCGCAGCGGATGGAGCCGCGGGATCCTCTCGGTGGGATCAGTGGTAACCGTGCGCGCCAACCCGGACAGGGATGCTGGAAAGAGCCACGCGCTTCTCATCTCGATGGCGCTGGCCAACGGCACGGTCCTGACACCGCGATCGAACGGCACCGACGGTGCCTCGCAGGCGACGTCGTTGGCAGGCGTGTGGAATGGCCTTCGCGGGTTCGCTGCACGCAAGGTTGGACCGATCAGGCCAACGCCGAAAGGTCTCGCCGCCGTCAAAGGCTTCACGGTGGCCGCAAACCCTGTGACGGGCTGCATGCCCTACGCCACGCCGTTTCTGACGAGCCTGCCCTACTTGAACGAGATCGACGTCCAGAAAGACCGGATCCTCATTCGCAACGAGTTCCTGAACGTCGATCGCACGGTGTTCATGGACGGCCGTGGCCACCCGAAGGACGGCTCGCGAACCACTCAGGGACACTCCATTGGGAAGATGGACGGAAACGTGCTCGTCGTGGACACGACACTCTTCTCAGATCACCGGCTCGGCAACTACCTGGGCAGCGGCGCAGGTCCCCGTGAGTTGCCATCCGGCCCGCAGAAGCACGTCGTCGAGCGCTACCGGCTCAGTGAAGACCGCACGAGGCTCCTCATCGACATCGTTGTCGAGGACCCTGATTACCTCATCGAACCCCTGACGATGGGCATGGAGTGGGACTACACGCCGAAACTACGGCTCCTGCGATTTGGATGTGAGCCGGAGCAGTCGCGGCGTTATCTCTCGCTGCAGTAAAGCGGCCTCACTCGATCAAATCACGACCTTCGTCATGATCCCCTGGGGAAAGAGTTCCTCCGGCTTCATCAGCCGGTGGGCAATTCCCTGCTGGAACGCGTAGAGCGCGGCCTGCTCCCAGGTCGGGCGGTTCTCCTCGATCCCATACGGAAACAGATCGCCTCCGAATGTGTCGCGCATCCTCCGCGCATAGTTCGTCAGCCACGGCACCGGGTAGCGCGACACCGCCGGGTCCAGAATGCGTTCGAGCGAACGGCGTTTCGACTCGAGAAACGCGTTATAGAGATTGCGGGCGACCCATGGGTGCTCATCAACGATCGACTTCTGCATTGCGATGATGTGCATGATCGGCCACACCCGCGTGCGCTCGTATTGCGACTCCTCCATGGACTGGAAGTCGGAGAACAGCCGCACGACATCAGGATGTCCTTCGAGAAAGCAGGTCGGCGGACGCGCGATGATGGCGCAGTCGATCTCACCTGACGCCAGCATCTCGCTGAGACTTCTCTCCGACACTCGCGTGAGCGTCACGCCAGCGGGGAGTGTCAGCTCCACCTTCTCTTCTCTGCCAGGCGCGTTGGCGCCAGCCTGATACCAGTGCACGTCTGTGAGCTTGACGCCGGCTTCGTTGTGCATCCAGCCACGCATGTACACCGCCGCCGAGTGAGCCCACTCCGGTGACCCGACCTTCTTCCCTCTCAGGTCTTCCACCGTGGCGATGCGGCTCTTCCTGTTCACGTAAAACGACGAGAACCTGAACAGCCTCGAACAGATGACAGGGAGGCCGACGATGTCGGATGCCGGGCGGCTGACCTGGGCCAGAAACTTCGCGAACGAGAGCTCAGAGACGTCGAACTCACGATTGGCCGTGAAGCGGGCGAAGCACTCGTGGTGGCCGAGATTGAGCCACGTGTGCTCAATGCCTTCGGCCTTTACGACGCCGCTTCGGAAGTCGCGGAAGTGATCGTAGTCAGTGGTCGCGATGGAGAGATGCAGGGCCATGGAGGCCCATATGTTAGTCCCTACAACACGACCTTCAGGTAGCTGGAGCCGGCGTTCAGGCAGTCGAACACGTGGAGGCCCAGACGGGCGGCAAGACCCGAGCAGACCTCGATACCGCGAGCACTGTTGCCTCGCGCGTCGAGCGGTGGCGAGTACGTGGCAATCCCGAGCTGTCGATTGACGACGGCCATCACGCCGCCGCTGACGCCACTCTTCGCCGGAACGCCAACCCTGTACGCCCACTGTCCCGAGTAGTCGTACATGCCGCAGGTGAACATGATCGAGAGCATGTCCTTGACGCAGCCGATCTCGAAGACCGGCTCGCCGGTCACCGGATTGCGGCCCATGTTGGCCAGCGTGGCGCCCATCATGGCCAGGTCGCGACAGGTCACCAGAATCGCGCATTGACGGAAGTAGAGGTCGAGGGCCGCCTCGGCCTCGTCGTGCACGACGCCGAAGTTCAACAGCAGGTGCGCGATTGCACGGTTCCGGTGTCCGGTCCGGTTCTCCGACTGGTAGACGTCCTCGTCGATCGTCAACTGGCGGCCAGCGGCGGCGCTCAGACGGGACAACATGAAATCCAGTGCCTTGTCGCCGTGCCGGGCGTGAAGCAGCGCGCTCACGGTGATCGCGCCGGTGTTGATCATTGGATTGAACGGGCGGTTCGTGTTGTCCTGCAGGGTGATCGAGTTGAACGCGTCGCCGCTCGGCTCGACGCCCACGTACTTGTAGACCTCCTGGTGGCCGAGCTCCTCGAGCGCCATGCCGAACGTAAACGGCTTCGACACCGACTGCATCGTAAATGGGCGATCGCAGTCGCCCACCTCGAAGATGCGACCGTCCTCCGTCACGATGCAGATGCCGAAGTCCTTCGGGTTCGCCTTCGCCAGTTCGGGGATGTACGTCGCGACCTGACCGTCGTTCAGATCGCGGAACTGGTCGTACATCTCGTCAATCAGCCGCTGGAGCTCGTGCTTGCCACCCGCATCGGTCATCAGCGCCACTCCGTCATGTGAACTGTCACTCCATTCTCTAGCCATCAGACTGCTCCCCTGCGAGAAGAACCTTTCGACGCTTGTTCCCGGTAAAGTGCGGTGCTACGCTTCGGCTTCGCGCCTGAAGCTGGAGGTTCGACATGCGCCTGAAGCTCACCGCTCTTCTCGTGGCGCTTGTCGCCGCGACAGTTCTTCCGTCGGCGCAGGCTCGCCGCACCCTGGACATCTATGTCGTGGACGTGGAGGGCGGCAACGCCACGCTCTTCGTGACTCCGTCCGGCGAATCCGTGCTCATCGACGCGGGCAACGGCGGCCCCGCCGCGGCTCGCGATGCGGCCCGCATCCTCGACGCGGTCAAGGACGCGGGCGTCACGCAGATCGATCACCACGTCACGACCCACTGGCACGGCGACCACTTCGGCGCGCTGGCCGAGCTCGCGAAGCAGATCCCGATCAAGGCCTATTACGACCATGGCCCGACGATCCAGCCGCAGCCAGCCTCAACCGAGTTCCTGGACACGGTGTATCCAGCGCTTGTCGCCAGGGCGAAGCGGACGATCGTCAAGCCGGGAGATCGCATCGCGCTCAAGGGTGTTGACTGGCGAATCGTGACCTCCGGTGGCCAGGTGATTCAGTCGTCGCTGCCCGGCGCCGGGTCGCCGAATCCCTACTGCGCCACTTATAAACCGCAGGATCCCGACCCGACCGAGAACGCGCAGTCGGTCGGCAGCCACATCACCTTCGGCAGGTTCCGCGTTGTGCATCCAGGCGATCTGACCTGGAACAAGGAAGCTGAACTGATGTGCCCGGCGAACCGCCTGGGCACCGCCGACCTTCTGATCGTTGGCCACCACGGACAGCCGGTCTCGAACTCGCAGGTAATGGTGCACGCCCTGCGTCCGCGTGTCTCGATCATCAACAACGGCACGCGCAAGGGTGGTCAGCCCGATGCCATGAAGATCATCCTGAACTCGCCGGGCCTGGAGGACGTGTGGCAGTCGCACTTCTCGCTGCTCGGCGGTCAGGAATACACGGTGCCCGGGATGTTCATCGGCAATCTGTTCGACGAGCAGCCCGATGCGATGCCGGTGGCGGCCTGGACTCCTCCTCCGCAAGGACAACAGGCGCCGCCCCCGCCGGCACATAACGGGCGCGCGTATTGGTTCAAGGTGAGCGCGCAGCAGGACGGCACCTTCACCGTGACCAATGCTCGCAACGGCCTGACCAAGACCTATCGCTAGCCATTGGCTTTGCCGCGCCGCAATTCATCGCCGAGGATGATCGCTTCGGCAATCTCCTTCTTCGTCTTGCGCCGATCGCGGCTCTGCCGCTGAATCGTCAGGTACGCCTCTTCCTCCGTGATGCCGAGCTCGCGTTGAAGGATCCCTTTCGCGCGATCGATCACTTTGCGTGACTGCAGACGCTCGGAGAGTTCCGTGTTCTCGACCTCCAGCCGCGCCATCTCGATCTCGGCGCCGACCAGAAAGCCGATTGTCGAGATGAGCTGAATCTCACGAAGACTGTGTTCGTGAGGCTGCAGGTGTTGAAGATTGATCACCCCGACGAGCTTTCCCCTGCTCAGCACCGGCACTGAGAGGAACGCTTCATATCGGTCTTCCGGCAGCTCGTTGAAGACACGGAAGCGGGCATCCTCGAATGCGTGGCGGGCCACCGCTACAGGCGACCGGTGCTTCGCCACCCACCCGGTGATGCCCTGTCCGATAGGGATCTTCAGACGATCGACGACATCGGGATGCGGGTTCTTGGACGCGCGCAGCACGAGCTCGTTGTCCTGGTTGAGCACATAGACGAAGCACGAGTCGCACTGCACGAGGCTCGACACGAAGGTCACCACTCGTCCCAGCACCGCATGGAGCGGATCTGCCGCCGCCATGCGGCTGCCGATCTCATGAAGGAATTCAATCTCGGTTGGGTTGCTCATCATGGGCTCGCTTTGGATCATTGAGATCTCACAGAGGAGAAGTTGCAGTGTGATGCGCTGGCAGCCGGTTGTCGGCGCCGACGAGAGGGACTGGGCCGCGAAGGCGCAGAACGGCAAGGTGAAGCCACAGGAGGCTCCACACGGTCAGCGCCAGCAGCGGAACGAATGCGAGCTGCGGCACGCCACTCCATCGCGTCAGGATGCCGAAGGCGGGCGGCAGGAAGAAGCCGCCAAGCGCGCCGAGCATCCCGACGACTCCGCCGACCGCGCCGACGTCTGTCGGGAAGTAGTCGGGGATGTACTTGTAGACCGACGCCTTGCCAATGCCCATGGCGCACCCGAGCACGAACATCAGGCCTGCAAACGGCCACAGGCCGAGGTGGTAGCTGAACGTGAACGGCTCGTCGTGCACGCCCGGCCGGAGATCCGCAACAAAGGTGCCGCTCGGGAGTGACAGCAGGAGCAGGGTGGCCGTCATGACAATGAACACGCCGTACGTGATCACGCGCGGGCCGTACCGGTCCGAGAGGTAGCCACCTGCCGGTCGCAGCAGACTCGCCGGAAGGATGAAACTCGCTGCGAGCAGCGCCGCGTTCGACAGCGACACGCCGTAGGTATCCACGTAGAACTTCGGGAGCCACGCGGACAGCGCCACGTAAGCCCCGAAGACGACGATGTAGTAGAGGCTGAAGCGCCAGACGCGGACATGACGGAGCGGTGCGAGGGCGTCGCGAAGGCGTCGACCTTTGCCCGGCTGCCGATCCGGCTTGGGGCTGAACGCAACAATTGCCAGTCCCATGCACACGAGGAGCGCCGCATACAGTGCCGGAATGAAGCGCCAGCCGCCGGGTATCAATCCACCCCAATAGCCCGCTGCCGGAACGGCCGTCAGAATGCCCGGGACGAGCACGATCAGGAGCTTGGTGCCTGCGGCTCCGACATTGCCGGCGCCGAAGACGCCCAGTGCAGTCCCTGCCTGATGACGAGGGAACCACGCGGAATTCCATGAGACGCCCGCGGAGAAACTGTTCCCGGCGAGCCCAAACAGGACCGAGCAGACAAGGAGCTGCGCGTAGGTTGTTGCGTGGCTGAACACGTACGCGGAGACCGCTGACACCGCAAGCAACAAGCACATTACGATGCGCCCACCGTACTGATCGGCCCAGATGCCCGCGTTCAGCCGGAACAGCGCACCCGAGAGGATGGCGGTCGCAATCAGCCACTCGAGCTGCACGTCGGTCAATCCGAGCTCACGGCGAATGGGGATCCCGAGCACGCCCAGCATCAGCCACACGTTGAACATGAGCGTGAACGCAATCGTGGACAACCACAGGACGCGCTGACGGGCTGCCGATTCCGTCAGCATGCTTTTCGCCCGCTATCG
This sequence comes from Acidobacteriota bacterium, assembly GCA_013140775.1. GTDB lineage: Bacteria > Acidobacteriota > Vicinamibacteria > Vicinamibacterales > UBA2999 > JABFSA01. Next base: position 5,347 of record JABFSA010000037.1, on the reverse strand, counting down.
AGACGCACGAACAGCTCACCCTTCCGAACGTCAACCGTGTACACCTTGAGACACTCGCCGTGCTCGCTGCCCGAGCCGTCTTCCAGTTCGAAGCGGTGAGAGTGGAGCGGACAGATGACCTGTCCACTGCCAATCACGCCCTCAGCCAGTGGCCCCTGCCGATGAGGGCAACGGTTCTGGGTGGCAAAGAGACGGCCATCGCGCTGCCGGAAGACCGCGATCTCTTCGGCGCCCACCACGTAGCAGCGCCCCTGGCCCTCCGGGATCCGCGTGATGCTGCCCAGACTGACGAGGGCTGTTTCGAGCCCCGAGTCCCGAGCCCCGAGTCCCGAGTCCCGAGCCTCGAGCCCCAAGTCCAGCGTCGTGAATCCCGAATCCCGAATCCCGAATCCCGCCCCTGTATCAGCCATTGCTCTCAGCGACCTCCAGCGTGTAAGCGAGCTCAGCCGCGGTGAATTGCGCGTGATAAGCGGGGCGAACAGCCTCCTGCCACGGGTCGCGATAGGCCTCGACGGCTTTCTGGATGTTCGCGTCGAGTTGCGCGCAGATGCCGAGGCTGTCCTCGATGAGAATCTTCCGCAGGTTCTCGATACCGAGCCGTTCGAGAAAGTGATAGGTGCGTTCCAGATAGCGGCCGTGCTCGCGGTAGTACTGGATGAAACGCCCGATGATGGTGAGCACCTCATCGTGGGTGTCCACTGTGCAAAGCAGATCCCCCTTTCGAACGCTGCCACCCGCGGCGCCACCGACGTAGATCTCCCACCTGCCGCCTTCGATGGCGACGGCGCCGATGTCCTTGACGAGCGCCTCGGAGCAGTTGCGCGGACAGCCCGCCGTGGCGAGCTTCATCTTGTGCGGTGACTCCACGCCCTGAAACCGGCGTTCGATCTTCTGGGCCAGGCCGATTGAGTCCCCGACGCCGTAGCGGCAGAAGTCGGTGCCGACGCAGCTCTTACAGGTACGGAACGACTTCGTATACGCGTGCCCGCTCGGCATCCCGAGGTCCTTCCACACGCCCGGCAGGTCGTCCTTCTTGATCCCGAGGAGATCGATGCGCTGACCGCCGGTGAACTTCACCATCGGCACCTCGTACTTGACCGCAACCTGCGCGATCCGCATGAGCTCATCGGCCGTGGTCACGCCGGCGTAGATGCGGGGCACCACCGAAAAGGTGCCGTCCTTCTGGATGTTGGCGTGCACGCGATCGTTGATGAAACGCGCGTCGCGCTCGTCGGCATACTCGTCAGGCCAGATCGTCTTGAGCAGCGACGCAAGGCCGACCTTGCTTGCCGGATCCTCCTTGCCATCGGCGAGCTCCTTGAACACCGCGCTCACCGACATGAGCTTGCGTCGCCTGATCTCCGCCACGAGCTGAGACTTCTCCAGCGGTACACCCGGCACGTAGTAGTGCTCGGTCGGGTCGTACCCCACTTCACCGAGGTAGGCCTCGAGCAGCTGCGCCACGAGCCCCTTGCAGGATCCGCAGCCCAGGCCGGCTTTCGTGCACGCACCCACCTTCGACACGCTCTTGCATCCCTGCGTCTCGATGGCCTCGACGATCCGCCGCTTGCTGATGCCGTTGCAGTTGCAGATCTGCGCGTTGTCGGGGAGGTCCGACGCCTTGAGCAGCGCCACACCGGTCGGCGTTCCGAAGAAGAGGTCGGCGCGTCGCTCCGGCACGGCGGTGCCGGCCATGAACATCTGCGTCAACGTCGATGCCGCCTCGGTTTCTCCAAGAAGAATCGCGCCCGCGATCGCGTCGTTCCGCACGATCAGCTTCTTGTAGATTCCGTGCCTCGGCTCTCGATACACCACCACTTCGTCGTCGGGTCCCGCAGGCCTGGTCTCGCCCATCGATGCGAGCTCGACGCCCATGACCTTCAGCTTCGTACCCAGTTTCGAGCCACGGTAGGCAGCACCCGGGTTGGTGCCCGTGATCACGTCGGCCAGCACGTTGGCCATGTCCCAGATGGGATCGACGAGGCCATAGGTCGTCCCGCGATGCTCGACGCACTCACCGAGCGCGAAGATGGCAGGATCGCTCGTCCGCATCTGGTCGTCGCACACGATGCCCCGGTTGACGGCGAGGCCCGAGACCGCGGCGATCTCAGTGATCGGCCTGATGCCCGCGCTCACCACCACCATGTCGGTGGCGAGGCTGCTGCCGTCCTTGAACTCCAGGCCGGTGATCCGGCCTTCCGATCGCACCACGCGGGTGGTGATGGTGTTGGTAAGGACCGTCATCCCCATGCCGCCGATGGTGGCGCGCAGCATGTCACCCGACTCGGAGTCGAGCTGCGCCATCATCAACTGCGGCGCGGCTTCGAGGATGGTGACCTCGACCTCATGCGTAAGAAGACCGCGCGCCGCCTCGAGCCCCAGGAGTCCGCCGCCTATGACCGCCGCACGCCGGCAACCCCTGGCGTAGTCGGCGATGCGGGAACAATCGTCGATGGTCCGGAAGAGGAATGCGCCGGGACCGTCGAATCCTTCCATCGGGGGCACGAAGGGCCGCGCGCCGGTCGCGATGATGACGTGGTCATAGGGCTCTTCGATGGGCTCGAGTGCTTCGTCACTCTTCGCGTCGGCCGCATACGCCAGCGCATCCTTCCGCAGCGGCATGCCGACGACGATGCGCCGGTCGCGATCGATGCGGACAGCTCGGACGCCGGCGTGCAGGGTGATCCCGTTCTCGACGTACCACGAGAGCGGGTTCATGAAGATGTCTGGCGCAGCCTGGCTTCCGTTGAGCACATTGCTCAACAGGATCCGGTTGTAGTTGCCGTACGGCTCCGCGCCGAACATGACGATGTCAAAGCGCCCGGGCGCCCGCTGCAGGATTTCCTCGACAACCCTGGCGCCAGCCATACCGTTGCCGATGACCACCAGCCGTGTCATCGAGACGCACCTCCATGTGTGTGGGTGGTCCTCTCAACCCGGACCGCCGACTGTTTGTAGTTGGGCTCGCGCGAGATCGGATCGAACGCGCTCTGCGTCACCTGATTCGCGTTGGTCTCGGCGAAATGAAACGGCACGAACACCTGACCTGGGCCGATGGTCTCTGTCACACGAAGCGGAAGACCCTTCACCCGGCCCCGGCGTGAGACCACATCAACGCGGTCTTGAGGCTTCAAACGAAGCGCCCGGGCGTCGCGCGGGTTCATCTCGACCCAGGCTTCCGGCGAGAGGCGTTCGAGGATTGGCACCTGCCCGGTCTTCGTCCGTGTGTGCCAGTGCTCGACCGTGCGTCCGGTGTTGAGCACGAGCGGGAACTCCACATTCGGCGGCTCCGGGTACGGCTCCCACTTCACCGGAATGAGCCGCGCGCGACCGTCAGGCGTCTGGAACTTCCCGTCGGTATAGAGGCGGCGCGTCTCGTCGGTGCTCGCGGCGCCTTTGGGCAGAGGCCACTGCAGCCCTCCGTGAGCCTCGATCGCGTCGTACGTCATGCCCGAGTAGTCGCAGAGCCGGCCGGCTGACACGCGCTTCCACTCGTTGAATGCGTCGCGCGGCGTCTTCCATCCGGGAAAGAGCTCGTCCTTCACGCCGAGCTTTGCCGCAAGCGCGAGAAAGATGTCGAAATCGGATCGGGCCTCATCGGGAGGAGCGACAACGCGGTTGACTTTGCTGACGCGGCGCTCGGAGTTGGTGTACGTGCCTTCCTTCTCGCCCCAGATGGCCGCCGGCAGGACGAGGTGCGCCAGCTCCGTGGTTGGTGTCGGGTGAAAACCGTCCTGCACGACCAGAAACTCGAGGTTCTCGAGCGCCTGCTTCAGCACGCCGAGATTGGGGAACGACACAATCGGATTCGTCGCGATAATCCAGAGCGCACGAATGCGGCCATCGAGCACCGCCTCGATGATGTCGGGATACGCAAGGCCGCGCGCCGTGGGGATCCGCGCGACCGGAAGCTCCCAGATCGAGGCCAGCGCCTCGCGGTCGGATTCGTCCTCGAACTTCCGGTAGCCGGGCAGGCTCGACGTGAAGCCGGCCTCGCGCGTGCCCATCGCGTTGCACTGACCGGTGATGGAGAACGGCGACGCGCCGGCGCGACCGATGTTGCCGGTAATCAATGCCAGGTTGTTGATGGCATTGACGGTCTCGGTGCCCTTCGTACTGTGGTTCACCCCCATCGTCCAGCCGATGAAGGCCGCCTTCGCGCGTGCGTATAGCCAGGCTGTCCGAACGATGAGATCGGGATGGAGACCCGTGATCTCCGCGACACGCTCCAGCGTGTACTCGGCGACCGAGGCGCGCAGCGCTTCGAATCCCGTTGTGTGGCGATCGACGTATCGGCGATCGACGAGGTCCTGGTCGATGATGACTTTGATCAGGCCGTTGAGCAGCGCCAGGTCCGACCGCGGCCGAATCGGCAGATGGAGGTTCGCCATCATCGCCGTCTTCGTCACTCGCGGATCCACCACGATCACCGTCGCAGCCTTATTGGCCTCGACGCGACGGCAGAGAATTGGATGGTTGTCGGCGATGTTGGCGCCGATGAGGACGATCACGTCGGCGCGATCCAGGTCCTCGTACGCACCCGGAGGGCCGTCGCTGCCAAACGACCGCTTGTAGCCGGCTACCGCCGTGGACATGCACAACGTGGTGTTGCCGTCGTAGTTGGTGGTGCCCAGCCCGAGCTGCACGAGCTTGCCGAGCGTGTAGAACTCCTCTGTCACGAGCTGCCCGGTGCCGATCACACCGACGGCGCCGGGACCGTATGCGGCCTGCACGCCACGGAACTTCTCGACCATCGTGTCGAGCGCCGTATTCCACCCCACGCGTTCGAACTTGCCCTGTCGCTTGAGCAAGGGATAACGCGCACGATTGGAGGCGTCGAGGGTGTGGTGCTCGGAAAGGCCTTTCGGACACAGCAGGCCCTGATTGACCGGATGGTCGGGATTGCCGCGCACGGCCACCGCCCGGCCGTCCTTGACGCCAACGAGCATGCCGCAGCCGACCGAACAGTAGCCGCACGTCGTGGCGACCCAGTGGTCAGCGGCCCGTTGCTGAGAGATGTACCCCGCAACTGGATCGACGCCGTAGGCATAGCGCTCAGCGTCGGTGTCGAGGCCGAGCAGCCGCTTCAGGTTCATGCGGCGTCCACCTCCATCGCGAGATAGGGCGTGGCCATGTGCCGCGGTACGACGCTGACGAAGAAGAGATAGCGGCCAAGAAGTTCGCTCCCCAGCGTGAGCAGAAGCGAAGCCAGTGCCGCGACCCATCCACCCCACCAGCCCGGCACCCCCCACAGGAGAGGCAGAACCACGCCGCCGGCAATCAAGAGAAGCCCGCGCGCGAGGAACCGTGACGCCAGCACCGTCGAGAGCAATCTTGCCGCGCCCCG
>JABFSA010000021.1 GCA_013140775.1 Acidobacteriota bacterium | reverse complement strand
CGTCGTTCGCCGACGGTCGACGCGGCGTCTGCCGACGGGAGAGGGGCGGCGAGGATCTCAAGGCTGGTGGCCAGGAGTCGGATGACGCGGGCGTGATCATGAACGGGCACGTGGACCTCACCTTCGGGAGCTGGGGACATCTGCAGCGCGGGCGTCCACCGCGAGCGCCGTACACCGCTGGAACACCGGCGAGGGCGTTGATAGGCAAGATCCGTGACGGGTGTATTCAGTCGTCAACGCCCCTGACCGTTGAGGGACGCGAACGCGAGCCACGCGACGTAAGGCCTTGACGGAGAGCGATCTACGATGCGGCGCTCCACAGGAGGCGAGACGGGGGCGGGGATAGTCGGCCTCCTTCGGCCCAGCGAGCACGGGTAGACGCTACCCATTCGTCTCCGCTCGCCAGCGTGGCAATGGGTAGGGATCAGCGTCCCGCCGCGCATCTGCCGCATCGCCTCGTCATCTGCGCATGCGTCGCGATGCGGCGCGGTCCTCTTCTTCACGGGACGAATTACAGGGACGAATTCACGGGACGTCTTAGTAGCTCAGAGTGACCGCCCCCCCAGCTCACGGTGAGCTGGGACAAGAGGTCAGGGTGAGCTGGGTCGACAGCTCAGGCTGAGCTACCAGCCCACTTTCCGCGCCCGTGGACAGTGGCGACGGCGGCGTGGTCTTCGTGGCTCAGGGTGAGCTGAGTGGGCGCGCGACCGCTGGCCGGCCCCCACGACTGGAAACGATGCTCCTCCGCACGGAACACGCACGTGTCATCCGTTCCGACGCGACGGATTGACGCACGACAGAGCCCCGGAGGGCTCCATCGTGCCGCTGGACGGCTACCCGTTGGCGGCCACCGCCTGCTCGTACTCGGCGTACGCTTCGAGGATGCGGTCGCGCACCGCGGACTGGGCGCTCGCGTCGGCGATCGGGCGCAACAGCGCGAAGCTGCGGCGCTCGCCGTTCACGCTGTACTGCCGCGCCGGGAACGTGACGTTCCGGCTACTCGCGCCGCGGCGCTCCCAGATCGCGAAGCCGATGAGCTTCAGTCCCGCGAGGGGTCCGTCGGCGAAGTGGAGTTCCGCGTCGGCGAGCTTCCCGGCGGGGTTGCCCTTGTCGTTCGCGGTGATCTTGACAGTGATGGTGTCGGCCTGGATGGTGGTCTGCATGGTTCTGCTCCTCTTGGGAACCGTGATTGGTTCCTTCGTGAGAAGCCAGGAACCATCACGCGTCCCAGCGAGGACGGAAGCGGCGCGCACGGCGCCCGCGGCTATCGGCGACCGCACCCAGCGTGTCCAGGTTCCCTGGCACGCCGCCCTGGCGGCTTGCTGGGTGCAGCCGGTGGCCGAAGACGGGCGCCTGGGCGCCGCGGACCCAACGACCACCCGACCGGTGACACGCACACGTCGACGCCGCGAGTCCACGACCACACGGCGGCCCTCAGCGAAAGACCGGAACGGGATTCGACACTCGGACGATCGGGCCGTGGAATCGGCTCGTGGGACAGCGCGCAGGCATGGCGCCCGACGGTGGGACCGTATGGCGGGGGCGAAACAGCGAATGATCTTACACGCCGCCGTGCCCGAACAGCGCGAGCAATAGTCGAACGCCAACCGCCAGCGCGCCGAAACCGAACACGAGCAGCGCAAGACCGCCGAGGGCCGCAAACGGCCCGAGGCACGCCCACGCGACGATTCGAAGCAGAGACGGAGATCGTGAGGCTGTGGACATGGACATCACCACGTCGAGTTGTCCATCGTGACCGACAGACGTCGCACGGTCTGACGCGACAACTCGATGCCCACAATCGTACACCCGACCCGCGCGCGGGCACACGCCGCGTTGGGGCACGAACGTGCGCCGCGGCGGCCGTTCTGCTCTATCAGCCTGGGGGTGCCAGGGACGCGTCGCCCTCGATCGCCCGGAGAATCGCCGACGCTGTCTGCTGCACGCGTGTGAGCGACTGCGCGAGCGCCTCGCGGTCGCCGCGGTAAAGACAAATGTAGTCCCGCGATGCGTCAGACGTATTGAGTCCCACGGCCCCGCCAACGACGAAGGCCACGGCCTCCGCTTCGAGTTCGCGCGTGTCACGTGAGGCCGGTCGGTCGTCCGCGTGGTGCAGCAGTTCATGCGCGTATTCGTGCACGAGGGTCGTGAACTCCATCGCGGGCGAGAGACGGGTGAGGAGCCGAATGCGTCCGCCGCTTGACGTACCGAGAGCGCCGCCCAGGTCATCGACAGATTCAAGTGCGATGCCCCGCGCGAGAATGGCGGCCTTGAGCGACGCCGTCTTGGCGCCGGGGTCACCCGAGGCCTCGCGGGGCTCAGGGAGCGGCTCGCCATCGGTCTGCTCGACATCGAACACGTACGCCGCGCGGAAGCCCAGGATGGTTCGCGCGTTGTCGCTCGCGGACTCAGCCTCGCGTCGACCGACGATCGGCGCCAGAATCGCAATGCCCTTCTCGCCCTTCCGAACGCAGCGACCCATCGTGCGCCAGGTCTGAAAGCCCGCAACGCGCGTCGCGGTTGGGCGCTGACTGGCAATGAGCGCGACGTTGTGCCAGGAGTACTTGGGGAACCGCGCCATGGTCTTGAGCAGCGCGGTGAGCTGGTCGCTCTGGCCTTCATCGAGAAGGGCCGCGAGCGTGTCGAGTGCGTCGGTCGTGATTTTCTTGAGTTCGTCGGCGGTCATGGTGTCCTCCAGTGGACGGGTTGTCCGTGGTTCCTTCGCGCCACAAGGAACCCGACAACCCGTCTGGAGGACACGCGGCTCTGCCATCGGCGCGCCGAACACCGCGGCGACCCTCACCGGGCGTGCCAGCGATATGTGCTGGCGCAACGCGAAGCGGCCGGTGAGCGCTGCGGTGTGATCGTGCATCGCACGACGGCGGGCCGATGGCGGAGCCCTCTCGCCGACAACAAGAGAAGACCGACACTTTCAGAAGCGGGATTGAGAAGAACGACCGCTGCGTCCCCTCGCCTCCTCTACAGTGCCGTCCGCGAGTCGGGCTGACACATCCGGCACGGGTAGGGTCGGCAGCTGGCCACGAAGGCGGCTGACCTCAGCATAGAGGGTGTTGCGCTTGTCGCGCGCGCGGCGAACACGACACGCGCCTGGCCGTAGAGAGGCTCCGCTCGGATCCAGATTCGGAGCCAGGCGGCGCAAACACAACCGTTCTGACGGGGAACTGTCGCGCGATGTCGCGATCGGCGAGTTGAGGCGGAAGCGTCCTTCCACCAATCAGGGCCTGAACCCAGGAACCTCCGCCACCGTTCGCGACTGCACCAATCCTTCGAACTGCTGACTCAGCTGCTTCGCGAATTGAGCATTTCGAATCAGCACACCTGCCTCGACATTGCGCTGCTGCGCCCACTCTGTGAAGTTCGCGGACGTCACGAATGCCGTCTCGTCATCAACGACGATGACCTTCGCGTGCCACGTCGCGCGCGTGGCAGGGTTCGTGTCCAGCGAGCGGGGATCGTAGTAGAGCAACGGGCGGACCGGTCCAGGCCATTTGGCGCCGAGCTGTGCAGCGAATTCGCGAAGAATCTCGGACTCGTACCGTGTATCCCTGTCGGCTCGTCCCACGTGGACGAACAGCTGCACGCGCAGGCCGGGATCTTCGGCCATTCGGTCCGCCAGCGGCTTGAACACGGTATCGGCCTGGTGGACGACGAACGTGCTCACGAGCACCGATTTCGTCGCCGAGCGGAACAATTCCGCGACGACAATCGCGGTGTCCCGGCTCTGAGACGCAGAAGACTCAGGTCCGGTCCAGACCAGTTCGACGCCGCTGGCGAGGCGCTGCTCGACGGCCTTCGCCATGGCGTCCACAAGAAGCGCAAGATGCGCCGCCTGCATCCCCTCCTTGGAGAGGCGGACAAGTTGCTGCACCGCCGTCTCTGAGCAGGACGGGGCGACTCGCGCAATGGCCAGCGGCGAGAGCGGTGTCGAGAGCTGCCCGTTCTGCAGAGCTGCGGCGATCGCGCGCAGCGTGGCCGCCGAGACGCCTTCCAATGCGAGGCTCACGAATCAGGCTTCCTCAAAGAACGCCGCGCCGGCATCGTCCACGGTGGGGACGACCAGCGCACGGTCGAGGAAGTCATTCCGGCGCTCGCACGAGCTCTCGGCCAGGAGCAGGCATCCATGACACGCGGCGCCGTGGAGAAAGCGGTCCTCCTGCCGGTTGTCTGGACGATGCTGCGCGCACACGGGATCGTTCGAGCACAACTCACTGATCTCGACGGCCTGCCTCAAGTACCGATCGATCCGATCCGCGGCCTCCACAAGCCCGCCGAGCGTCCCCTCGGCATCCGCGGTTGCCGTGTACAGCAGGATGCCGTAGCCCGCATCGCTTGCGTAGATGCGTTCGCGAATGGAGCTGGCCGCATAGCCGCAATCGAGTGCCACAGCCGTGATGAGCATGTGCGACAACGAGTGCAGCATGATGAAGGTCGGGCCTGGAAACTTCGCCGACGTGGCCTCGTTGATTTTCTGCCAGGCGAGAAACCCGTCGAGCAACTGGGCGGACCGTCGCTTCACCGCGTCCCGAGCGAGCCAGGCCTTGACGGCCTCCGCCTTCAGGCCGATGAACACCCCTTCGCCGCGATTTTCGATGGCAGGGAGCCAGTCCTGATTCTGTGACAGCTCCGCCCGCTCGACGTCGAGCGCCAACTCACCATTGACGTCAGGAACCGCTGCCTCGAACCGCGTGAAACCGATCTGTGCAATCACCTCGCGCAGGCGGTGCACCTTCACAACGCGACTGAGCTTGCCTGTGAGCGCAGGCTCCCCAGTGGGAGTCGGAATCGTTCTGGCGTAAAACAGGCCGTCGGGCTGGTCGGTACCGACGGTATCGGGCGACGACAGCAGCGTCTTGATCTCCGCTTCGCGGATGCCAACGGTGGTTGGCGCGAGTCCACCCTTGCGCCGCTGGACTTCCTGCCAGACTTCGTCGTTCGACAAGCCTTCGAGGGCCGCGCTGACCCGTTGCTTGCGACGTTCACGGCCGATGTCCTCAAGTGACTCCGAGTACTGGAGAAACAGATCCCACACTTCGTCAACCGCCGTGCGCACCTTCGCGTCAGCCTCGGGGATGGAGATCACGGACAACGTTTGCGCAAAGTACGCGTTCGAGGCAGCCCTGATCAGCAGGCGATTCGGATGAACCGGCCCTGCCGCGCCTCCACAGCGTTCAGTCGCATTCGGTCCGAGCCACGGCCGACGGCCGTTGCAGAAGCCGAGCGGCACGTTCTTGAGGCTCGCCGCATGGAGCGCCTTCGTCTTTCCGCACTCACAGCGAATGAAGACGTCTGTGAGATCGCCGCTCGTGCCTCGTTCCTCAATCCATAAGGGGCGGGAGCAGGGGTCATCCTTGCCGTGAACAAAGAGCTTCCAGTCGATGTCGCTCACGTGACCGCGAGCGCAGGCTTGCACGAATCGGATCGGAACAACCTTGACCGGCTTCTCCCGGTCGAGGCGATAGGTCATCCCCTTCTCGAGGTCCGATCGATACACCAGCGGCCGGGCCCGTACGCCGCCCTCCCGCCTTTCCACCTGGGCGACGAACCACTCCGGAAACAGCCACGCCGTGATGCCGGTGATCGCTGCGGTGGGATCGTCAGGATCAGGGGGCGGAGCGTAGAAGCGAACGGAGTCCCGGTTGAGCAGGGCGCCGACTTTCGCGGCCAACCGCTCCTCCGCAATCGGGCGACCTTCGTAGCCAGTCCAATGATCCAACCCGCCGAGAATCACGGCGTAGTCGGGCAAGTCCATCATCGCGCCTGGGCCGAACGTGGTCACGACCTGGCTCTGGCGGATCTGCCCGGCCGGCTTCACATTTCTTGGTCTCGGGGGCGGCACTACGTGTACTCCCCGTCGGCGGGCAGATCAATATTTGAACCGTCCAGCCTCTTGAGCCAGAGGTTCACCGCCGGCTCGACGTCGCGCAGCGACCGCGGTGCCTTGAACTTGCGGGCGTCCTGCGCAGGCTGTAGGTCTGCACCGACCGGATCGAGCGGCAGCCTCAGCAGGGCCGGGCCCGCGGATCCTTCGTACGGCTGGTAGAGCAACCTCGCGCTGTTGTTCTGTTGAAACTCCGCGACCTTGCACCACGAGTCGAGCAAATCCATCACGCGGGCACGAAGCGACGCGTCGAGCCGTTCCTCTTCCTCCTTCGTCTGACGTGAGCGATGTGTCCGCCCTCGTCTGGCCAGAAGGTCTGCGATCACCGACAGCTGCGGCCGTTGCCCGACGATGGCCAGGGCAGCCGTTGGCGGTGTCAATGCGGCGAGCAGATGCCGGGCCATGGCCACGACCACTCCAGGCAGCCCCCGATCGAGGGCTCGGGGAGCGAACGGCGTGACGCTGGTGGCTTCCACCGCGCGGTAGAACGACGCGTGAAACGCGTCGAACCGTTCGAAGTGCGAGCGGTCCCGCGGACGATGGATGTTGAGCAGCGTCACCACGAGGCCAGGCTTGGCCACATCGCGGCCCACGCGACTGGTGGCCTGGATATACTCGGCCGCGGCCTTTGGCTGGCCGAGGACCACCATCAGCCCCAGCCGCGTGATGTCGAGGCCCACCGAGATCATATTGGTGGCCAGCGCCACATCGATGCGCTCTTTGTCCACAAACGACAGCCCGAGACGGCGCTTCGTGTCAGAGACCTGATCGGTGCGTTCGCGTGACGTCAACTCGCAGACGTCGCGACTGATCTTCCGGTCGGCGAAGGAGCCCTCCGGCTCGCCCACGCGCCGCTGCCGGCTGTAGGCGGACACGCGCGAGGCGACTTCGTCCTCGACGATGCGGCGACTGCCGCCGAGTTCGCGCAGGCTATTGAAGTAGCCGAGCAGCGTCATGTACGGGTCGGCGGGATTGTTCCCGTTCTTCTCGCCGCCCTCTTCTCGCCACATCTTCTCGGTGGCGCCCAGCAGCGCAAGATAAGTGCGCAGCAGGACAACCTTGAGGCTGCGCCCTTGAGCGGCCAAACCCACGTAGAGGCGTCCCGGCTGCTCGGAGACGAGGCGGGTGAGCGCGAAGAACGAGTCACGCCGGTCCGGTCCCGGTGGCGGGAACATCTCGACGCCAGAGCGCGCAAAGAGCGCGAGGGTCTGGTCGGAGGCGCGACGCACGGTGGCGGTGGACGCCACCACCTTCGGGCGAATCGTGTGTCCGTCTGCCTGCCGCGTGCACAACGCGGCAATCGCCGTCTCGTAGAGGCCGGCCATCGTGCCGAGCGGGCCCGAGATGAGGTGTAGCTCGTCCTGGATGATGAGCGCTGGCGGAGCGAGGGCCTTCGACATTCTCTGGCCGACGGTTGGATCGCAGGGGCCGTAGAAGCCGGCACCGTCGTGGCGGTCGGCACCTCCGAGCAGCGCGCCGCTCGCGCCCACCCACGGCAGGTTCGCGAACTTGTCCACCGTGGCGATCACGAAACAGGGGACGCGCCGGTAGAGCGGCTCGTCCACGCCGACAATCGGCAGCGGGTTATTGCCGCGGAACACGCACTTCGGGCTGGCGCACGTAATCTTCAGGTCGCGCGGCTCGTCGGCGTTCGGCGACAGCGTAAAGGATGTCGTCTTGAACTTTGTGCCGCACCAGGGGCACGTCTCGACCGGCAGTGGTGCCGCCTTGCGGCTGTTGTTCTGGTAGGCGATCGTCTTGGCGCGGGCGCTCGAACGGTCGGTATCGCCCTTCTTCCCCATCCGATTCGGTGTGGCGGCCTTCCCCACCCACAGGCCGACCTCGAAGGGCCACGTGCCGAGCGCCGCTGGCATCTCCTTGCGGATGATCTCCATCGCGCAGATCAGCGTGGCGGCGCGACCGAGCTGGTCGAGCGTCAGGAGGCGCAGGGTGTAGCGCATCAGCACCGTCACACCAGCGGACGTCGGGCCAGGGTCGCGAAGGCGGCGCAGGACAATCGCGAAGGCCGCCAATCCCAGGTAGGCCTCGGTCTTGCCGCCGCCCGTGGGGAAGAACAACAGGTCCACCAGCTCGCGGTCCGCGTGCGTCGGGTCGGCGATGCCGCGGAGGTTCATGAGCACGAAGGCCAACTGAAACGGGCGCCATTTCGGTGGTTCGACGCTGACCGGCTCCACGCCGCGCTCCTGCGCGCGGCGCTGACGGGCGGCCATCGCCATCGCGCGGTTCGTCAGTCGAAACGCGTCCATCAACTGCGGATCGTCGAGCAGCGCGATGCCTGCTTCGATGCGGCCTGCGGCTAGCGAGGAGCGACTCAGGAGTTCGTCCGAGACCTCACGCTGAGTACCCTGCTGCGGCGCCTTGGCGCGTTGCGCGGTGATCCATGTGCGGTACCGCGCAACGATGCTCCCGACGGCACCGCGAACCTGCTGCCCGGTCTCGAACGCCGCCAGCGCTTCCATCCCCAGCTCGACGTTCTTGATGTCGGCCGGCTCGACGCGCTCCACTTCGGCCGTCGGGACCCAGGTGGTGTCAACGCGCCGGCAACTGCCCCCGGCCACCGAACACCTCGTCGAGGCGCCGTGCCCGACCGCAAACTCCATCACGTCGCGATACTGTAGGTCGGCAATGCGCTCGTCCGGGTCGTCACCATCCTGGCGCCCGCGCGGATTGGGCCGCGGGACGAAAGGCTCGTCAGACTCCACCGCCAGAGATGCCTGGAACGCGAAGCGCCGATCCTTGAGGAGCGGGTCTTCTTCGGGCTCGCGCCGATTGACGAGAAAGATCGAGACCGCGCGCGTCCCGGCCGGCAGGTCGGGAAGGTCCTCCAGGCCGCGCACCCGCCGAACCGAGGTCACGATCTCGAGCCCATCGCTGCCAGCCAGCGGCTTCGACACGGGCCCGCCCTGCTCCGAGGCTACGCTGACCGACAGTGCTGCGCGGCGATCGGTCCGCTTCCACTCGCCGGTGGGTGTGCCCTCGTTCACGCCGTCTGCCACGACCGCCTCGTAGTCGCCCCACTGCGCCAGGACCTTGAGCGTGGTCACGCCTGGCGGCACGAGCACGCTCACGCCCATCGACGAAGGGAACTGCCCGCGCTTGGCGGCTGGCGGCTCCGGCGTGCTGTCGTCATCCTCGGCCCCGCCGCTGGCCGCCGCCAGCTCCAGCTCACCCTGCTCGTCGTCATCCGCCTTCTGCGAGGCCGGCGCGTTCAGGGGTGCCAGAAAGCCGGTCAAGTAGAAGCGGGAGGGCGAGATCGGCAGGACCTCGCCTGCCTGCGGCTCCTCAGGCTCAGGCCCGATCAGATCGAGCCGGAGTGCATGCGTGAGGCGAGCGCGAACGTCGGCAGACGTCATAGGGTTCCGACCTACCACTCGATCTCGGTGGCCTGAACCGGCACGCCCACTTGCTGCGCAACGGGCGTCCAGATGTCCACGTCCTCTTCATCCGTCTCGATGCTGACGACGAGCGCGTACCTGGCGCCGGCGGCGCTCCGATCCCGCTTTGGCTGTTCCCTCCACCATCCAGAGACAGGGTAGATGCCAATGACGTTCCTCGCAGCGAGGTCTTCAGCGGTGCCCTCCCAGATATCGCAATGCAGTGAGCCCCTGTGGCGCGTGTGATCTCCAAGCACCCAATCTGCGGAGTCAGAGCCACCTGTTGGCTTCTCCTCGTCCGGGTCGAGGGCCTTCTTATTGAGACGCTTCCGGAAGTCTGGCAGCGATTCGGTCGCGTTCTTGACGTCGAGTCTCAGCCCGTGCGACGCGTAGCGATGCCGCGCCTTCCATCCACGCCGGCCTGGGTTCGGTTCAATGAAGTACGACAGGGTGACCCGCAGCCGAACCGTCTGCCCGGCGATGACGCTGAGAGCTGCTGCCGGCCAGGGCAAGTCATGAACGTGCATCTCGTGCATCTTGCCCTTGGAGTACGGGTGAATGACACCCTGCACGATCAAGGTAAGCGCGTCGTTCGCGCTTCTGACCGCGCGCGACACGTCCGGCACGCCGAATCCGTAGCGACGGACCAGTTTGCCTCTATTCACCTTGCCTGGGGTCGCGTCGATCGCGGCCTGCATTCTCGGCGTCCAGCGGGCTGAGTGCACGACGAGCCCGCGAAGCGTTTCGGGCCAAAGGGTCGGATACTCGGCCGCCACGATCGCGGCGATTCGGGCAACCTGCGCCGTCGCCGCGCTGGTAGCGTGTGAGAGTACGAACGGCGTCGTCAGCGGTTGGTGACCCGTTGAGAGCAGGCAAAGGTCGGCCAGGCCGCCGTCAACACCGCCGGCGCCATCGTGCGCGACGTTGCCACCCTCAAACACAACCTCCGGCTTGTTCGGCCACTTCTCCTCGAAGGTGCATGATGTCGTGCTCCACGGCGACAGGTCTCCAGGAGGGGAAATCGGCGACCACGCATGTAATTCAGGATCGGAGATGACCGCCTTGTCAGTGCAGGCACCCACGGTCAACGCATTCCATGACTGTGCGGGATCCTGAACCGGTTGGAGGTCACTGTGATCGAGATGCTCGACCGCCAGCTGCTCGAACGGAACATTGCCGGCGCTGACGATGAACAACCGATGCGCCCCAGGTTCAGCACTGCTGATAAAAACCAAACCCTCGTCGGTCTGATCGAACGCACGCCCGGACGCCAGCGCGTCGACGGCGGCGGACCACGATGTCGGCTGGCCAAGGTCGCCTTCGCTGGAAGCTGTCACCGCCATCGAGAACACGCGAGACCGTGTCGGAGCCTGGATCTCTGGCCTGCTGACCGCCATCGCGGTCACGGCCCCGTACATATCCGGCTCGTTCTGGTTCTGCCCAGGGGGAGGAAGGATCTTGACCGACTCCAGGCGATGGCGGAGATGGACTGAGTCGATAGACTCAAGCACGGGAACCAGGTCGCCGTACAGCGCCAAGCCGGCCATCTCAGTGCCGTGCCCGGTGTTGCCGCCCCACCCGGTATCGTGCGCGCCCCAACTCGCCTTGATGGCGGTTGCATCTTCGGCCGACAGGGTTGGCGCGATCAGCGGATGGGCGCGATTGACGCCCGTGTCGAGGATGCACACGGCCGGAGCATCAGGCGAAGGCGGCGTCAGACGTCCCACAAGATCGGCCACCCACTGCGCCTGCCCGGCAGGTGAAAGGTCGGCGAAGAAGGCGGTGCCTGTCTTAGCTCGACGTAACTCCGCCAGGTCTGCGACGACAACGAGTGCTGGTGCGAGCTGCTCTGCACTGGCCAGAGCGAGGCAGACGACGCGGTCGTCGAAAGCCAATTGCCGCAGGCCCAACCGGATGCCGGACTGCGTGCAGAAGTCTGCGAAGCGCGCAAGCTCGCCGCCCGTACGTCGCAGCCACACCTCCCACCAGACGCTTGCCTGCTCGTTTGGGTAAGCGGCCGGATCATCCGTCCACAACTGGCGGAGCGTGGCCAGCCGAACAGCGGCAATCCGATCGACCAACTCTTTGTTCTTGGGTTGCCCCTTCGGCGTGAGTTCCGTCGCGTACTGTTCGAAGCGCATCAGAAACTCGCCCAGCTTGCCGTCCGGAATGAACACGGTGGCGCGCTGCGCAATCTCCGTCTGGTCGCCTTCGCGACGCGGATGGACGTTCACCACCTCAATCCCGCTGCCCCGCAGGTCGAGTGAATCGATCTTGAGATCGACTCCGGGGGGACCCTCGAACTCAATGTATCGGCCGGGGTGCGAGCCCTCGACCGTCAAGGGAGCCTGCTGCCGCAGCTCTACGGCTTCGGTGTTCGCGGCCTCCAGCGCCGACCTGAGAGCTGCCGCATGCTGCGGCCGGTCGGAAGGACGGGTGAATCCTCGTGGCCTTATGTCCCTTGGGTGCGGGGTGAAAGGTTCGGGCTGCGGTGCCGCCCCGACAAGGATGTGGCGCCTGTTACGGGGAGCTGGCATCGTGAAAAGCGATCAGCCCTGTGCCGAACGCCGCTCCTTGAGGGCCTCGACGACTTCTGCGGTCTTCACTTCCATCCGCCTGCCCAGAATGGCGTTCTTTGCGGCATGCTCGCAGGCCTTGCTGAGCTCCCCGTGGCTCAGTCCCTCCGCCGCATCCAGTACGGCCTTCCACCCCAAGCGCGACGTCTGGAGCAGTGCCAGCCGCGACCGAAGCACTTGCTCAGTCACAGCACGAGTGGGCAGGCTGTACTCAATCACCGCGTCGAACCGCCTGAGCAGTGCGCGGTCGAGGAGGGCCGGGTGGTTCGTCGCAGCGACCACGATGCTGTCCGAGGCGTCGTGCTCGAGAAACTGGAGGAACGAGTTCAGGACGCGCCGAATCTCGCCGACTTCGTTCTTCGCGGCGCGGTCCGTGCCCAGCGCGTCGAACTCGTCGAACAGGAACACCGCGCGCGTTGCCTGCATCGCGTCAAAGACCAGCCGCAGTTTGGCGGCGGTTTCGCCGAGGTACTTCGTGATCAGGCTGTGAAGCTGAATGCTGAACAGCGGGATGTTCAACTCGCCCGCCAGCGCGGCTGCCGTCATCGTCTTGCCCGTGCCGGGTGGACCGACCAGAAGGAGCCGACGGAGCGGCACTAGACCGTGCGACTGGATGTGCGCACGGTCGCGCTGCTCCGTCAGCACGCGTTTGATGCGGCCGTGTGTCACCGCGTCGAGCGCCATCTCGCTCAGGCGCGTCTTCGGATAGGCCGCGTTCAGCAGGCCGGCCAGTTCGCCACGGGGCTGCACCATGGGCACAGGGCGGGTGACCTGTCCGGGCTTCGGGCGCTCCACACCGGCCTTCGCGCGATCGATCAGATCACGCAAGTCGATCGCGAACCGGTTGTGCCCCTGCCGCGCGGCCTGGGCCGCGACCTGCAGGGCGACTGAATAGAAGCGCTGCTCGTCGCCATCGGCGTGGCTACGGATCAACGCTTTAACTTGTGCGGCTGTTGGCACTTAGTGGTTCCGTTGAAGAAGGTAGCACGCAAGGATCTCATGGCCAAGCGGTTAGGCGCATCCCAGCGGGCGGCCACCAAGGCCCGAAGAACGATTGACGCACGCCGCCAAGGCCCATAGCCTCTTGTCGGGCTCCTCTGGGCTGGGCCGGTGTCGCTCGCTGAGCGGCGATCCGGTTTTGGCCCTGGCAAACGTTGGCGCGCTGTACGGGGTGCACGAACTTTGTGTTTCAGCGCGACCCGCCAGGGAATTACTCCCCCTCTTGGTATGCCAAGCATGCTGAGTCGCAGCGTTGTTTATCGCCCCAGCTGGGGAGCCCATCTCCATACCGAGGTGACGATGAGGACACTCGACGAATTCGTCACTGATCAGCGGCTGGTCGCCAGTCTCTGCAGGAAGCGCATCGATTTCGCACGAAAGAATCGTCGGAGCGCGTTCGTATCACGAGCCGCTGGCATCCATCGAGAAGTCCCGCCGGACACGCTGATGGGCCTCCTTCCACCGCGTCGGCACTGGCCCAGACTCCTCCGGCGTGAGCGAGCGACGGCGCCGGACCTACCCGCCGCCAAGGCGAAACGACTCGAGGAGTTCGTTCTCCGTCAATTAGCCGATCCAGAACACCGCGCCTGGACCAAGAGGCTGCGCATATTCCTCGATGAATGTCAGGCTCGAGTCCTGGGATGGAGCGCCAAGGACGTGATCGCGCCAGATCGCTTCATCGGCATCCCGAAGGGCAGGCCGGGCAACAGAATGAGGTATCGCGTCCTGGCCCCTTACGCACTGCGCGACGCCATCTCGGACTCGGTGTTCGCGAGTTACCTCCGCCACCTCATTGATTCCCGGCTCGACACACACTGCTATGCCTTCCGCCTGCCCACCGGGGGTGCCCCAATCACCCATCACGACGCCGTTTCCGACCTCCGGGGCTTCGCGGCCGCCCAGAGCACGTCGACGCTCTGGGTTGCGGAGTGCGACATTCGGGGGTTCTTCGACTCCGTATCGCACGACGTGACAAGGCGAGAGTTGTTCACACTCATGGCCGAAGTCGGAGCTCCATCAGATCCGCGGCTGCTGGAGTTCCTGCAGTCATTCCTCGCCGGGTACGACTACCGACGGGCACGCGAAAGGGCGACGGAGCAACTGGCCAAGCGGAAGATCGTGGAGCCTGAGATCTACGACCCTGACAAGGCGTTGAAGGAGTCGCATCTATGCGTCCAATCAGGGAAGCGTATCGGAATCCCTCAAGGTTCCGCGTTCTCCAGCGTGCTCGCGAATATTGTCCTGACCAGGGCGGATCGAGCGTTGCGCACGGCGCTCGGCACTCACCGTTCGACGTTCTACGCGCGTTACGTGGACGACATCCTGCTGGCCTCGACGAACCGCCGCGTTGCTACAAGGGCAATGAACGCGTACCGTCGCGCGCTGCGAGTACTCGAGCTCCCCGACCACCGTCCCAAGGCCATCGACACGACGGCTACTGAAACCGCTCGGACGTACTGGAACGCGAAGTCGAAGGCGGCATACCACTGGAGCCTGGCTGGTCAATCCGGCATCGAATGGATTGGATTCCTCGGATACCAGTTGAAGCGCGATGGCGCCCTTCGCGTCAGGCGCTCGTCAGTAGCGAAGGAGCTGGCGAAACAGCGCCGGGCTATCGACGATATTATCCGAGTCATCGACAGGAATCGCCTCCGCGCCCAAAGACATCAACGTACTTACGCCATTCCAAAGCTTCATCGGATTCGATATGCCGCGATGATGCACCTGATCTCCATCGGGATCGGCTACCCCTCACAGCCACTCATATGGCCGTTACCGAACGGCGTCTGCTGGGCCTCAGGCTTTCGGTTGCTCCGCGAGGAGAAAGGAGACCTCGCTCTGCTGAGGACGTTGGATCGAGGACGGGGAATCGTACTCAACGCGCTCACGGCTCGCTTGCGCAGCCTCTCAGCGCTCCCTGGAATCGTAGAACTCAAGGATCAGCGAGTGAAGACCAAGTTCGTCGTCAAGCGAGACGGAAAGCCACTGAGCTACTACGCGCAGTTCTCGTGCAACCCCCGCGCCAGATAGCCGCGCCTCGACGTGTTGCGGGGAAGAACATCAGGACGCTGGAACTAGTGTGCCTCGCCAAGACCGTCAAGCCGCGGCTGTCCGAGAACCTTGGCGGCGAGATCGACGCCCGACACCTCCGCGTACCGCGTGGTCAGCCGATCCTTCAGATTGAAGAGCCGCTTCTCGCCACTACGGACGAGTTGAGTGTACGTCGCGGCCTTGACCCATCCCCGCTCAGGGTCACCGACGCCGTTCGGCTCGGAATTCAGCGACCGGGCGCGGAGGATGTCTTCCTCGGTGATACCTAGCTCCTCGGCCCGGCGCTGACTGCGGTTAGACTCAAGCGCGACCGAAGCACAAACAATTACGCGCGCGGCCTGGCGCAGTTGGAGACGGATATGAGCAGCGACATGCCCACCAAAGAAGATCTACCGAAGGAGCTTCAGCGGATCCTGAATACTCTGACGGAAGATGCCCAACGCGCAGCGATTCGCAAGTCAACTGAGCTTGCCTACGATCCAAATAAAGGACGGATCTCCCTCGAAGAGACTCTGATCAATCTGACGCAGGCGCGCGACATCTTGCTCGACGCGATTGAGAAGGGCAAGTCCGCGCAACTACCACTGAAGTTGCAGTATGCGTTGTATGGTCAGGTCCTCGCCGTCGACCGGGAGCTGAGGGAACTCCTCGATGGTAAGGATGCCATCCTGAACCTTGAATCCGCTGTCGAGGAATTGAACTCGTCTGTCTGGCAGTTCCGCCTTCACGACCTCTCGGATCAAGTGCTCGGCTTTCACAGCAAGATGAACCAGCTGAAGAGCCAGGAGACCGCGATTCGCAAGGGCGTGCGTGCCGCCGAAGAGTTTGACACGCTGCGCGCGAACGCGGAACGGACACTCGAATCGATTTCCGATCGTGCGAAGTTGATTGCGGAGGAACACTCCTCGGCGACGAAAGTCGTCGAGCAATTGCAGGTCGCCCTGCGTGAGTCGACTGAGACCGGCCAGAAGGTATCCAACCTCGGCGCGCAGGTGGCTCAGCATGAAACGACTGCGGTCCAGCAACTCGCGAGCGCCAAGCTGGCCACAGCCGATACCGAGGCCATCGCGGCAAAGTCCAAGGAAATGCGACTTGAGATCGAGGCATCTCGTGTCTCCTTGCAGGACCTCACCACTCGCGCTGAACACCTCCTCGCCAGTACCGAGAACGCGGCCAAGGCGCAACGTGACGCCGAGGCAACGAGCCATGAGGAGTTCGTCTCAACCGCCAATACCGAGATGTCCACGCTGCGCGCAAAGCTGGACGAGGCGATCGACGATCTCACGGAGACAACCCGAACCAATCTTGAATCCGTCACGACATCGACGGGCTTGCGCGTTACCGAACTGGTTGACAGCGCCACGGCGAATCTGGCGAAGACCGAGTCAACTCAGCAAGCGAAACTGACTGAACAACTGCAAGAGTTCGCTACCGCAAGCAAGGAGACCGTCGACGCGTTCGTCACGAAGTCCGACGCTTCTCTCAGTTCCGGAAACGACGAACTGAAACGGCTCGTGGCGCAGCTCGACGAGCTGGAGGGACGCATCCGCGAAGCGATTGAGCGGGCAACAGGCTACACGCTGTTTCACGCATTCCAAAAACGCCAGATGGAAATTGCAAAGGCAAAGAACGGGTGGGCGCTGGCTCTTGGGGCCTGCGTGCTCCTGTCGCTGGCGGCCTCCGCCTTTTTCATCTACTCGCTGCAGTTTGTCACGGAATACAACGCAGCCTTCTACCTAAAGCTTTCGATCTCAATCCCGTTGATTTACGCGATCGCGTTCTGCAACCTGCAGTACTCGCGGGAGAGGAAACTGGAAGAGGAGTATGCGTTCAAGAGTAGCGTGTCAATCTCCCTCGACCCATATCAAAAGTTGGTGGGTGGGCTCGTCGACAAGGCGCAGCCTGAAGAACTCGCCAAATACACGGCTTTCATCATCGAGTCCGTCAACCGAGTCTTTACGTCGCCGACCGACCCTGTTTTCGAAGGCAGCAAGAGCCAGAAGAACTACACCGAAACCATCATCAAAGCGGTCGGCAGCGTGATAAAGCCTCTCGCGCAGGGATTGAAGAGGTAGGCATGGTGCGGACGGGCGTGGGTCATGGGTCGAGCAACGGCGTGGACGCTCCGCGCGCCCCCTTTGTCTTGGTCACCTTGGCGGCTCCAGCCTCGGTGGCCTTCGCGCTCGCCTCCCCGCGCGCGCGCTGGGCATTCAGCTCCAGCAGGCGACCCAGGACCTCGTCGCGGATCTCGTCGGGCCAGCGGTAGCGCCAGGGTTTCTTCTTCTTGCTCGGCTGGCCGTCGGTGTCGTCGGCATCGTCCTCGTAGTCGAGGATGAACTCGCAGGTGGGCTGGATGTCGGTCCAGCCGTAAGCGTCGAGGACGGCGCGGTCCATGGCGGCGTGCAGGTCACGCAGCTTGACGATATCCGGATCGTGCTCGAACTCGCGGTCGTGGAAGCGGTTCGATGTGTCGGTCAACCCCTCGTTGGTCCGAATCATCAACTCTTTTCGAAACGCGTGGTACTCCCGTCCTGAATCGCCGAGGCTCTGATTCGAACGCCACTCGTCAGGAAAAGGGAACGTCTCAAAACACTCGGAAGGTGTGTAGGTTAGGTCATCTTTGAACGATGAACCGTAGAAACGCGCCCACGATTCGTGAACGCGGGATTGCATCAACGCGAGCGCCTCATCGTCGCGAAACGGAAACAACACCAGCTTGTGGCTGTACACCGATGGCTGAAGAAATGTGAAACCGAATGTCTGACTGATTTGAGCAACGGCCAACACACGATCAAGGTCGCGAATCGCTTCGAACAAGGCTGGCGTGTAGCGGCCCCACTGCCACCAGTAGGCCTTTCGCCTGCGCCCGTCAGGATTGTCTCCGAGAAGCTGCCGCTCAGGCTTCACCCTTGCCTCGACGATCCTCAGCAGGTCCGGCCAGCGACGGGCCTCATCTTCTGACATCTGAGCGAAGTTGATTACGTAGCGATGGTGCGCGTGAGTGGGGCTGTCGTTGACCTCCTCACCACCGATGTAGGGAAAAATGCGCTCGGCATTTCGTGGGTCCTTGCGGATCAACTCGTGCATCAACGCGATAGGGTTGGCGACACCCTTCTTGTCAGAGTCGTCGAAGGTGAACCCCATGCCCAGCACGTAGCTGCCGATAAAGCTCTTTCCCGCGTTCGCGAGTAGCGGCCGGGGGTCGTCGTCCACGCCCGC
>JABFSA010000081.1 GCA_013140775.1 Acidobacteriota bacterium | reverse complement strand
AGCGGAGGTCGAGAAGCTGCTGGCCGCGTCGCACGCAGTACCTGGACCTGGTTCGGATTCGGCATGCCGGCAACTGACGTGTCGGCAGTGTAGAGGAGACGCTCGGCCGGCAAATACACCATCAGGTGGCTGTCCGTGTGTTCACTCGCGGCGACCCGATGGATCTCGACGACTCTACCGTTCGTGCCGCGGCGGATCTCGCGATCACCGATACCCTGAATGTTCACCCGCCGCGCGGGCTGTGTCGCGAGGCTGTCGTTGCCCAGCGTGCGCGTGGCGGACATCAACTTCGTCATCGCGTCGGCGCTGTTGCGGTGCATGAGAATCGTGGCGCCCTCACCTGCCGCCGCACGCAGCCCGCCCGCGTGGTCGAAGTGCGGGTGCGAATTGACGACGAAGCGTACAGGCTTGCCGGGAATGGCCTGTTTGGCGGCCGCCATCACCGCTTTGCCACGCTCGTCACTCTGTCCGCTTTCGACAACGAGGATGTGATCGCCCATGTCTACGGCAATCGCGGCGTAGTTGCCGCCGATCTTGAAGGCGCCGTCTCCGATTTTCTCAACCGCGGGGCCGGCTGCCTGAGCCGCGGCGCCTCCCCCACCACCTCCGCCCACCGCCGGTGGCGGTGTCAGTAGCTCGGTCAGGTTTGCGGGATTTGGCGTCGCCGCGGAGATCATTGCGTCGAAGGTCTCGAGCCCCGCCTGCCGCTGCACCATCCTCGTCGGTACCTGGACGCCGTTCATGTTCTGGTAGCCCGAATACTCGAACTCAACCAGCAGGTCGCCAGCCACTCCGTGCTCGACGCGTGTTTCCACCTTCGTGACCAGGTTCTGGTTGTTGATGTAGCCGGTGACGGTGTACACACGGCCGGACGGCGACTTGAAGCCCGCCGGGGAAAACGACACGACCTGCTGTCCTCCCTGACGACGGACACTGGCGGCGTTGGCCGCAGCACCCTTCAGGAATCCCCACGGAGTCGTCCAGACATTCAACGCCTGCGTCCAGTTGCCGCTGGCCTGCTGTCCCGTGATGTTCTGGTTGAACACACCCGGCATCGGCGGTGCGATGCCCGGGACCGTCGGCGGCCTGGTCGGCCCGGTGGCCCGGGAAATAAGGGCCATCGGATTCGCCGCTTGAGCGAACGTCAGGGTCCTCGTGTACTGCGTGACCTGGGTCAGGTTATTCGGACCCATCGGCTGGCCAATGTTCTTGCTCTGGCCGAACGCGCCGGTGCGGGCCGTCCCGGAGTAGGTGATCGACGTGAGTGTCTCCGTCCCCATGGCCTTCGCGGCCGCTGCGACCACGGCAGTCGAATCCTGCGCGGACACACGTGTCACGAAGAGCGCTCCCACAAGGGCGGCGACGATGGTCGTTCTGAACAGCATGAGTCCTCCAGATTGCAGACGATCGGGGTGCGATCCTACATACGACGGCGGGTCAGGGAATATGTAGTCGAGGGGCGTTCCCCTCAACGCGATGCCGTCGATCGCCCGGTCCAGCGCTCGCGTAGGGCCGCTCGATTCACGGCGGCACCGCGCAGATAGACCGCCGCGATGCGGCGTGTGTTGTTGATGTCGTCCAGCGGGTTGGCGTCGAGCACGATGAAGTCAGCGCTCTTTCCAGGCGCCACGGTGCCGAGCCGAGAGAGGCCCAGAATCTCAGCTGAATTCCGTGTCGCTGCGGCGAGGGCTTCAGCGGGGGTGAGACCTGCCTCCACCATGCTCGCCATTTCGAGGTGCGAGGCGACGCCGAAATAGAACCCGCCGTTGGTGGCACCGCTGTCGTCTCCCAG
This sequence comes from Acidobacteriota bacterium, assembly GCA_013140775.1. Taxonomy (GTDB): domain Bacteria; phylum Acidobacteriota; class Vicinamibacteria; order Vicinamibacterales; family UBA2999; genus JABFSA01. Next base: position 16,521 of record JABFSA010000081.1, on the reverse strand, counting down.
ACCGAATCGCACTCCCACAGCTTTCAAAGCCTGCACACCACGGGGAACGACGCCGCCCTGCCATCGTGCGCGCGCATCCTCGGGAGTTGCCGGGTTCTCGAGCATGGCGATTTCCGCTGGCGTGAAGGTCTCGCGCAGTAATGGATCGTCGATCCACACGGGGCGCCGGCCGTAGATGTCGTTGCGCGTGCTCCAGAGCGTCAGGATCACGAAGAGATTCGGACGTTCCTTGAAGAGCGCCACCGTTTCCTCGTCGAGCGCGGCGCCGCTCCGCCACGGCGGATGCGCGAGACCGTCGATGCCTGCCTTCACGATCTCTTTCACGTCGGCGAGTTCGAAGGTGTGCGTGACGGTCAGAAGCCCCTGTGCGTGGGCCTCTTCGATCGCCGCCGCATAGACGTCACGCGGCAGCTTCTTCACCATGCCGCCGCGATCGTCCACCCAGATCTTCACGTAGCGGTCGATCTGCTTGTCCCGCAGCTCCTGTACCGCCTTCCGCGCCTCAGCCGGCGTCGATACGCCGTACGGCGCATCACGAAGTGGCGGCGCTGGCCCACCGTTTGGCATCGCCAGGCCTTGACCGGCCGTCAGGAACAGCGGCGTGTCGGGTACGGGTGACTTCCGGAGCTCGTTGCGCAGCGCATAGCCCAGGGGGCGCTCGGCGCCCATGCTCATCACCGCCGCCACGCCGTGGTACGCCAGCCGGTTCAGGTGATCGAGGATGTTCTCGCGCGTGTAGTTCTCAGCCGTGAAGCTCGCGCCACGACGGTAGCCGAGATGGCTGTGCGCATTGATGATCGCCGGCATCACGGTCTTGCCGGACAGGTCTACGCGCGTCGCTTCTGGCGGCGCCGTCACCTCACCCCGTCGTCCCACCTGCACGATCGTGTCCCGCTCGACGAGAAACGCCGCGTCCTCGATCGTACCTGCCGCATCCATGGTGATGAGCCGGGCCCCTTCGAAGAGCGTGAGATCGGCGCGCGGCTGGACCGGCGCCTGCGCGGACGAGCAGGCCGCTGCGGTCATGAGCGCACAGGCGAGCAGGACCGCGACGGTCGGCGAGCGGCGCTGACAACTTCGTGCCATGACTGCCTTTCGGCCTACGGTGTGGACAGCCATCGCTTCGCCAGCTCGGCGTAGGTCGAGGTGCTGGTGACGCGGCTGAGCACGTCTGGCGTGAGCGGCGGACGACTGGTCTCGCCGCTGTCCATCAACTCGCGGTACATCGTGTCGCACAGCGCCATCGCGGCGCTCGACACGATGTTCGGATAGATGTTCACCTTCATGCGCGTCCCGGCCAGATGGGTCTTCGGCACGCCGATACCCAGCAGCGGCACGGGCAGCTCGCGCGCAATGCGGTTGATCTCTTCGGCGCTGAACGCCAGCGTATTCATCACCACGTCTGCACCAGCTTCCGCGAACGCGATGCCTCGACGGATCACGGCGTTGGCGTCCTCAGCGACGGTACGTCCAATGATGACGAAATCCCGATCGCGGCGCGCGTCCACCGCCGCCTGGAGCCGCTCGCGCATCTGCTCGATCGACTGCAACGCCGTCGTGGTGGGCCCGCCCGGTCCTGCCCACGTCTCCATCTTTTTCGGGTTGCGGCTGTCTTCGATATGCATCGCTGCGATGCCGGCGCGTTCGTACTGCAGCACCGTGCGATAGACGTTGAGTGAGGTCTCTCCCGCCTGATCGGCGTCCACGATGGCCGGGATGGAGATTTCGCGAGCGATGCGTCCGGCGATTTCGACGAGCTCGCTAGTGGTGATCACGCCCCAGTCAGGAACGCCAAGGTAGGTGGTTGACATCATGTTGCCGCCGATGTAAACCGCATCGAAGCCGCGCGCTTCGGCAAGCTTGCCGGCGATCACTGTGTAGGCCTCTGGAGCGACGAGCAGGCCCGGTGCGCGTAAGAGCGCGCGAAGCCGAGCTGTCTTCGAGACCGGTGAGTTCAGCTGCGGCGTCGCGGTCGCCTGCGCATCAGCCGCTTCCGGGTTTCCTGTCGATCCGATCGCAGCGGCCCCAAGCGCCGTCCCTGCGCGTTGCAAAAAATCTCTTCGCGATGCTGGCGCGTCCATAGGTCTCCCTTCCGCGGCCTCAGTGTAAGTCAGCAGAGGTGATTCGGCAGCAGACTTGACTCATTCCCATATAGGAATGTATAAGACATCCGTGGCACGCGCGACGACGACATCCGATCCCTTCAACGCAATAGCCGAGCCTCGGCGCCGGCACATTCTCGAGCTCCTCGCCGGGGAGGAACGATCGGTCGGCGACATCGCCACCGCCCTCGAGATGGAGCAGCCTTCGGTATCCAAGCACCTGCAGGTGCTGCGCAGCGTGGGCCTCGTCACGCTGAGGCACCACGGCCGCCGGACCATGTATCGAACGAACCCTGAGGCGCTTCGCACGATTCACGACTGGTGCGGCATGTTCAGCCAGTACTGGCGTGGACAACTTCGACGCATCAAGGCACACGCGGAGGACAAACGATGACAACCACGGCACCCGCTTCAGAGAGCCAGACGTTCGCGATCACCGAAGAAATTGCGGTCCGCGCGTCGCTCGAGCAGACCTTTGCGTCGCTCGTGGCACAGATGGGCCGACTCAACGAAAACCCGGATGGCACGCCGATGCCAATGATTCTGGAGGCCCGACCGGGCGGCCGCTGGTACCGCGACCTGGGCGGAGACAACGGGCACCTCTGGGGTTTCGTACAGAGCATCAAGCGGCCGACACTGCTGGAGATCTGGGGACCGCTGTTCATGTCAACCGCGGCCACCTCAAACCTGCTCTACAGGTTGACCGAAACTCCCGATGGCACGCTCATCACGTTCAGACACACGCTGGTCGGACCCTTTCCGGACGAGCATCGGCCGCAGCTCCGGTCGGGATGGACCGCTCTGCATGCTCGTGTGCGCAAGGCCGCCGAATCCACTGAGAAGTAGGAGGATCGAATGAAGATGATCGACGCGCTGCTCGCTGAACTCGAACAGGAAGCCGTGGCAACCCGGCGAGTGCTCGAGCGAATACCTCAGGCCCACCTGTCGTGGCGGCCGCACCCGAAATCGATGTCCCTCGGCCAACTCGCGCTGCACGTGGCGACGGTGCCCGGGAACGTGGCCGAGCTTGCGGCCGTGGACATCACCCCCGAGCCTCCGAGCTTCGTCCAGACGGAAGCCGCCACCACGGCGGAACTGCTGCCATGCTTGGCAGACAGCCTCGCGAGGGCAAGACGCGCACTGGGCGGATTCGACGATGCGAAGATGGGCGCGATGTGGCGCCTGCAAAGCGGTGGCAAAGACATCATGGCGATGCCCCGCATCGCATTCGTCCGAGCCATCATGTTGAATCACTGGTACCACCATCGCGGCCAGCTGCTCGTGTATCTGCGTCTGCTTGGTCAGTCCGTGCCGTCCGTGTACGGTCCCACGGCCGACGAAAACCCGTTCGCGGCATAGCCACGCCACTGGTGAGAAGGAGTTCACGTCATGAAGAAATTTCTCGTGCTGTATCAATCTACCGTCCCGGCGTCCGAACAGATGAGACACGCAACGCCCGAGCAGGCGAAGGCCGGCATGGACGCATGGATGTCGTGGGCAGGTCGAGTTGGCAGCGGGATCGTTGATATGGGCAGTCCGGTCGCGGCGGCCGCGAAGCTAACTGGACAAGATCAGATCGGCGCCGGCAATTCACAAGTCGGCGGCTACTCCATCCTCCAGGCTGAATCGAAAGATGCGTTGATGGGTCTCTTGAAGAACCATCCGCATTTCATGGCGCCTGGCGCATCGATCGAGGTCTTCGAGTTCCTTCCGATGCCCGGTATGTAACGTTAGATCCGCATCAACACACCGCGCGCGGGACGGCCGAGTGCGGCACCGACCGCCGCGGCGTACACCTGCACCTGCCGCCGGTATCGATCGAGAGCACCCTCCACCTCTCGATCGGTCTTGAAGTCCACGACCATCACGTCGTTTCCAGTGACGTAGGCGAGATCGACGACTCCCTCCACCATGGCGCCCGAGTCAAGTCGCCATGTGATCGGGGTTTCCCGGTAGCACTGCCCCGCTGACGCTGCCTGAGCAGCCGCCAGCATCACAGGATGCGAAAGCACCCGGCGCACTGTATCCGCCGCTTCCGTAATTTCCTCAGGCTCGGCAGCGAGCACGCGGCCGTGGGCGTCGGCAAGCTGTCGAACAAGGTTCTGCCCCGCTGACTCCAGTGGCACGCCCGCAAGCACGGCATGCACGAGTGCACCGAAACGGGAACCGGCCGGACGCCTGCCCTCCGCAGCCACGGCCTCCAGCGTCACCTCGATTCCCGCAACCGCTCCCGGCACATCCTCACTGCTGACAGACGCGGCCCACTCGGTGGCAGTGACGATGTCGAGCGACGCCACGCGCGCGGTCGCCAGCGCTGCAGCGCGCGCATCACGCCAGGCCGTGTGATCGTCGAGACGTTTCCGCAACACCGTTGACGACACATCCCTGACAATCAGGTCGTCTCGACGCAAGCCCAGAGGCGCCTGGGCTCCAAGGGAGAGATCGCTCGGCGCCCACCACACGACCGAGACCTCTTCGTCGTCGGTCCCAATGCGATGTTCGCCTGGGCATACCGTGAGTTTCGTCGCGGGATCTCCATCGGGCCGTTCAAGAACAGTGTCCTTGCTCGTGAAGACTGGACACCCGTGTCCGGGATCGGCGGTGCGCCTGGAGGACTCGTGGGGATAGACCGCTGCATTCAGGGGAGCAATCCATCCGTCGTCGTATGGCCCGTCGCCGATTGCCGGAACGACAAGCAGATCCCTCGCGCGTGTGGCCGCGACATACGCAACGCGTTCGCCTTCAGCGCGCTCGCGCTCCACTTCCAGGTCTCTGTGATCGTTCAGATCGGCGGGCGACCAGCCGCCAATGCGAAGTGCACACACCCCACGCTCGGCGTCGATGTATCGCCCCGCCTCGAACGGGGTCAAGCGAGCCGTGATGTCCGCCAGGATGACCACGGGGAACTCGAGCCCCTTCGCTTTGTGCACGGTCATCAGCCGAACGCCGTCGCTGCCTTCTTCGAGAATCGGAGCCTCTGCTGCCTGCCGAACCGACGCCTCTGCCTGCAGGGTTTCGACGAATCCACGAAACGACATTCCACCGTTCATCTCGTACTGCCGCGCAAGCTCTGCCACGTGCAGCACGTTGGCGAGCGCCTGGTCCCCCGCTGGTCTGAGCACAAAACCCACGTGCGCGCGTGTATGTGCGAGGAGCGCAGTAATCGTGTCGGCGACTGGACGCCTGTTTCGCTCACGATGCAGGGATGCCAGCAGTGCCAGGGCATCGCGAATCGGCTCGAGATGCGCGGGGATGTCTTTCGAGGTCCTGAAGGGATGGAACTTGTGTCCCTCGTGCGCGTACTGCAGCAGCTCTTCGTCTCCGATACCGAACAGCGCGCCTCGGAGTGTCGCGAACACCGAGAGCTGGTCGTCAGGCCACTCGATCGCCATGAGCGCTGCTCGAAGCGTCTCGATCTCCTCGCGGTCGTGAAACGCACGGCCGCCCACGAGCAGATGACGGATTCCGCGCGCTTCGAGGGCCTCGACGTACGGGCGTGTCACGTCCGCCCCAAAACTCACGAACCGGCGGAAGAGGATGCAGATATGTCTGGCCTCGATCGGCACCGGCCTGGCCGGATTGCGCCTCTCGGTCACCACCCATCCACTCTTCTTGACCAGCCATTCCACATAGGCGCCAACGGCGTCTGGCAGGCACTCCTCTATTCGCCTCGCCGTCACGTAACGGTGTGAATAGGGCGACGGCACAGGCAACGCGACCACCGACGGCTGTCCATCGTGATTGCTTCGGTACGGAAGTAGCGGCACGTAGCCAGCCTGCAAGGTATCGGGGTTGCCGTCCATTACGCGGCCGAACGCTGTGTTGACCGCTCTCTGGATGTTCGGCACGCTGCGGTAGCTCTTGCTCAGCTGGATCGGTTCAGCTCCGCTTGCGATCAATTGATCGCAGACACGCGCGTACGTGCCCACATCGGCGCGACGGAAGCGATAGATCGACTGCTTCGGATCGCCAACGATGAAGAGCTTGCCGGCCACAGGTGTCACTGCCTGCGATCTCGTCTCGCCCGGATCGTCCGCTGACAGGAGAAGGAGGAGCTCAGCCTGCAACGGATCCGTGTCCTGGAACTCATCGACGAAGATCCGTTTGAAACGCTCCTGAAAGTGTCTACGGACATCGGCGTTGCCCACGACGAGATCACGGGCGCGAAGCAGCAGATCGAGGAAGTCCATCGCGCCCTCGCGCGACTTCAGCCGCTCGTACTCAACGACGCAGTCGAACAGCTCGACGTGGAGTGCCGCCGCAAGGTCGGCGTCGGCTCTGACCTGAAAGTCACCGAGCGCGTCGAGCAGCGCGTCGCGCGCATCCAGCACCTGCGCGCGGGTCACACCTTTGGCATAGGTGGGACCACTGCCCTTGCGCGCGCGCTTCACGTCTCGATTGCGTCGCAGCTCGACGAGCTGTGACTCCAGGCCATCGAGATCCTCGACGGAGCTCGTGGATAGATCCTGATGGCCTCGCAACTCACGGCTCAGGCGCCGAATGGGCTCCGTATCCACGAACAGGTTGTCGCCCGCATACGAGGGATTGGCGGACGCGTCGGCGCACGCATGAATGAGATCGATGAGACGAACGATGGTGCTGGCTCGTTCAAAGGGCTCTCGCGTCCAGGCCCCCCGAAAGTCGCGCCACTCCGCAAGATCCCACGCTGCCCGCCGCAGCCGCTCAACCGGCCCGTCGTCATCCGCATCACCGGAGCGAAATCCGCGACTCGCGCGGCGAAGCGACCGACGGACGCCTTCGGGCGGGTCTTCAATCCTGGTCTGCAGCCACGTCGAGAACGCCTGATTGAAAAGCTGTTCGGCCTGCCCTTCCGTCAGCACCCGAAAGAGTGGGTCGATCCCGGCCTCAACTGGCCGTTCTCGCAACAGGTCCGCACAGAACCCGTGAATCGTGCTGACGTAGGCTTCTTCCAGGCTCTGGACCGCAGCCTCGAGCCTGGCGCCAGATTCTTGATCCGAGGCCTTCTGCCGCTCGGTCTCGAGACCTTGTCGAAGCCTCAGCTTCAGTTCGCCTGCGGCCTTATCGGTAAACGTGACCGCGACGATGCCGCGAACGTCAGCTCGGCCCGTCGCGAGCACGCGAAGGATCCGGTTCACGAGCTCGGTTGTTTTGCCCGTCCCGGCCGCGGCCTCGACGACGAGCGTCTGGTCCACCGCTTCGCGAATGAGCCGTCGAGACTCTTCGTCCGTTCGAGCAATCGTTCGCATCGTCACGGCCGGCTCCTCAAGGCCAGCAGATCAGCGATTCGATCCTGGGGTTTGCGTCTCGTGCGACGCCACATGTCGGATCCGCACACGGCGCGATAGTCGCAGCGGCCACAGGCGTCCTCGGTTGGCGTCGGTGCCAGGAACCCGTTTGCCACCGCACGATCGATCACTTCGAGTACTTCCAGGCCGGCGGCCCGAGTCGTGTCATTGAGCGGTATGGGATGCTCCGCATAGCCGCCCGTCGCCGTGCAGTAAAACAACCGGCCGTGCGAGACTCGGCGGCCCAGAGCGGTCTCAATCGCCACTGGATACAGGACCGGCTGAAGCACAGCTCCGCCACCGACGATCACTTTGTCGATCTTGTCGGGCTTCCGGCCCGTCTTGTGGTCGGTGACACGGAGAACACCCGTGGTGCGGTGTGACTCGATGAGGTCGATGGCGCCGCGCAACCTGAAACCGCCCGGCAACGTGACCTCGTCATGAATGCTGCTGGCGTCGCGTTCACCCGGGACGGTCCCGAAACTGAATTCAAACTTCTCTGGCAGCCACTCGTTTCCGTCTCGTGCCAGATGCTGCAGCCACCCGTGCAGATCGCGACGGATCGACGCGATCTCGTCGTGCCAGACACGATCGACGGCTGGTGCCAGTGTGTCGTAGGCGGCGGTGGCCACGTTATCCACCGTCGCGTCGAGCACGACAGCCGCTTCACCGATGCTCTCCACAGTTACAGGGAGCGCCCCTTGCGACTTGAGCGCGCGAAAGAACCGTGCCTGGATATCGTGAAAGAGACTGCCGCGCGTCAACGGATCAAGACGCTGAAGCGGCTCAGGTAACTCGACGGGCTGAAGACGATAGAACGCGCTGAGCACGAACTGATACGGACACGCACTGAACCGCTGGAGCGTCGTCAGCGAATACGACCGGGCGGTCAGACGCTGAGCCGCAAGTGCCGCGCCCGTGTCGAGCGACACACGTATGAGGCCGTCACTGACGGACCAGCGTGGTTCACCACGCGCCCAGCGATTCACGACCGACCGTCTGAGGCACTCGTTGAGCTTCAACAGGTAGTGTGCGTGGCCCTTCACGGCTTCGAGGTTGGGTTCGTCCAGCAGACTCCGCAGTACAGCGAGGTCGTGCTCCTGCTCGTCAATGGCATCTTCGGGTGCTGATGGAGCTGGCCATGCGAGCGTCGCATTGCCGGCGGCGCTCGCGTGTGCTTCGAGCCATTCGTAGTCAGGCACCCGACCCGTGGCCGCACGCATCAGATCGAGTGCGTAGAACGAGGGCACGCGTGCGCGTGACTCGGACAGATCGATGCGCGGATAGGAGACGTAGAGACGCTCGGATGCCGCACCAGCGGCCAACTGAAGCAGGAGTCGCTCGGCGGCAAGTCTGTGCGGCTGCGTGACCAGTGATGAAGCAGCCTGCATCCGCAGCGCGTCGAGCAGCAACGGATCCTCTCGTGGCTTCTGTGGAAACATCCGCTCGGCGAGCCCTGGTACGAAGACCACCCGAAAGCTGCGGCCTCGCGCCTGCTGAGGCGTTCCAACGAAGATCCGGCCGAAGCGTCTCGACGGGGGCGAAGACTCCAGCGTGAGCAGCCGCTCGCTGAGCACGCGACGGGCTTCATCGAGATCGATTGGCCCTACGTCCGACATCGGCCGGAGGTCTGCGAGTATCCGCAGCACCTGCCCCGGCGCTCGCAGCACACGCGGCACGAGGACAGAGAATCGATCGAGCCAGTCCCCCCAGGTGGCCGTCCGGGGCCAGCTGGCCAGCTCATCGACGATGGGAAGGGCAAACTCCTCGAGACGCTTCAGCTCATCGCGAACACTTCGCAGAAACTGCACGCGGGGGCCATCTCTGCCGTCTTCGCGTTCGACCTCTCGCAACTGCGCGTCGATCTCTGCAGCTTTCCCGGCAAGACGACGCCTCCAGCGCGACGCGTCATGGCCAATCACCGCGGACTCGACAAGCAACCTTTCCCATCGCCACGGGGCACGCAGCGTGCCGGCGACGACGGGCGTGGACTCGTCTCGTTCCGATTCGCTTTCGGATGCGGTCTCGGCGTCTTCGATCGGTTCGGACTCGTCAGGTAGACCCAGCGCCTCATCCAACGGCAGCGCAACTGACGACGCCCGAGTCCCATCGCGTGCGTCCGCGGACGTTTCTGGAACCTGGCCCAGCGAAAGGTACTCGGAGAATCGCGCCGCCGACAGCTGTTCGGCTGCGCACGCCAGCAGCGCGAGAAAGGCGCGGCCAGCTGGATGTGGTCGCCTGGTGCCGCGATCGAACCAGGCAGGAATGTCAGCTCGACGCAGTGCGTGCTCGAGAAGTCCGAAGTAGCTGTGTGGCGAACGAACCAGAATCGCCATCTCATCGAACCGGACACCCCGACGCGCCTCGCGCAGCGCACGTCTCGCTATTTCGACGCACTCGCGCCCCTCACCCGGGGCCGAGTAGAACTCTACGGACCCATCGAGCTCGCGAACAGATGGCTGGCTCTCGGAATCGAACAGGTATATTCCGATGCGCGTGAGGTCCGTAGTGGCAGCTCCAATCTCTGGGTTCTCGACAGCGCCGCCCATGGCTTCGAGATGGCGGACCGCATCGCGATCGCCCTGTGGCACCACAGCAAGCGCGTCGAGTGAGCTGCCGATCAGCGTATCGATGAACTCCCGCTCGGCAGCTTGATCCAGGGGTACGTCGAGCAGGACGACTGAGTCGTAGAGCACACGGCCCGCCCTCTCCCGCTCGTCTCGCAGTGCCGAGGCTGCCGTGCGAAACAGATCCGCGCGATCGACCGAGCGTGCTTCGGTAAAGCACGTCTCGAAGCGGTCCAGAAGAATGGCCAGGTCCGGCCCCGCGAGAGGCAACGGCACCAGGGAGGCACGGCCGATATGTGCCAGGCGCAGTTCCTGCAGGGTTCTCGCGAGTGCTCGTGGAAACCCAGGTGTGGCGGCGACGGGCGCGAAGTAGCCCAGTGATGCGTCACGCACCGCACTGAATGCCGCTCGAGTGGCGACCGCTTCGGCGCCGAGGGACGTGCTCGACGATGCAGCTCTCGACGCCAATGAGACGACGGCCGTCTTGGCGGCAAGCTGGGTGAGGCTCAGGCGTTCAATTCCGAACGTGGCAGGGACTGATGCTGCCACCTCTCGCACGAGGTCGTCTGCTGCCGCACGCGACGCGCCCACCACGAGCACGCGTGCGCCGGGCGCGCCTCGACCCAGCGTCTCGCGCGCAACGGTTAGACGCGCAGACGCCGACGAAGACACGACGACGCGAAGCGATCGTTTGAGCGGGAGATCTGGTTCGGGTGGATCGAAAAACGGAAGGTATGTCATCGCGTACTGTCCCGGCCAATCCGCCGGGTCTCCGATACGGCAGCACTACGCTGCCAAGCGGGGACGACGATAGCACGAAGCGGTGCGGGGTGCGAGGGTGCGGAGGTGCGAAGGTGCGGGACGGTTACGGAGCCAGGCGCTCGCGGGTCCAGAGACCGTTCGATTGCTTCGAGTATTGCAGTCGGTCGTGAAGCCGGTTGGGGCGGCCCTGCCAGAACTCGCATTCGTCTGGCACCACGCGGTAGCCGCCCCACCAGCGCGGCCTGGGGACGGTCTCTCCGTACGTGTGCCTGGCTATCTCGTAGCGCGACTCCAGCGCCGCGCGGCTTTCAACCCGTTCGCTCTGGCGGGACGCGTACACGCTCCAACGGCTCTCAACCGGACGAGTCGCAAAATAGGCGTCGGACTCCGCCTCGGTCACCTTCTCGATCTTTCCTTCGATACGAACCTGTCGATCGACGGATCGCCAGAGAAACAGCAGGCTGGCCAAGCCGGTCTGGTCCATCTCGCGAGCCTTGCGGCTGTGGTAGTTCGTGTAGAACAGAAAGCCGCGATCGTCCACGCCCTTGAGCAGCACGGTTCTCACGGACGGGCGTCCGTCCCGTGTCGCCGTGGCCAGTGCCATCGCCGTGGGGTCGCCTTCGACCTCGAGCGCCTGCGTGAACCAGACTGAAAACTGACGGAACGGATCGGCCTCCGCGCTCGCCTCGTCCAGCGGTTCCCCCGAGTAGTCGCGACGGAGGTCAGCGATGGACATGGACGGAAGAGGTGCGACGGTGCGAAGGTGCGACGGTGCGAAGGTGCGCTGGCACTACTGCACCACCAGCTTGATGTCGCCTGCATCGACCGTAATGGCGACAATCCCACCCTTGGCAAGCGTGCCGAACAGCAGCATCTCTGACAGCGGCTTCTTGACGACACGGTCGATGAGACGGCCCATGGGCCTCGCGCCGAAGGCGCGATCAAAGCCTTTCGTCGCCAGCCACGCACGTGCTTCGGGCTCGAGCACGATCGTGACGTTCTTCCCGGCAATGAGGCCTCTGAGTTCGTCGATCTGCCGATCGACCACACGCTCGATCTCGGGCGTGCCGAGTGCATTGAAGTGGACGACTGCGTCCAGGCGATTGCGGAACTCGGGGGTGAACGCACGCTCGAAGGCTCCGCGCGAAGAAGATCCTCCGGTTCCGGGTTCCGCAAAGCCCAGACGACGATCCGACAGATCCCGCGCGCCCACGTTCGTCGTCATGATGAGAATCACGTGACGGAAATCTGCTTTGCGCCCATGCGCATCGGTCAGCGTCGCATGGTCCATCACCTGCAGCAGAATGCTGTAGATGTCTGGATGCGCCTTTTCGATCTCGTCCAGCAGGAGCACGGCATACGGCGACTTCCGGATCGCATCGATGAGCAGACCGCCCTCGTCGAACCCGACATAGCCGGGAGGCGCACCGATCAGCCGCGACACGGCGTGCTTCTCCATGTACTCGGACATGTCGTAACGGAGGAACTCGACGCCAAGGATCCGCGCCAGCTGCCTGGCAAGCTCCGTCTTGCCGACACCGGTCGGTCCGGTGAAGACAAAATTTCCGATGGGCTTGTCCGGTGACCTCAGACCTGAGCGCGACAGTTTGATCGACGACGCCACTTCGTCGATGGCTTTGTCCTGGCCAAAAATCACGGCGCGCAGTTGCGTGTCGAGAGTGGCCAGCGCACGGCGATCGTCGGTGGACATCGCCTGAACCGGTACACGCGCCATCTTGGCCACGATCTGCTCGACCTGTTCCCGGCCAATTGTGTCTGGACGCGCGTCCTTCGGAAGCAGCTTCTGCGCAGCGCCGGCCTCGTCGATCACGTCGATGGCCTTGTCGGGCAGGTGCAGATCCTTCAGATGCCTCGCTGAAAGCGACACGGCGCCCTCGAGGGCAGCATCCGAGTAGGTCACACCGTGATGTGATTCGTAGTGAGGCCGCAAGCCCTTGAGAATCTCGATCGTCTCGTCTTCGGAGGGCTCGAGGACGTCAATCTTCTGAAATCGACGCGCCAGTCCACGATCTTTGTCGAACGACTGCTTCACGTCGGCGAACGTCGTGGAGCCGATGCAGCGAAGGCTGCCGTCGGCAAGCGCCGGTTTGAGCAGGCTGCCTGCGTCCATCGCGCCGCCAGATGCCGCCCCCGCACCCACGAGCGAGTGAATTTCGTCGATGAAGAGAATGGCGTTCGACTCACGGCTGAGTCGATCGAGCACCTGCTTGACGCGTTCTTCGAAATCACCGCGGTAGCGCGTCCCCGCGAGCAGCGACCCGAGATCGAGCGCGTACACCTTGGCGTCCTTGAGCGCCTCCGGCACCGCGCCCTGATGAATCTGCAGCGCCAGCCCTTCGGCCAGGGCCGTCTTGCCAACACCCGGCTCTCCCACAAGAAGCGGATTGTTCTTTCGCCGCCTGCAGAGCACCTGAATCATGCGATCGAGTTCGGCACGCCGGCCAATGAGCGGATCGATCCGCCCTTCCGCCGCCCGGGCGACGAGGTCAGTTGCGTAGGATTTGAGGGGATCGACAGGGGCCGCCGCAGCTCCCTCGCTGTCGCCGACATGCGCCGGTTCTGCATGCGGAGCGACTCCGTGCGCGACGACATGAAGCAATGTAAGGCGATCGACACCCTGTGAGCGCAGCGAGTGCGCCGCGTGACTTTCGTCTTCGTCCAGCATGAACACAAGAAGACGTCCGGTATCAACGTCCTTCGCGCTCGAGGCCGTCGCATGCATGACGGCCTGCTGGATGACCCGATCGAGGCCAAGCGTCGGTTCGGGTTCAAAGACACCCGGTGGCGGCACAGGTGTGAAGGCCCTGTTGAGCACTTCATCCAGCTGATGCCGCATCGCATCCACGTTCACACCGCACTGGGTGAGCACGTCCCGGCCATGCGGCTCGTCGGTAATCGAACGTAACAGATGCTCGAGTCCAACCGAATCGTGTCGCCGCTCGGTCGCCAGCCGGAAGGCGCGCTGAATCGTCTCGAGCGTGTCAGGTGCGAAAGGAACAGGTTGCTGTGCCATTGGGGTCTACAAAACTTCCTACTGGTCTACTCGCTCTGGCTCCGGCTCCATCGTCACGAGCAGCGGGTACTCGTGCTCTTCCGCCAATTGCTGCGTCTTCTTCGTCTTCGTTTGCGCCACGTCGTGTGTGAAGACGCCTGCGATGCCCAGCCCGGAGCGATGCACGCTCATCATGATTGCAAAGGCCTCGCCGCGCGGCTTCTGAAACACGGTCTCGAGCACCCAGACGACGAATTCCTGCGTCGTATAGTCGTCGTTGTGCAGAAGTACGCGCCACATGCGCGGCCGCTGCACCTTTTCGGTGCTGCGCGTCTCGGCGAGCAGCGATTCGCGCGGATGGGCAGTCATGAGCCGCGAAGACCACGGAGGCTTCGCAGCTCTAGTTTCTCACAGGCCTGCCAGGACATCGGGCTCGAGCCGCCACGGCGAGGGCACCGCAGTCTGGCGAACAAGCCGACCCACATGCGTCACGAATTCGGCTCGCGGCATCTCGCGCGCGCCGAGGGAGGCCAGGTGGCTCGTGGACATCTGGCAGTCGATGCACTCGAATCCCCAACGAGTCAGTTGTCGCACCAGATGGACAATGGCCACCTTCGAGGAGTCGTCACTCGAGCTGAACATCGACTCGCCAAAGAACATGCGCCCGACGGTGACACCGTAGAGGCCACCGACAAGCCGACCGTCGAGCCACGTTTCAACGGAGTGCGCGTGCCCGAGGCCGGCGAGCCTCAGGTATGCATCGATCATCTCCGCCGTAATCCAGGTGCCATCGTCATCTCGCCGTGGACCCGCGCAGGCCGTGATCACGTCGTTGAATGCCGCGTCGAGCGTGACCGTGTAGCGTCCGGAACGCAGCGTCCGCTTCAACGAGCGCGACAGGTGCAACTCAGACAGCCAGAGGACCATGCGTGGATCGGGACTCCACCACAGGAGCGGATCGTCTTCGCTGAACCACGGGAAGATTCCCCGCGAGTAGGCGTCGATCAGTCGTCGCGGCGAGAGGTCCGCACCAACCGCCAACAGACCGTTTGGTTCGCGCAACGCCGTCTCAACCGGAGGAAACGGGTCGGCCTCGTCGAGCCAAGGGACGGGCATCTACGGAAGAGGTGCGAGGGTGCGGGAGTGCGAGGGTGCGGCGGTGCGGGTGCGAGAGTGCGACGCTGCGATGGTGCGACGGTGCAAGTGCGCGTGATCTAGCATGATGCCCTTGAGACCTGACCTCTCCGCGCTCTCGTCGCGCCTGACTGAGACTCCCGTTACCCGCTTTGCCCCTTCCCCCACAGGGTACCTGCACCTGGGACACGTGGTGAATGCACTGTACGTCTGGGGCATCGCTGGGGCGCTCGGGGGCCGTGTGCTGCTCAGGATTGAAGACCACGACCGCCGCCGCACCAAAATCCGTTTCGAAGAGTCGATTCTCGACGATCTCGATTGGCTCGGCTTCGTGCCAGACGCTGGTCGATCCCCGGTCGTTCGGCAGAGCGATCGCCCGGCAAGGTACGAGGACGCACTTGAACGCCTCCGACGATCGCATCACGTGTACGGTTGTGACTGCTCCCGCAGGGTGATCGGAAGCGAACGGTACGGCAACACCTGCAGGAACCGCGATCTCGAAACAGGGCCTGGCGTGGGTGCCCGCGTCGAGATGGGACCAGGTTCGGAACGCTTTTGGGACGGCACTGACGAACGCGAGGAGGCGCCGGCGGCGTTCGGCGATCTGCTCATCAGAGACAGAGAGGGCCACTGGACCTACCAGTTCTCGGTGGTCGTGGACGACGAGCAGGACGGGGTGAACCTTGTAATCCGAGGCGCCGACCTTACCGGGTCCACCGCCCGGCAGATTCGTTTAGGCCGGATGTTGGGCCGATCGACGCCGGCACAGTTTTTCCATCACCCCCTCCTGCTCGACCCGTCCGGACGCAAGTTGAGCAAGTCGGATGGAGACGTCGGCGTGCGCGAGATGCGGGCAGCTGGGGCGAGTGCTCCAGAGGTGCTCGGGCGCGCTGCAGTTGCCGCGGGGCTACGGGATTTCCCCCACCCTTTGAGGGCGATAGATGTGGTGCTTCTGTTCGGATAAGGGTTTCTCGGCTACTATTACCAACTACGTGCAGCGCCCCTTGACCTTCTGAGTTAGAATCAAATCCCTTTTCGACGAGGAACCTTGGCAGTCCGTCTGTTCATCGGAAACCTGCCGTACGGCGCGACGGAAGCTGATCTTCGGGCTCACTTCGCACCTATCGCGCAACCCTCCCACATTGTGATGCCCGTGGACCGCGAAACCGGCCGTCCGCGTGGCTTTGCGTTTGTTGAATTCACCGACCGCGCCCTCGCCGACGAGGTGGTGCGGAAGTTCGATGCCCAGCCGTTTCAGGGACGCAACCTGGCTGTCAGCGAGGCGCGAGCCCGCGAGGATCGCCCACCGTCACGTCCCCCGGGCGCAGGTGGCTATGGCGCGCCGCGACCCGGAGGAGGAGGCGGCTTTGGCGGACCTCGTCCACCGGGCAGCGGCTTCGGTGGTCCTCGACCTGCCGGTGGCGGCTTCGGAGGCGGCGGGGGCGGCTTCGGTGGTCCTCGGCCTCCTGGCGGCGGATTCCCCCCGGGTCCTGGCGGCCGCGATCGCTCGGCCAACTTCGGCCCGCCGGCTCCTCCTCGCAGGCTCAGGAACGCCAAGAAGGGGGCGCAGCAGGAACACAAGCCGCGCGGCCCCATCAAGGAACGGAGCGGCGGTCGCATCTACGCGGTGGACGATCTCGAAGATGATTCCCCGATTGAGGTCGATGACGCTGCCC
>JABFSA010000063.1 GCA_013140775.1 Acidobacteriota bacterium | reverse complement strand
CGTCCAAGACATTGCCCATGCAGCGTAGGAACACTCGTTCCCCGCCCGCGTCAACGTCTCGGCCGTCGTCAGCTAATTGCCGGTTTTGCGGTGTCGATCAATTGCCGGTTTTGGGTGTCCACCGAGGCCAAATCTGCTCCACTGCTGGGCGTTGACGATCGTCCGTATCCGGTCGCGCTACCACCTCAATGGGCTCTCTCAACCGAGCACTCTGACATCGACGTACGGCGGCACAGCATCGCTCCTCATTCGACGTGGTCGAACGTCGACGGTTAGCGTTACGGTTAGCGCTCTTCGCCATAGCTCCTCGTTTCGTTCACGAGCCGACGATTTATCTAGGAAAGATGGAGGCGCCGTCCGGATTTGAACCGGAGATGGAGGTTTTGCAGACCTCTGCCTTACCACTTGGCGACGGCGCCGGTCGGAACGCTGGTTGTGCGGTGGATCCGGCCGCTGCTCAGGAGCAGCGACGACAGCGAGACGTGCGGGAGAAGCTCTTCATAAGCGAAGGTTGGAGCGGGAAACGGGATTCGAACCCGCGACTTCGACCTTGGCAAGGTCGCACTCTACCACTGAGTTATTCCCGCCCGCGACGACTTGGCATCGTACCACAGGGGATCGGACCCGCTCAACCGCTACGGCAACCCACCCTGCGATTTCCCGCGCCAAACCATGCTACAAGCGCGTCTCCCGGAGCACCTGGGCAGCCTCCTCGGGCGTCGTCGGATTCAGGTAGAGCCCGGTCGCCCACTCGAAACCGGCCACCTTGGTCAGCTTGGGAATGATCTCCAGGTGCCAGTGATAGAAGTCGCCCACGGACTCCTTCACGGGCGCGCTGTGAATCAGCAGGTTGTAGGGAGGCATCTCGAGCGTCTTGTGCATCCGCCGCAGGAGGTCCCCCAGCATCCGCGCCAGTGAGCGATATTCATGCCGCGGAGTGTCCTCGAACCTTGCCTCATGGCGCCGCGGCAGGATCCAGGTCTCAAACGGGAACCGGGGCGCATACGGCGACACGGCCACCATGTCCGCGTTCTCCGCCACGACGCGACGGCCGTCCGTCAGCTCCTGCCGGACGACGTCGCAAAAGACGCAGCGCTCCTTCTTCTCGTAGTGGCTGCGCGCCGCGTCCACTTCGTCGCGCACTTCCCGAGGGACGATGGGCAGCGCAAGGATCTGGAGATGCGAATGCTCCACGGACGCGCCAGCCGGAGCACCGTGATTCTTGAAGATGACTATCGAACGAAAGCGCATGTCCCGCTTGAGGTCGTGGATGCGCTCGCGACAGGCCCAGAGCGCCTCCTCGACAGCGGTCTCGCTCAGCGTGGCGAGCGTCTGGTCGTGCTGCGGCGACTCGATCACCACCTCGTGCGCGCCAATGCCGTTCATCTTGTCGAATTGCCCCTCGCCTTGACGGTCGAGCGACCCCTCAACACGCAACACAGGCACCTGGTTCGGCACCACCCGTAACGTCCAGCCCGGTGTGTCCGGCCCGCCGTTGTTCCGGCCGAACGCCATGATCTCGTGCGGCGTCATGTGCTCGTGGCCCTCGCAGTAGGGGCAATTGGGGTCGGCATTGACGTGCACGGGCTCGAGATAAAAATCCGACCGGCGCTTCTTCTTGTCGGTGGACACGATCACCCACCGGCCCGTAATGGAGTCTTTACGAAGTTCGCTCATGGCGGGCGCTACGCAGTGAACGCATGTGGAAACACCTCGATGCGCGGCCGATCGCCGCCAAAATCAACTGTCACAACGTCGAACCGGCACGGCTCGTCCACGATCCGCCGCCGCGCCAGGAAGTCTTCGGCCATCCGCGCCACCCGTTGCTGCTTGCCTCGGGTGACGGCTGCTCCGGCGCCACCGAACGCATTCCCCGACCGGGCCTTCACCTCGACGAACACCAGCGTCCGGCCAACCCGCGCAATGATGTCAATCTCGCCATGCCTGCTGCGGTAGCGCCGTTCAAGAATTGCGTACCCGCGACGCTCGAGCTCCGCGCACGCCAGATCTTCCCCGTTCTTTCCCAAGGTTTGACGGCCATCTGCTGCCATGACCGCGAGGTCACGCAGAACGCGCGCCAACCCTGGGGACGAGCCTATTTCTTTTTCCAGCGTGTCCCGCCTGCGTTGTCTTCGAGCAGAATCCCCCGCTCCACCAGTTCCTTGCGAATCCGGTCGGCCGCCGCAAAATCACGCCGCTCACGGGCCGCGCGACGCTCGCCGATCAGCCGCTCGATCTCCTCAACGGGCACGGGCGGCTCGGCGTCTTCCGCCTGCCGAAGGCTCACCACACCCAGCACCCGATCGAAATGGTCGATGGCGTCGGCCGCTTCACGCGCCTCCGCGGCGGACACCTCGTGCGCGTCGATGGCCGCGTTCACGTCCCGGACGAGATCAAACACGGCAGCCAGTGCCCCTGCCGTGTTGAGGTCGTGCTCGAGCGCGGTCTTGAACGCCTGACGAGCGTCCGCCACCTGCGGAGGCACTCTCCCATGTGCCGCCGAGTCCGTCACGGTATCCAGTCGAGACCTGAAATCGACGATGCGCCGAATCGCTTCTTCCGCCTGGTCCATGCCCGTCCAGGTGAAGTTCAACTGCTTCCGGTAATGCGACGAGAGGAGCAGATACCGTAGAGCGGACGGCCGGTGGCCGCGCGCGACGATCTCGGCAATCGTGTAGACGTTGCCGAGCGACTTCGACATCTTCTCGCTCTCGACGAAGAGATGCTCGATATGGAACCAGCAACGCGCAAACGTGGTGCCGGTGGCGCCTTCGCTCTGCGCGATTTCGTTCTCGTGATGCGGAAAGACCAGGTCCACGCCGCCGGCGTGAATGTCGATGGGAGGCCCACCGAGGAGACGAAGCGCCATGGCGGAGCACTCGAGGTGCCACCCGGGCCGTCCAGCACCGGTGCCCACGTCCCACGACGGCTCCCCCGGCTTCGACGCCTTCCACAGCACGAAATCACGCGGGTCGTCCTTGGAGTACTCGTCCACGTCCACGGCCGCGCCATCCTTCATGCCGTCGCGGTCGAGACGCGCAAGCTGCCCGTACTGCGGCAACGTCGAGATCTTGAAATAGATCGAGCCGTCTCTGCGATACGCATGCCCCTTCGCTTCGAGCGTCAGGATCATGTCGCCCATCGCCCGCATATTCTCGTCGTCGGTCGCACGAGGCGTCTCTTCCGGCGCCTCAATCCCCAGGCGCGCGGAGTCTTCGCGAAACGCGTGGATCCACGTGTCCGTATACTCCCGAAGCGACGTACCCGACTCGAGCGCGCCCTTGATCGTCTTGTCGTCCACGTCGGTGTAGTTGACCGCCTGACGCACCTGGTGGCCGCACACGTACTTCAGCGTCCGCCGCAACACGTCCAGGCAGACATACGTCCTGAAGTTTCCGATATGGGCGCGCGCATACACCGTCGGGCCGCACCCGTACATCCGGACGACATCGCCGTGCAGAGGTGCAAACGGCTCTTCCTTGTGAGTCAGCGTGTTGTAGAGACGGAGCATGCGGTCCTTGTGTTCACGCTTCTGGGTTCTCTGTTCTCAGTTCGTGTTCAGGTTCGGTTCGAAGTTCGAAGTTCGAGGTTCGAAGTTCGAGGTTCGAGGTTCGAGGTTCGAGGTTCAATAGTTCGAGGTTCCGGTCCGAGTCCCGAGTCCCACCAAGAGTCACCCTCACACCGACAACCTCGTAAAGAGTCGCTCGGCGCGGCTCCGATCCGCCTCGATCTGCGCCTTCAGCGCATCCACGTCCTCGAACCGGCGTTCGTCGCGGAGACGTTGCACGAAGCCCAGCTGCACCGTCCGGCCGTAGAGGTCGCCGCTGAAGTTCAGCAAGAACGTTTCGATTGTCGTCTTGTTGCTGTCGCCGAACGTGGGGTTGGACCCGATGTTCGTCAAGGCGGCGTGGACAACGCCATCGACGATCAGCGTGGTGGCGTACACACCGTGGGGTGGAATCAGCTCGTTGTTCGTCTCGAGGTTCGCGGTCGGAAACCCGATCTCGCGTCCGCGTTGACGACCCTTCACCACGGTGCCTTCGAGTGTGTAAGCGTGGCCAAGGAGCGCAGCGGCCTCGTCCATGCGACCTTCGGCCACCAGCCGGCGGATACGCGTGCTGCTGACGACGAACTCTTTGTAGCGCACGGGATCGATCTTCTCAGCGCGAAAGCCGTATTGCAGCCCGAGCGTTCGCAGCACCGAAAAGTTGCCGACGCGGTCGTGGCCGAAGAGAAAGTTCGCGCCCACCCAGACCTCAGCCACGCGCAGCCAGTCCACCAGCACCGATCGCACGAACGTGTCCGGGTCCCACTGCGACATCTCCTGCGTGAATCTCACGACCGCCACCGAACGCATGCCCGCCTGGTTCAGCGCCTCGATCCGCTGCGCGGTGGTCATCAGCAACGGCGGCGCCTTGTCGGGGCGGACGACGCGTGGAGGGTGCGGGTCGAAGGTCATGGCCATGGCCACGCCGCCCCGCTCGACGGCGCCGCGTTTGACGCGATCGAGGATCTTGAGGTGTCCGCGATGAAGGCCGTCGAAGTTGCCGAGCGCCAGCACAGGGCGCGTCAGCCACGGTGGACGCGGATCGTCGGGAAAATACAGGACATCCATGACGCTACGACGCCTCGACTCGGGCGTCGAGCACGAGGCCATCATAAGCCAGTTCAACGCCTGCGGGCAGCCGCGCGTTCGTCGCGACATGGCCGAGTTCGTGGCCCATGTGGGTCAAGTAGGCGCGACGCGGCGCGATGCGTGCAATCGCTTCGAGCGCTTCCGCGACCGTGAAGTGGGTTGAATGCTTCTTGTCGCGCAACGCGTCGATCACCAGCGTGTCCACGCCAGCGACGATCGCCCAGGACTCATCCGGAATCGCGCTGCAGTCGGTCAGATAGGCGACGTTTCCGAACCTGAAGCCCAGAATCGGCAACGACCCGTGCAGCAGCGGCACTGGCTGAATCCGCACGCCGGCGATCGCGAAGTCGCCTTCGATCACGTGCGCCTCGAGCAGGGGAATGCCGCCGCCTTCCCGCCGCACCCCGTCGAACACGTAGTAGAACGTCCGCTTGATGCTCTCCCAGGCGTTCGCGGCCGCGTAGCACGGGATTGGTCCGCCCTGCATCCAGTTGAACCGGCGAATGTCGTCGAGACCAAGAATGTGGTCGGCGTGGCTGTGCGTGTAGAGGATCGCATCCACGCGCGGCACGCCATGTGTCAGGACCTGCTGACGAAGGTCGGGTCCGCTGTCCACGAGGATTCCGGCATGCCCCGGCACGTCCACATAGATCGAGGGTCTCAGTCGCCGATCCCGTGGGTCGTCAGACGTGCACACCGCGCAGGTGCATCCGATCATCGGCACGCCAGACGAGGTGCCGGTGCCAAGAAACGTGATGCGGGCCGGGACCCCTCGACCGGGCTCAGGGGTCAAGGGATGATGATGCGCGACTTCGGTTCGGGCGCCGATGCTCCCTCGCCGCCCTGCAACTCCACGAAGCGCAGGCGCAACTCGTAGAGCAGCTGCTCGAGCAGTTGCCGTTCCTCCGCCGTCAGGTTGCCGCGCGTCTTCTCCTCGAGCAACTCGAGGATCCGGATCATCTGGTACGCCGCAGGCAGATTCGGCGGGTACTGCGTGTTGCTCACCGGATCGACGACGTCACCGAAGTGCACGGCGACCGTGTGTGCCAGTGACAGCACGAAGCCCACGAAGTTGATCGCGGAAGGGTCAGCGTCTTGCGGGAGCGCGTCGTCGCGTTGAGTCATGAGTTCAAGGTAGTAGCTAGTAGCTCGTAGCCGGTAGCTGCTAGAGGATTCTCGGATGGTAGCATACGCGCCAGAGACATCATGACCGACACGACCATCACCGATGGCACGAAGAACGACGAACGGAATTCGACTGCTGCCGCGCAGTTCACGCGCCTCGTCGAGATCATGCGTACGCTGCGCGCGCCAGGCGGTTGCCCGTGGGACCGGGAGCAGACGCTCGGCTCTCTCCGCCCGTTCGTGCTCGAGGAAACCTACGAGGTGCTCGAAGCGATCGACGGAGGTAATGCAGACAGCCTCCGCGAAGAATTGGGTGACTTCCTCTTTGAGGCGGTCTTCATCGCGCAGCTCAGCGAGGAGGCCGGGCAGTTCTCCATAGCCGATGCACTCCAGGCTGTGTGCGACAAGCTCGTCCGCCGGCATCCCCACGTCTTCGCACGCGCGAAGGACGACCCCTCCCTCACCACCGGTGAGGTGCTCGAGCGCTGGGAGGCCATCAAAGCCCGCGAGCGGCAGGCCGCCGGTCGTCCAGCGGCCAAGCCAAAGACGACGCTGAGCGGTGTCCCGATCACACTGCCCTCACTGCTCCGTGCGTACGAGATCGGCGCACGCGCGGCCGCCGTCGGGTTCGACTGGGCCCAGGCCGGTGACGTGCTCGACAAGATCGAGGAGGAGGTCGCGGAACTGCGCCGCGAGGTCGAGGCCGGGGAGACAGGACACCTGTCCCGCGCCGAGGAGGAAATGGGCGACCTGCTCTTCGCGCTCGCCAATCTCTCACGGAAGCTCGGCATCGAACCCGAATCCGCGCTGCGCCGGGCCAACGAGAAGTTCACCCGTCGATTCGATGCGGTTGAGCACGCGTTCATCTCACGGGGCGCATCGCTCCAACAGGCCACGCTCGATGAGATGGAGGCCGAGTGGCAGCGCGTGAAGAGAAACCAAGGACACGACACCTTCTAACCACAAGGACACGAACTAACCACGAAGGACACGAAGAGTACGAAGGCATAAAAACCCTAGGTCAACTTCGTGGATCTTCGTTTCTTCGTGGTTCCCGCGCACGACGATCGTTGCGGCACCTCCTACGACTGCGCGTCGGCGCGAAGCTCTCGCATCATCCAGTCCTGCAGCGTGTCCGGGCGTTCGGGCCTCGGACCACCGGCCTTGGCCGCGTGATGCGGGTGGCCGAGACCGGCCATCATCTGGCGCTTCGAGTTCACAGCAGCCTGGTACAAACGGTTCGCACCTTGCGGGTCCATGATGCGATCGTCGGATCCGTAGCCGACGACCATCGGGCATCGGATCTTCTGTGCGGCGCCTTCGGTGGTGTAGTCGCGAAGCTTGCGCGCCGCGTCCTGAAGGTCTTTCGCGCCGATGATCCACCGCACACGCTCCTGGATCGGCGGGTAGTAGTGGAAAAGATCCTGACCGATGTTAAGTGAACCGCTCGCCACGACGACGGCCTTGATGCGCGGTTCACCGCTGGCTGCGCGCGGAGCGCTCCAGCCGCCCATGCTGATGCCCTGGATGCCGATGCGGTTGGCATCGACGTCGGGTCGGGTCTCCAGGTAGTCGATGAGCACTTTTACGACGCGCTCGGTGTCAGGGGGTAGCGCCAGCCCATCAACCCGCATCGCCCAACCCTGGCCTGGCAGATCGAGTACGAGGTACGCCATGCCACGCGCAACGAACCCGCCGGCGCCGCCGAGAATCGTGTTGTGCGCCATCGAATCGGCGCCTTGAAAGCCGATCACCACGGGGAAGCGCGTGCCCGCTGCGCCGCCGGGCTTGCGGAAGAATCCGCGCAGGGTCTTGCCTTCGAAAGTCACCTGCACGCGTTCGAAGTTCGGCCGCTGCAGCTCCCATGTCTTGTCGAACATCTCGACCATCTTGCGGTAGAGCGGCAGCTGTCGAGGCTCGCTCTCAGCTGCGTACAACGTCGCGTTGGAGTAGAAATCCTGGGCACGGCGGTAGTACTCCGCGGCCGACACCTTGAGGCCGGCCTGCGCGAAACGATCCGCAACCTCTTCGTTGTGCTTCGCCACCTTCGACCACTCGGTGATCCAGGAGTCGTTGTCGTAGGGCTTCATCCGAAACGCCACTTCGAGCTCGTCGGGATCGGAGGTGTAGATCGACTGCACCATCCGGATCTCTGTCTGTGCGCCGCCGGGCATGTTCGGGCCGGGAAAGAGCGCTTTCTCGTCGCGGCCACCGACGACGCCGAGAAGCCCCGAGCTGGGACCGAAATCCTGCGCGAGCGCCGACGCGCCGAACAACCTGGACAGGACAGGGACCCCGGCGGATGCGAGACCCCAGGTCATCATCGATCGACGGCTCAGTGGCAGTGACATCGTGGTTCTCCTTCAAGTTCCCCGCAGCGGGGAGCGGAATTCTATCACCCCGGGATGGCCACGCCAGTCTCTAACCACGAAGAACACGAAGAGTACGAAGGAAACCAAAAGTTAAAGAGCTTCGTGGATCTTCGTCCCTTCGTGGTTAACCCAGCACCACGTGTTCCTCGCTGTTTTCACCGCACGATCCTTTTGAGTCCTCGACGGAGGACGGGCACGTTGAAATTGATCAGCAATCCTCCCCGCAGGCCGGTGGTTCGCAGATACGACATCACCTGCGCGAGGTGAACCTCGTCGAAGCGCGCAACTGCTTTCAACTCGACAACAATCGCGCTCTCGACGATCAAATTCACCCGTTGTCCGCCGAGCAGGGCGCCGCGGTAACTGACCTGCACGACCCGCTCGGACTCGTACGACATCCCCGCGGCCTCAAGCTCCAGATACATGGCCTTCCTGTAGATCAACTCCAGAAACCCTGGCCCAAGCTCGCGATGCACCCGGATGGCACAGGCAATCGTCTCCGACATCGCACGCTCGGCATCCTCGCTCAAGGGTGACGGTAGCCGCATCCGGTAGCCACCGGATCTGACGTCGCTGCCTTCGTACTCTTCGTGGCTCATCGTTCTCCTCAACAACAACCACGAAGACGCGAAGAACACGAAGGCAATCCAAATCAAATACCTTCGTGGATCGTCGTTTCTTCGTGGTTTCGTATGTTCCTGCCCTTACGTCGTTACCGCCCTTCCCCTACGTACGTCTCCACCTGCACCCTTGCGCCATCGGTCTCGAGGCTGATCTGTCCGTGCAGATCGGTGCGATAGACGGTGGCGCCGATCGACGCGAGTCGTTCGAGTACTTCGGGCGCGGGATGGCCGAACGAGTTGCCGCGGCCGCAGCTGATGAGAGCGATATCGGGACGCCAGCCGTCGAGCAGTTCGCGTGAAGTGGACGTGCGGCTTCCGTGGTGACCGACCTTGAGGATGCGGTGCCGTGCGGGCGTGAGCTGACTGACCAGCGAGCGCTCGACGACGGCGCCGACGTCTCCGAGCAGCAGGATCGCGACGTCGCCGAGGGTCACCTCCAGCACGAGCGAGTCGTCATTGCGGACGCGACGCCGTTCCCAATCAGGAGGGGGCGGATGCAGCACCCGCACGAACGCGTTCCCGATGCGCACCTGGCCGCCACTCCACCGCTGAATCACGGGCACGCCGAGGCCGCGTGCCCGCGCCAGCACACTTTCGAGCGGCGCATGACCGGCAACAGGGATGCCCTGCCACAGCACGTCTGGCGAGAAATCCTCGATGACGCTCCGCGCGCCGCCGATGTGATCGGGATCGCCATGCGTGAGGACGAGACGATCCAGCCTCCGGTGCCCCTGGTCCCAGAGCGCTGGTGAGAGCACCCGGCTCCCGATGTCAAAGCCTCCACCGCCAAATGGCGCACCCCCGGTATCGACGAGCATGGTCGAGCGATCGGGAAACTGCAGGAGCGTGGCGTCACCCTGGCCGACGTCGAACGCTGTCAGGCGCAGAAGCGACGCCTCACCTTGCTCAGACGAAAGGGCGACCGGCCGGCCCGCGGTGATCGCCACAACTGAGACGACGACGGCGAGGAGTCCACAACCGCGAGTGACGCCCCGGGTCATCAACGCCACGCTGGCGCCTGCGTAGTAGATGGCCATCAACCAGAGAGACGGCGGTGGCACGCGTGCCGACAACCATGGCCAGAGCTCGACCAGCCGCGCTGTATCGATGAGACCCTGCGCAGCCGAATACGCGACCCATCCGGCTGGAGCCGCGACCATGTCAACAGAGTCAAGGCACACCACGACGAGTCCGGCGACCTGCACGAGTCCCATCAACGGAACAGCCACAAGATTCAGGACCAGCCCTGCGCTCGTCACGCGGGAGAACATCCACGCGCTGACTGGAAAGAGCGCGACCTCTGCTGCGACAGATGCGGCAAGCGACGCCACAAGCCATCCGAGGCCGCGGTGTCGAATCGTCCAGCCTCCAAGTCGCCGTGCTCCCTCGAGAAGTGCCGCAGTGGCGCCAAAGGTCAGCACGAAGCCGACGTCGCGCACCGAGAGCGGACTGATGGCCACGATGAGAAGACTGGCGATGGCCAGTGCGTGCCACGGCGGACTTCGATGGTCCATCACGCGCGCGCCGAGATACGCCACGGCCATGAGGGTCGCGCGCCACACAGAGGGGCCGGAGGTCACGACCTCTGCATATGCCACGAGCAACGCCATCGTCACGAAGGCGGCGAATCGCCCACTGAGTCCGAACACATAGAGCGTGCCGAGAATCAGCGCGGCAAGGATCGCGATGTTGCCGCCAGAGATCGCGATGACGTGATACGTGCCGGCGGCCTGAAGTCGCAGACGAATGTCGTCCGGAAGCCCCGACCGATCGCCAATGAGCACGGCGGTCACGATCGCGGCGGCGACGTTCTCGTGACGGCCGACCCATCGGTTCACGGCCCGGCGTACGTGCTGGCGCACGCGAGCAGCGGCTTCCTCGAGGCGACTCCCCTGCTCCACAACGCGAACGAGCAGCGCACTCTTCGCAGACGCAAAGAGCGTCGTCCCGCCCATGGCCAGGTCGCGTTCGAAGTCGGGAACGCCGTCGTTGAGGTATCGCGACGGACGACGAAAGGTGACCGGCGCCTCGATGATTCGCCCAGCCAGCCACTCGTCCAGGTGATCAGAGGCGTGGCCTCCACCAATGCTCAGACCGACCGCGTCGTGTGTGTCCAACCACGTGCCGCGAACCTGCACGGCAAGCACGTGAGCCGAAAGCGTGGCCAGGCTCCCCGCCAGCGACGCGTCCTCGATGAGGCGCGCTCGCACCAGCATGGGCTCGTGTCTGGCTGCTGGGCCGAGACTCTCGATCGAGAAGCCACCAATCTCGCGGTCGAGCAGTGCACGGAGAGGGGTGTGGAGTGCCTGGTGACGCGCGTCTGCTGCGAGACAGATCCCCGCGCAGAAGAACCCGCCGGCCATGGCCAGCGTGACGATTCGGTCTTTCTCCGCCCACCACGCAATCCATCCGCTGACAACGAAGGCTCCGCAGAGCCACGTCAGCGCAGCGACTGCCGGCAGATGCAGTCCGCAGACCGCGCCGACGAGAAACACAACACCCGGGAGAAGTCCGACGGACGCCATCCCACGCGCACGTGCAAAAGCCAGCGCGCGAAAGAAACAGCGCTCGCGCTATGCGCGGGGAAATGGAGAGGCAGAAATTGAAACGGAGTCAGACCGACGAGATGGGAAATTTTGCAGCCCTATGCCTCTGTTTCGACGCCCGCGTAGTAATCCTGGAGCGAGCGGACCGTCAGGGCCTTCTGGCGCAGCGACTTGATCGCACTCACCGCTGCCGACGCACCGGTCAGTGTCGTGATACACGGCACCTGGGCCATGGTCGCGGCCCGGCGCACAGCACGATCGTCGAAGAACGAGTCGCGGCCGAGCGGTGTGTTGATGACCAGATCGATCTTGCGGTTGACGATCTGATCCGCAATATTCGGCCGGCCCTCGTTCACCTTGTAAATCACTTCGGCGTCGATGCCGTGGGCGCGGAGGAAGGCCGCCGTGCCGCGTGACGCGGTCAGCGCAAACCCGAGCGCGGCCAGGTCCCGCGCAATCGGCAGCACGGTCGGCTTGTCGCTGTTGTTGACGCTGATGAACACGCAGCCCTGCTCTGGAAGCCTCTGCCCGGCGCCCATCATCGCCTTGCTGAAAGCGGCGCCGAAGCTGTCGGCGCCACCCATGACCTCGCCCGTGGACTTCATCTCGGGGCCGAGGATCGTGTCCACTCCCGGAAACCTGACAAACGGGAACACCGGGCTCTTCACGAAGACACCCTGCGCCTCGAGATCACTCAACAGGCCGAGGTCCGCGAGCGTCTTGCCTGATGACACACGAGCTGCGACCTTTGCGAGAGGCACACCGGTGGCCTTCGAAATGTACGGCACCGTGCGCGACGACCGCGGGTTCACCTCGAGCACGTAGACGATGTCGTCTTTGATGGCGTACTGGATGTTCATCAGTCCGACCACCTTCAGCGCGCGGGCAATGCGCCGCGTGTACTCACGGATCGTGGCGAGGTGCCGCTCAGCCACCATGAACGGCGGCACGACGCACGAGCTGTCGCCAGAGTGAATACCGGCTTCTTCGATGTGCTCCATGATGCCGCCGATGACGACGGCTCCCGTGCTGTCGGCCACGGCGTCCACATCGAACTCGAACGCGTCCTCGAGGAATCGATCGATCAGCACCGGCCGGTCATGCGACACGTCCACGGCGCCGGTCATGTATCGCTCGAGTGCACCGCCATCGAACACGATAGCCATGCCTCGGCCACCGAGCACATACGAGGGCCGGACAACGACCGGGTATCCGACGCGCTCCGCAACCTCGAGTGCTTCCTTCGCGGAGACGGCGGTCCCGCTCGCGGGCTGCGGCACACCGAGATCCCAGAGCAGTTGTGAAAACCGGCGCCGGTCTTCAGCCAGGTCGATTGAATCGGGTGAGGTGCCGAGAATCTCGACACCCGCTTCCTGCAATCCCAACGCGAGCTTCAAGGGCGTCTGTCCACCGAACTGCACAACGCACGCGACGCTGCCACCAGACGCCCGTTCGCGCTCGATGATCGCCATGACGTCTTCGAGCGTCAGTGGTTCGAAATAGAGACGATCGGCGGTGTCGTAGTCGGTTGATACGGTCTCGGGGTTGCAGTTGACCATCACCGTTTCGAAGCCTTCCTCACGGAAGCCGAACACGGCGTGACAGCAGCAGTAGTCGAACTCGATGCCCTGCCCAATCCGATTGGGACCGCTGCCAAGGATGATGACCTTGCGGCGAGATGTCGGATCGGACTCGCAGGCCTGCTCGTAGGTGCCGTACATATACGGCGTAAACGACTCGAACTCCGCCGCGCACGTATCGATGCGCTTGTACGCCGGTATCAGACCCTCGTCGATGCGACGCTGCCTCACGAGGTCCTCGCCCACGCCATGCACCGCGGCGATATCCGCGTCGCCAAAGCCCGCCCGCTTCAACGTGCGCAGAAGGTCTGTGGACATGTCACGGAATTCGCCCAGCGTGGCCATCCGGCGCAGCGCTTCGATCTCCACGAACTGCTGCAGAAACCAGGGATCGATCTTCGTGAGGTCGTGAAGCGTTTCGACGGTCCATCCGCGGCGGAGCGCACGGAACAATGCCCACATTCGGCGATCGTTCGGCACGACGAGACGCTTCCGCAGCGCGCTTTCGTCTTCTTCCTCGTCGCCGGTATCGCTCGGACCAGACGGGAAGAGACTTCCCTGCTTTCCCAGCTCCAGCGACCGCACGGCTTTCAGGAACGCTTCCTTGAACGTCCGTCCGATCGCCATCGCCTCGCCCACGGACTTCATCTGCGTCGTCAACGTCCGGTCTGCCTGGGGGAACTTCTCGAAGTTCCACCGCGGGAATTTGACGACGATGTAGTCGATGGTGGGTTCGAACGACGCCGGAGTCAGGCGCGTGATGTCGTTGGGAATTTCGTCGAGGTGATAGCCGAGGGCCAGCTTCGCGGCGATCTTGGCGATCGGAAAGCCCGTGGCCTTCGACGCAAGTGCCGAAGACCGCGACACTCGCGGGTTCATCTCGATGGCGACGATGCGTCCGTCGGCCGGGTTCACGGCGAACTGGATGTTCGACCCGCCCGTTTCAACGCCGATGCGCCTGATGATGCGGCGCGCCATGTCGCGCATCCGCTGGTATTCCTTGTCGGAGAGCGTCAGCGCCGGCGCCACGGTGATGCTGTCGCCGGTGTGGACGCCCATCGGGTCGATGTTTTCAATCGAGCAGATGACGACGAAGTTGTCCGCGACGTCGCGCATCACCTCGAGCTCGAACTCTTTCCAGCCGATGACCGATTCTTCGACCAGAATCTCGTGCACCGGGCTGAGCGACAACCCTCGGCCGGCGAGCTCGCGGAATTCCTCGATGTTGTAGGCGATGCCGCCGCCCACGCCGCCCATCGTGAACGACGGACGAATGATCGCTGGGAACCCGGTTGCCTCGACGAGCACCAGCGCCTCTTCGAGCGTCCTGGCGACACCGCTGTCGGGCACCTCGACACCGATTTCGCCCATCGCGTTGCGGAAGAGCAACCGATCCTCGGCGACCTTGATCGCTTCGACGGAGGCCCCGATCAGCTTGACGCCGTACTTTTCGAGGACGCCGTTCTCTGCCAGTGCGATGGCGAGGTTGAGCGCCGTCTGGCCGCCGACCGTGGGTAGCACCGCGTCCGGACGTTCCTTCGCGATGATGGCCTCGGCCATGTCCACCGTGAGCGGCTCGATGTACGTGCGGTCGGCCATCTCCGGGTCGGTCATTATGGTCGCAGGGTTGCTGTTGATGAGGATGACCTCCAGCCCTTCGGCCCTGAGCGCCTTGCACGCCTGCGTGCCCGAGTAGTCGAACTCGCACGCCTGCCCGATCACAATTGGACCGGAGCCGATGACGAGCACACGCTTCAGATCGGTGCGCTTAGGCATGCCGCGTCAACTCTTCTCCATGGATGCGAGGAACTGCTGAAAGAGATAGTCCGCGTCGTGCGGACCCGGCGACGCTTCCGGATGGTACTGGACCGACGAAATCGGCTTGCTGTTGTGCCGGAAGCCTTCCACCGTGCCGTCGTAGAGATTGAGGTGCGTCACGCCGACATCGGCGGGCAGCGATTCGGGATCGACCGCGAACCCGTGGTTCTGCGAGGTGATCTCGACCTTGCCTGAGCTCAGATCCTTCACCGGGTGGTTCGAGCCACGGTGCCCGAACTTCAGTTTGAATGTCTCGCCGCCCACAGCCAGTCCGAGAATCTGGTGGCCGAGGCAGATGCCGAACATCGGCACATCCGCGTCCACGAGCTCTTTCACGTTCTTGATGGCGTAGGTCAATGCCGCGGGATCACCGGGGCCATTGCTGAGAAAGATCCCGTGCGGCTTGATGGCCAGAAGGTCCGACGCGGGCGCGGACGCCGGGAAGACGTGCACGTCGCAGCCGTACGCGTCGAGGCGTCGGAGGATGTTCCACTTCACGCCGAAGTCATAGGCGGCCACCCGCAGCCGGCTGGCCGCACGGCGGCCGGCTGCGATACCAAACTCAGCATGGTCGGCCTCGCCTGACGCCGCGGCGCGATCGCGCCACTCAAAGGCACTTGGGCAGGTCACTCCAGCCACCAGGTCGGCGCCTTCCATCTGGGGAATGGCGCGCGCCTTTGCGACCAGGCGATCCGGGTCCGCCTGACCGGTGGCGATCACGCCGCGCATCACGCCAGCCGAGCGGAGCACGCGCGTCAGCGCCCGAGTATCGAGGTCAGCGATGGCAACGATGTTGTGGCGAACGAGGTAATCGTGGAGAGTGCCCTCCGCACGCCAGTTGCTGGCAAGCGGGGATGCTTCGCGCATGACGAAACCGGCCACGTGCGGCGTCTGCGATTCCGCGTCGCCTGACGTCACGCCGTAGTTGCCAATCTGCGGCGCGGTCATGGTGACGATCTGTCCGGCGTAGGAGGGATCGGTCAGGACTTCCTGGTATCCGGTCATGCTCGTGTTGAACACGACCTCGCCTTGCGCTTCACCTTGCGCACCGACGGCGGTTCCGCGGAACCAGGTGCCGTCTTCAAGAGCCAGAATGGCGTTCATGTGTCGTCTATGGCCTACGGCTTTCGCAACGGAGGGCGCAAGCGCCTGGAAGGAATCGAACGCGAGGGCGTAGTCGCACCGGATCGTAACACGTTGCCTTGACACTGTACCCAACGCCTGCGACAGTACGTTCGGTGCCTCCCCAGACAGGTCTCGCCGAGACGGTCACCCGCGTTCCAATTGATATAAGACGGTTCCCCTGGATCAAGCAGCTCGCGGCGGATTATGCCTGCGACTACGCCAAGGTGGCCGGGTTCTTCGCCGGTAATCCGCAGGATCCCGCGGCGTGGACAGATGCCATCGCACGTACGCAGCGGCATCCACGCCGGCACGACGCGATTGCCGACATCCTCGCCGAACAGCAGCGTCATCGATCGGCGCCGCCCGAAGCTGTCGCAGCGGCGCAGTTGCTTCGTGATCCGCGTACGGTCGCGGTCGTCACTGGACAGCAGGCCGGACTCTTCGGCGGACCGATGTACACGCTGCTCAAGGCGTTGACGGCCATCAAGCTGGCTGAGCGGACGGCGGCCGACCATCAGGTGCCCGCGGTCGCGATCTTCTGGATCGACGCCGAAGACCATGACTGGAACGAGGTGAAGGCGTGCAACATCCTCGATGCCTCGCTCACACCGATTCGGATTGCGCTGGGCGATCCCCCGGGAGCCGGTGAACGCCCCGTCGGCCAGATAGCGTTGGACGACTCCTGTCTTGCCGCGCTCGACCGGCTCGCGGCAACCCTGCCGCCTACCGAGTTCACGCCGACGCTTCTTGAAGAACTTCGAAAGGCGTATGTCCCGGGACGCAGCATGTCCGAGGCGTTTGGCCGGTGGCTGGAATCCCTGCTTGGCTCACGCGGCCTGATCGTGTTCGATTCGTCGGATAAGGCCGCAAAGCCGCTGGTATCCGCGGTCTTTGCACGGGAAATCGAACAGATCGGCGAGACCTCCCGCCTGGCTGAAGAAGCCGGACAAGCCCTGACCAACCTGGGCTATCACACCCAGGTTGCCCCGCACGAGGGACAGGCCGCGATATTCAAGGTGGACGGCGCCCGAAGCAGTATTCGAGCCGACAACGGTGGCGTGGCCATTGGCGATGTGCGCGCCACCAGGGACGCCGTTCTGCAGGAGGTACGCACGAACACCGGCGCCTTCAGCCCCAACGTGCTTCTTCGCCCGCTGGTGCAGGACACGTTGTTTCCCACGGCCTGCTACGTGGGCGGACCAAGCGAGACCGCGTATCTGGCGCAGCTTCGCCACGTGTACGCGGCCTTTGGTGTGCCGATGCCGCTCGTGCAACAACGGGTCTCCGCAACGATCGTCGATTCGAACGCCATGCGGTTCCTCCAGCGGCACGCGCTTCCGCTCGAAGCACTCCGGGCGCAGGATGAAGCCGCGCTGAACGAGCTCCTCAAGGCACAGATTCCGCCCGCCGTGGATACCTCGCTTGAGGAGGCGGCCCGCGCGGTCACCGAGTGTATGGACTGCGTCGCGGAGGAAGTCGCACAGCTCGATCAAACGCTCGAGGCCGCGGCCCGATCGACGCTCGGCCGCATGCAGGACGACCTCAAGAAACTCCACGGCAAGATCATTCAGGCCGCCAAACGAAAAGACGAAACGTTGCGTCGCCAGTTCGTCCACGCGCAGACGCAGGCCTTTCCGGGTGGGCACCCGCAAGAACGCGAGATTGGCCTCGTCTATTTCGTCAACAAGTACGGCAGCGTGCTCATCGACCGCCTCAGTGAGGAACTGCCGATCGACCAGGGCTCCCACTGGGTGGTGACGATTTGAAACGCGTCCGGCTCCGCCTCCGCATCTCCAAGTCGAAGTGGACGCGGTACGCACTTGCCGCAGGCGTGCTGGTGGCGATCCTCGGAATCGGAATCACGATCAGCTTCTATGTCAGCTATTCGCGCCTCATTGACGCGCGCTTGCACGGTGAGCGAGAACGGACACTGCCTCGGGTCTTCGCGCGGCCACTCGCACTGCGGCAGGGTCTGCCGATTGGCCAGCAGGAACTGATCAGCCGGCTCAACGATCTGGGCTATGCCCAGCGGCCGGAGCCCGAGGTGCCTGGGGAGTTCTCGATCCAGGATGCGACCGTCGTCATCAAGCCGCGTCCCGCGTCGTTCGAGAGCCGCATTGTGCGCGTCTCGTTTACATCGCGACCGCAGAGCATCCGCCGCATCGAAGTTGAGGGCAAAGGCGCCGCGACGGGAATCGAGCTGGATGCGCCGCTGCTGACGGCCCTCATGACGAGCGGCGATCGCGAGAAGCAGCGCAGCGTGCCACTCGCCACGATTCCACTTCATGCGCGGAACGCCGTGCTTGCGATCGAAGACCAGGGGTTCTACTCGCATCCCGGTATCAACCCCTTCCGCATGGCGGCGGCTGTCTTCACGAATGTGTTCGGCAGCAACCCGAACCTCGTGGGCTACAGCACGATCACGCAGCAGCTCGCGCGCATGTTCTTCCTGTCAGACGAGTTCAACGCCGAGCTGACGGAAGGGCGCCGGTCGTATGCGCGGAAGATGCGCGAGACGATCATGTCGCTCGTGCTCGAGCGGCGGGCATCCAAGGACGAGATCCTCGAGCTCTATCTCAACGACGTGTATCTCGGGCAGCGTGGATCGTTTGCCATTCATGGCGTCGCGGAAGCGTCGCGGCTGTTCTTCGGGAAAGACGTCGCCAACCTGAGCCTGAGCGAAGCCGCACTCATCGCGGGAGTCATCCAGAGCCCAGGCCCCCGCTCCCCCTTCGCCAATCCCGAGCGTGCGGTCGAGCGCCGCAACGTCGTCCTCCGCGCGATGGCGGATGAGAACTTCATCTCCGCCGAGGCCGCCGACAAGGCCATCAAAGAACCGCTCCGCGTCGTGGCACGCGCCGTGGACAACGAAGCGCCGTACTTCGTGGACATGGTTGGCGCCAGAGTCGCTGAGGCGTTTCCCGGCGTGACTGCTCAGCCTGGGCGCGTCGATGTGTTCACGACGCTCGACCTGAATCTGCAACGCGCGGCACTTGATGCCGTGCGAGGCGGGCTCTCGAACATCGATCAGTTGCTTGCACGCCGCAAGCGTAAGGAACAGGCGCAGGTCGCGCTGATCTCGGTCGATCCCCGGACGGGCGAGATTCTCGCCATGGTCGGAGGCCGTTCGTATAACCAGTCGCAGTACAACCGTGCGATCGACGCTCGGCGTCAGCCGGGCTCCGTGTTCAAGCCCTTCGTCTACCTGGCGGCGTTCGAGCGCGCGGCCGATGAGGGCCGAACCGATCTCACACCTGCGTCGCTCACGCTGGACGAACCCACGACGTTTTCGTTCGACGATCAGGTCTGGGAGCCGCAGAACTACGACGCGTACGACGGCGAGATCACCTTCCGGCGCGCGCTTGCGATGTCACGGAACCTCGCGACGATCCACGTCGGCGAGACGATCGGCTTCGACCAGGTGGCGGCGGTGTGGAGACGCGTCGGCGTTGGCACTCCCCCACGTGCGTTCCCGGCCATCACGCTCGGCGTCTTCGAACTGACGCCACTCGAAGTGGCGCAGGCGTACACCATCTTCGTGAACCAGGGTCAGGTGCGGCCGCTGACATCGATCAACCGCATCGAGACCGCCGATCAGCAACTGCGTCCGAAGGCGCCTGAGCTGAAACGCGCTGCGCGCGAGGACACGACGTTCCTCGTCACGAACATGATGCGCAGCGTCATCAACGAGGGAACCGCGGCCGGCGCCAGGGCGTCGGGCTTCGCCGCTGATGCCGCGGGCAAGACGGGGACAACCAACGAACTGCGGGATGCGTGGTTCGTGGGATTCACGCCTGAGCTGCTGACGGTTGTCTGGGTTGGTTACGACAGCAATCAGCCCGTCGGCTTGAGCGGCACCCAGGCCGCGTTGCCGATCTGGACGACGTTCATGAAGTCGGCAGTCGCCGGGCGCACCAGCGGCACGTTTGAGGTGCCTGAAGGGATCACGTTCACCGAGATCGACCGGGATACCGGCAAACTGGCCCTCCCCACGTGCCCGCGGGTCTACAACGAGTCGTTCGTGGCCGGCACTGAGCCGACGGAGTATTGCGAATTGCACAGGTGGTGAAAGAGACTGTCGTTCACACTTCTGAGTTCTCAGTTCTCGGTTCGTGTTCAGGTTCGGTTCGAAGTTCGAAGTTCAGGGTCAGGAACCGTGCGAAATCGGCGGGATTGAAACGTCCGAAGCCTTCAGCAACGTGCGCCGGAGCGCCAGCCGCAGCTCTTTCGAGCTGCAGACGACGGGTCAAATCCGTGGACAGCCGCCCAGTGGAGCAGAGACGGTAAACAGCCTTCTTGTAGACATCGCAGGCTTGCCACGCGCGGAGCTCGGTGAATCGGTGGACGCCCATGCCCGCACAAACGCACATCCCATGCCCGGCAAATACGCCAGAAGCCGGCGGGAAGGCCAACTCCAGGACGGCAAGAACTGCGAACCACCTGACCCATCCGTGAGGCGAGATCTGCGCTCCTCCTGCCCCCGAACTCCAGAACCCGGAACCTGGAACCCGGAACCCGGAACCCGGAACCGAACCTGAACACGAACCAAGAACCGAGAACCCAGAAGGGTGAACGACTACGGTTCTATAATTAACCCATGAACCAGGAGGTCTTCTCGGCGCTGTCCGAGGCGCTCAACCGGGGCGAGGAAGTTGCCCTTGTGACGATCGTCTCATCGACCGGCTCTACACCCCAGCGGGTCGGCGCCAAGATGCTGGTCTATGCTGACGGCCGTACGGTCGGCACGATCGGAGGGGGCTGTTACGAGAACGACGCATTCGGCAAGGCGCGCGAGGCGATCCTGACGCGGAAGCCGATCACCCTCAAGTTCGAGCTCAACGACGACTTCGCGCAGGAGACCGGACTGGTCTGCGGAGGTCAGATGGAAGTGTTCATCGAACCGGTCGAGCCGTCACCGGAGCTCTTCGTCTTCGGCGCCGGACACGTCGGCTACTTCGTGGGCAAGATGGCGCACGAGACCGGGTTCAAGGTGCACGTCATCGACGACCGCGAGAAGTTTGCCAACAGCGAGCGGTTCGGTGAAGGCATCGACGTCATCGTGGACCACATCCCGACGTGGATCGAGAGCCACGTACTGCCCCCAACGTCCTACGTGGTCGTCGTGACGCGCGGACACACGCACGACCTCGACGCCATGCGTGCGCTGGCGCAGTCGCCCTTGCGGTACCTGGGACTGATTGGCAGCAAGGCCAAAGTGAAGCGGATCTTCGATGCCCTGATTGAGGAGGGCATGCCCGCCGCAAAGCTCAGCGGCATCCATGCTCCGATCGGTCTCGATATCGGCGCCATCACTCCTCAGGAGATTGCCGTCAGCATCCTGGCCGAGTTGATTGCGGTCAAACACGGAAAGATCTCCGGGCCGAACACAGCCGCCGTCAGCATGCGATGGGAGGGAGCGCTCGCAAAGCGTTGAGCTCTCCTGCGGGGTGGCCGGAGGCCACGGGCCATCCGATATAATGGGCAGGTAGCGCTAAGCATCTGACAGGCAATGGGTTCCCACGAAATATCAGAACGGTCGAAACGACTACTTGCGACGCTTGTTCGCTCGTACATTGAAACGGGCGAACCCGTGTCGTCCCAGTTGCTCGCCCGCCAGAGCGGCCTGGGCCTTTCCTCGGCCACCGTCCGCAGCATGTTGTCGCAGCTCGAGGACAGCGGCCACGTCCATCAGCCGCACACCTCAGCGGGCCGCGTGCCAACCGACCGTGCCTATCGCGTGTTCGTCGATCTGCTGCTGGAAAGCCGGCGCCGCGTCCGTACTCCAACGGAAGTCGAAACACACTTTCGCGAACAGGCCGAACGCTCACCGCTCCTCGACGATGTTCTCGCGAGCGTTTCGCATTTCGTCTCTCGCGCCGCGAAGCACGTGGGGTTTGCGCTCTCAGGCAGTCCGCTCCCCGTGCTGCAGCGCCTTGAGTTCGTCCCACT
This sequence comes from Acidobacteriota bacterium, assembly GCA_013140775.1. Classification (GTDB taxonomy): domain Bacteria; phylum Acidobacteriota; class Vicinamibacteria; order Vicinamibacterales; family UBA2999; genus JABFSA01. Next base: position 36,539 of record JABFSA010000063.1, on the reverse strand, counting down.
CGGGGGCACGCGTATCCTCGTGGTCGTCGTCTCGCGCGGCAACCAGGTGACGCAGAAGGTGGTTGACGCCGGTGAGGCTCTCACGCCGGACGATCTTGTCCACGCGGCGAACTATCTGAACACGGAATTCGCGGGCCTCTCGCTCCTGGCCGTGCGCGAGGCCGTGATCGAGCGACTGCATCAGGAGCGCACGCTCTACGATCAGCTGCTGACACGCGCGTTGCGGCTCGCCCGGTTCACCCTCGAGGAGATCCCCAGTCATCAGACGTTCCACGTCGAAGGCGTGGCCTCGCTGCTCGATGGCCCCTCACAGGTGACCATCTCGGTCGCGACACTTCGCGCGCTCGTGGAGCTGATGGAAGAAAAAGAACGCCTTCTCCATCTGCTCAACGAATACATCGAGGGCCCCGGCCTGACCATCGTCATCGGTGCGGAACACGCGGCCCCGGATCTCCGGCCATTCAGCCTGATTGCCTCGACTGAGGTTGACGGCAACACCACTCGCACCGTGGGCGTGATTGGCCCGACGCGGATGCACTATTCCCGTACGATTGCGCTCGTGGACGGTACGACACAGGCGGTGTCCCGCGTCCTGCGTGACGCGAACTGACCTATGACAGACGTACTCGACCCTGATTCGACTCCACACGCCGGCGGCACGAACTCCGCCGCGACCGCAGATCCTGCTGGTGAACCCGAAGCACTCGCCGAACTGCGGCGGGAGAAGGATTCGCTGCAGGATCGACTCCTGCGAACGGCTGCTGAGTTCGACAACTACCGCAAGCGTGTCGAGCGCGACCGCCGCGACCAGGCCGATTCAGCGGTTGCGGATGCCCTGCAGGAGTTGCTCCCCATCATCGACAACTTCGAGCTGGCGCTTGGCGCGCGCACGGGGGTCGATGGCGACGCCTACAGGAAGGGTATCGAGCTCATCTACCAGCAAATGCTGGAGCTGCTCAAAAAGCGCGGCGTGAAGACGATCGCCGCCGTTGGCACCGACTTCGATCCGCGAGTGCACCAGGCGGTGCTCCACGAGGCCAGCGCCAGTCACAGGGAAGGCGAGGTCATGGAGGAGCTGCGCCGTGGCTACATGCTCGGCGAACGGCTCCTCCGAGCCGCACTCGTCAAGGTCGCCAAGGCGTGAGCAAGCGCGACTACTACGAGGTGCTGGCGATCAGCCGTACCGCGACGGACCAGGAGATCAAGAGCTCCTACCGGAAGCTCGCCCTCCAATACCATCCGGATCGCAATCCCGGTAGCAAAGACGCCGAAGACAAGTTCAAGGAAGCCGCCGAGGCCTACTCGGTACTCGCCGACCAGGACAAGCGGCGCATGTACGACCGATTCGGTCACGCGGGCCTGGGTAATGGCGCCGGCTTCGATCCATCCGCCTTCACCGGGTTCGAAGACATCTTCGGCGGACTCGGCGATATTTTCGGGCTGGGTGATGCGCTTGGCGGCCGGCGGCGAAGCGGGCCGCAGCGAGGCGCCGACCTGCGGTACGACCTCGAGATTTCGTTCGAGGAGTCGGCGAACGGCGCGGAGACCGCTATTCAAATCCCGCGGCAGGAACCGTGCGAGACGTGCAAGGGCAGCGGCTCTGCCGCCGGCAGCAAGCCCTCGGCCTGCCCACAGTGTCAGGGACGCGGACAGCTTCGCTACCAGCAGGGCTTCTTCACCGTGGCCCGAACCTGTGGACAGTGCCGTGGCGCCGGGTCTGTGATCACGAAGCCCTGCGCGACATGCCGCGGCATGGGCCGCGTCCAGAAGGAACGCAAGCTGACGGTCCGCATCCCCGCCGGCATCGCCACGGGACAGCGACTCAGGCTGACCAATGAAGGTGAAGCCGGACCGTCCGGAGGCCCATCCGGCGACCTGTATGTCGTCATTCACGTGCAGGACCACACGTTCTTCCGCCGGGAAGGCAACGACCTCTACTGTGAGATCTCGCTGAACTATCCGACGCTGGCCCTTGGCGGCGAGATCAGGATTCCCACACTCGAGGGCGAAGAGACCTTCACCGTCCCCGAAGGCACACAGAGCGGAACGACGCTCAGCCTGCGTGGGCGTGGCATGCCGGATGTCACCGGACGCGGTCGCGGCGATCTCCTGCTGACCGTCAAGGTCACGACGCCGAAGAAACTGACGCGCGAGCAGAAGAAGCTGCTCGAGCAACTCGCCGCCTCGCTGCCGAGAGAGACGTTCGAGCCGACGCCGGTTGAGGGCGAAGGCGACAAAGGTCTCTTCGACCGCGTGAAAGACATCTTCGGATAACGTGCGCAACTGGCCGGCGCTCGAGCTGAGCCAGCTCACGCGAGCGGGCAGCGAGACGCCCGAACTTCTGCAGGCGGCCCTCATCGACTACAACGTCGCGGCGATCTCTGAATCGGCCCCCGATGCCTGGCAAGTCTTCTTCGACACCCCCGCCGAGCGCGACAAAGCCGCCACTGAGCTTGCCGCCCAGTTTCAGGAGCTTTCGATCGCATCGATCGACGTGGACGACGAAGACTGGGTCGCGCGTTCGCAGGCCGGCCTTCGCGCGGTGCACATCGATCGCATCATCGTGGCACCCCCCTGGGACGTACCAGCTTCTGCCGATGCCGATCGGTCTGCCGATGCCGATCGGATCGTGATCGTGATTCGACCTTCAATGGGGTTCGGCACCGCGCACCACGCCACGACGCGACTCTGTCTTGCTGCGCTCCAGAATCTTCCCCTTCACAGGCGGGCGGTGGTCGATGTGGGCACGGGCTCAGGCGTGTTGGCCATCGCAGCCAGCCTGCTCGGCGCCACAGAGGTCGTGGGCATAGACGATGACCCCGACGCGCTTCAGGCAGCACGCGAGAATCTGGAGCTCAATCCCGCCGCCGCAGTCACGCTTCGCGAGCAGGACGCCCGGGGGACTCGTGCAGCGGCCTTCGACATCGTGCTGGCAAACCTCACGGGCGGCCTTCTTGAAGCTGCTGCGCATCAGCTCATCGGTCTCGCGAAGCCTGGCGGGTTCCTGGTGCTGAGCGGTCTCCTCGAACCTGAGGAGGCCACCGTCCGCGCGGCGTTTGCCGGATGCCTGGTGCACAATCGGGCGCAGGAAGGGGAATGGCTATGCCTCACGCTCGAGCGGTCGTAGGCCGTCGAGGCCATCTCGCAGTCGGCATCGCTCTCGCCGTCGCGGTGTGGTGCGCTGTTCCGTCGGCCCAGCGCATGGGCTACGCACCAGAAGAGTTCACCGCGCGACGGGAACGGCTCGCCAAGGTCCTGCAGCGCGGTACTCTCGTGATGTCCGGCGCCTCGAGCGCCGTGCCCGGCCTTCGCTTCCGGCAGGACCACGACTTCTTCTATCTCACCGGCAACGAGTCGCTCAACGCGACGCTGGTGATGGATGTGGCGACAGGTGAAGCTCACGTCTTCCTGCCCAAGCTCAGCGCTGCGGACGTCCGCTATGAGGGCGGCAACTGGCTGCAAGAGACAAATGCGGCCCGCACGCGAGGGTTCGCGTCAATCCAGCCGCTCGACGCGCTGCAGGACTTTCTCGCCCGCCGGAGAGATGCCTCCGGTCCCCACACCTTGTGGACGCGGCTGTCGGAGCCGGACACGGTGAACGGTGGTCGAGACGATGTGGCGCACGACCTGAGCAGGCGTCGCATGAACCCGCTCCTGCAGTTTCCGACCGAGAACACGCTTCGGGTCGCGTCGCTGAGAGAGCGCTTCCCTCAACACGACGTTCAGGACGTGACGCCTCACCTCGATCGGCTTCGACTGCACAAGACCCCAGGAGAGATTGACATCCTTCGCGCCAATGGACGCATCAGCGCCGAGGCCATGCGTCGTGCCATCGAAGCCACCTCACCGGGACGCTTCGAGTACGAGCTCGAGGCGGAGGCGACTCACTGGCTGTTCAGACATGGGATGCAGGCCGTCGCCTACCCCGCGATCGTGGGCTCAGGGCCGATGGGCAACCAGTGGCACTACGAGGACAACGGCCGCCAGATGAAACCTGGCGAGCTCGTCGTCATGGACTATGCGGGTTCACTCGACTACCTCACCGTGGATATCACGCGGACGTGGCCGGTGTCCGGACGCTTTACGGACGCCCAGCGACGCGGGTACCTGACTGTCCTCGAAGCGCAGAAGGCGCTGATCGCCTCGATCCGGCCAGGGGTGACACGTGAGGCCGCTCGCAAGGTCGCGGAGGATGTGTTCAGGTCACGCGGCTTCGACCCGCGCTTCGCGTATCTCGGCCACTACGTCGGCTTGTCGGTCCACGACGTCGGGGACTGGTCACTCCCGTTCGAGGCGGGCATGGTAATGGCGATCGAACCGATCCTCGATCTGCCAGAGGCTCAGATGCACATCCGCGTGGAGGACACCATCCTGGTGACACCGACCGGCACCGAGATCCTCACAACCGGCGTGCCGAAAGAAGCCGACGAATTACTGGCGCTGATCAAGGCGGCACAGTAGGCCCTGGGCTTTGGGCTCTTGGCTCGAGCCCCGAGCCCACAGCGTCACAGCTCTTTCCACAGCGTCAGCAGTGCGGCGAACGCGACGAGCGCCACTGAATCAGCCCGCAGTGTGCGGGCGCCGAGCGTCACGAGCTGGCAGCACGTTGATCCTTGGGAGATCTCCTCCGGCGTCCACCCACCCTCTGGTCCCACGAGCATCGTTGCCGCGTTGGAAGGCTTGGCGAGCTCGCCCGGTGAAACGACCCCGCCGCCAGCCGACGGCTCAACAAACATAAGCCCACGCCGCCCCGCATCGAGCGACTCGACGGCTTCCTTGAACGCGCACGGCTCACGCACGTCCGGCACGACTGCCCTGCCGGACTGTTTGGCAGCGGATACCGCAATACGCTGCCAGCGCTCCTGTCGATGGCCTCGCCGGAGCGACGCAACCGATGCTTCCGTTCGCGTCGTGATCGTCGGCTGGATCACTGCGACGCCCATCATCACGGCATCACGAATCACGTCGTCCATCTTGTCGCCCTTGAGCACTGCCTGGGCCAGGGTCACGGCAACAGAGATCTCGGCCTGCGCATCGAGAGAGCCGTGCAGCCGGACTCTCACTCCGTGCCTGCCCACGGTCTCGACCGCGCCGGCGAACTCTGCGCCCCGGCCGTTGAAGACGCGCACGTGCGCGCCAGGCTTCAAGCGGAGCACGCGGACGAGATGCTCCGCCTCATAGGACGGCAGCTCGACGACCTCATCGATACGCTCGGCATCGGGTCCATAGAATCTCGCGTGCACGGAGCGATTATCTGACAGGCTTCAGCACATCGCACCTCGCACCCGCACCATCGCACCGTCGCACCTCGCACCTCGCCATATAATCCCCCTGTGTTCTTCCGCGGTCAGACCATTGGGAAATACCGGATCGTCTCTTCGCTTGGGAGCGGCGGTTTTGGGACGGTATACCTGGCGGAGGACACGTGGATCGACAAGAAGGTCGCCCTCAAAGTTCCGCACAAACAGAACCTCGACTTCAGCGATCTGCTGAAGGAGCCTCGACTCCTCGCGTCGATGAGTCATCCCAACATCGTGACCGTCCTGACGGCCGAGAAGCAGGATGACGTCTTCTTCATCGTCATGGAGTACGTGGCCGGTGAGACGCTCGAACACATCATTCAGCGCGAGGGCGCGCTCGACCTGAAACGGGCGCTCGACTTCACGTGCCAGATCTGCAACGCCGTGGACCACGCCCACGGCGCGGGAATCCTGCATCGGGATCTCCGTCCCGGCAACATGCTGGTGTCGGAAACAGGACTGCTCAAGGTCAGCGACTTCGGCACCTCGCGGTTTCTCGAGATCGCCGCGCACGGCACCACGGTGATCGGCAGCCCGCCGTACATGGCGCCCGAACAGTTCCATGGCAAGGCGATGTTTGCCAGCGATGTGTACTCGGTGGGTGTCACCATGTATCAGATGCTGACCGGCGCGTTGCCCTACGACACGCCGTCCCCTGCGGACCTCGACCGTCTCATGAAGGGCGAGCTGGTCGTCTCCCCACGGCTCAAGAACGCCAGGATTCCAGCAGGAATCAGCGACATCGTGCTGAAGGCGCTCGACGCCGACATCACGACGCGGTATCAAAGCGCAGCAGGCCTGCTGGAAGATGTGCTCGCGGCGCGCGAGGCGCCGCCGAAACGCGCGCGATCCCAGCGCAGCGCTGCATCCGCGCCCGCCAGTGACACCTCGCGTGCAGGCTCGTCGCGCGTCGTATCCCGAGACGATGAGAGTGTCAGCGACATTCAGCAGCGCCTGCGTGCGCGCGAAACACCCCAGCCGAGCTTCTGCTGGAACTGCCGGAAGCCCTTGCAGGCGAGGGCAGACCGCTGCCCTTTCTGCCGGGAAGCACAATAGGATCCGCCGCATCGGCGCTGCGCGTTTCTTCGCGCACGCACCCGCGATATTCGACGCGCTGCAGACCGGTCGTATAGGATCAAGAGAAGGGGGAGGCTATGTCGTTTCCGGGCACAGGCAAAATCTGGATGAACGGTTCCCTGGTGGACTGGGCTGACGCGAAGATCCACGTCGCGTCCCACATCGTCCACTACGGGAGCGGAGTGTTCGAGGGCGCGCGTTGCTACGACACCGTCAAAGGACCTGCCTGCTTCCGGCTAGACGCCCACATGCGACGGCTGATGGACTCGGCGCGCATCTATCGCATGGATGTGCCCTATGACCAGCAGACGCTGACTGATGCCGTCATCGACCTGATCAAGGTCAACAAGTTCAAAGCCTGCTATATCCGGCCGCTGATCTACCGCGGATACGACACGCTTGGCGTCCATCCCGCGGCGTGTCCCGTGGATGTCGCCATCATGCTGTGGGAATGGCCTGCGTACTTCACGAAGGAAGCCATCGAGGAAGGCATCGACGTGAAGATCTCGACATGGGCGCGTAACGCGCCGAACACGACGCCGGCGATGGCCAAGAGCGTGGCGAACTATGCCAACGCGCAGCTCATCAAGATGGAAGCCGTCCTGGACGGTTATACCGAGGCCATTGCGCTCGACACCTACGGCAACCTCAGCGAAGGCAGCGGTCAGAACGTGTTCGTGGTCCGCGACGGGGTCATCCGTACGCCGCCCATCGGCAACTCGGTGTTGGCTGGCATCACGCGAGACTGCGTGATGACGCTCGCGCACGAACTGGGATACGAGGTGCGCGAACAGACGCTGCCACGCGAGACCCTCTACTCAGCGGACGAGGTGTTCTTCGTCGGGACGGCGGTCGAAGTGACGCCGATCCGGTCGGTCGACCGGATCGCCGTGGGCCCGGGCCGGCGTGGACCGATCACCGAGGCCATCCAGCAGAAGTTCTTCAAGATCGTCAAGGGCGAGGCGCCAGACACCCACGGCTGGCTGCAGTTCGTGACGCCCGCATAGATTTTTTCCAGATTTTTTCGTCTGTGCCGCGACGGATGACCCGCCGCGGCACAGTACTTCACCCTTTCTCCTCCGATCACATCAATCCGGAGGTCCATTGGCCGATATATCGATGAGCCGTGGATATCAACGATCTCCTGCGAATCGCCGTCGAACGCGGCGCCTCTGACCTTCACCTGAAAGTCGGCAACTACCCAATGTTGCGCATTCGGGGTGGCCTCGAGCCTGCCACGCCGGATCATCGTGTTGACCACGAGGAAATGATGGCCTTCGCGGCCAAGGTGCTCCCGGGCCAGCACCGGGAGCGGTTCAACACCTCCCACGAAGTGGATCTTGCGTACAGCGTTCCAGGGTTGGGCCGCTTCCGCTGCAATGCCTTCCAGCAGCGCGGCACGATCGGCATGGTGTTTCGCGTCATTCCCGTCCAGGTGCAAACGCGTGAAAATCTGATGCTGCCGACGGTGCTCAAGAAGATCGCGGCGGAAGAACGGGGACTCGTGCTCGTGACGGGAACTACGGGCTGCGGCAAGAGCACGACGCTTGCGGCGATGCTCGACGAGATCAACGAGTCGCGCACGTGTCACGTGATGACGGTCGAGGACCCCATCGAGTACCTGCACCGCGACAAGAAGTCGATCTTCTGCCAGCGCGAGATCGGCGTGGACACGAACTCCTTTTCGCAGGCGCTGCGCAGCGCCCTGCGTCAGGACCCGGACGTCATCCTCGTCGGCGAAATGCGCGATCAGGAAACCATCGAGACCGCCCTCCACGCAGCAGAAACCGGCCACATGGTCTTCTCGACGCTGCATACTCTCGATGCGACTGAGACCATCAACCGTATCGTCGCGGTATTCCCGCCGCACCAGCAGAAGCAGATTCGTTTGCAGCTGGCAAGCGTGCTGAAAGCGGTCATCTCACAGCGTCTCCTCCCCAGAGCAGACGACAAAGGCCGCGTGCCAGCCGTGGAGGTGATGGTCAATACCGCCTTCATCAAAGAGTGCATCGTCGATCCGGACAAGACGAACCTCATTCACGGGGCCATCTCGCAGGGCACCTCGCAGTACGGGATGCAGACATTCGACCAGTCGATATTTCAGCTCTACGATCAGAACCTCATCAAGAAGGAAACGGCGCTGCGCTGGGCGACGAGTCCGGATGACTTCAAGCTCAAGATGCAGGGCATCTCCTCAACTGGGGACTCCGCGGCAGAGGACATGGCGCGAAACGGGATGGTGGGCCCCGGAGACCGTCGGACGCCGACGCCGGTGCCGGCGCCGTCGCGAGTTCCGCTCATTACCAGGTTCTAGACACGCGCCGCGCACACGCCTCGGCTCGTTGAAGCGGGCGCGGTAAACTGGGCGGGTGGCGGACGCCTATATCACCGGCCTGCAGTGGCTCGCGAGGCGGGAGCTGTCGGAGACGCAGGTGCGAACGCGCCTGGTACGCCGGGAGTTTGACTCGACTGAGATCGAGACGGCCGTTGCCAGACTCCGCCAGGAGGGCGCCATCAATGACTCCCGGACGGCCCTGGCGTGCGCCAGGACAGAAGCCCTCCTCAAGCGGCACGGGAGGCTTCGAGCGCTGCGCCAGCTGAATGCCCTTGGCATTGCACGCGAGGTGGCTGGCGCCGCGGTGGCGGAGGTGTTCGGAGAGCTCGACGAGGACGCACTGATTCAGCAGGCGCTCAACAGGCGCGTCCGCCATGATCAGCCGCTCGAGGATCCAGCCACGATCCGCAGAGTCCACCGTTTCCTGTTATCCCAAGGATTTGACGCATCCCGCGTTCACGCGGCCATGAGGAACCGAATCAAGCATGCCGGCTATGACGAAGACCGCTAGCGAAATCCGCAGCTCTTTCCTCCAGTATTTCGAGCGGCATCAGCACAGGATTGTGGCGAGCTCGCCGCTGGTTCCCCACGAGGACCCGACCCTGCTCTTCACCAATGCCGGGATGAATCAGTTCAAAGACCTGTTCCTTGGCCGTGAGAAGCGCGCGTACACGCGGGCAACGACGACGCAGAAGTGTATGCGGGTGAGTGGGAAGCACAATGACCTCGACAACGTGGGCCCTTCGCTGCGGCACCACACGTTCTTCGAGATGCTCGGCAACTTCTCGTTCGGTGACTATTTCAAGCGAGACGCGATCCCCATGGCCTGGGGCCTTCTGACTGGCGAATGGCAACTGCCGCCGGATCGCCTGTACGCCACCATTTTCAAAGGTGAGTCAGGCGTCGCTCGAGACGACGAGGCGTACGCGCTGTGGCGCTCGTTTCTGCCGGCCGAACGAATTGGCGAGCTCGGGGCCGCGGACAACTTCTGGCAGATGGGCGACACCGGCCCGTGCGGTCGCTGTTCGGAGATCTATTACTTCCGCGGCACGGAGATTCCGTGCGGCGAAGAAGCCTCGGGACGGGCGTGCCGGGGGCTTGAGTGCACCTGCGATCGGTATATCGAGATCTGGAACAACGTGTTCATGGAGTTCGACCGTCAGGCTGATGGAACCCTGAATCCACTGCCAGCGCCGTCGATCGATACCGGCATGGGGCTGGAGCGGATTACCGCCGTCCTCCAGGGACATCTCTCGAACTACGACACCGACCTCTTCACGCCCCTGCTGGCAGCGATTGGCGATCGGGCAGGCATCGCGCACCGCGGCACGATGTCACCGAGCGATGTGTCGATGCGTGTGGTTGCCGACCATACGCGCGCGATGACGTTCCTGATTGCTGATGGCGTGGTGCCGTCCAACGAGTGGCGTGGATACGTCCTTCGAAAGATCATGCGGCGGGCCATGCGGCACGGAAAGAGGCTCGGCCTGACCGAGCCATTCATCTACACGCTCGTGGATACACTCGTGCGCGACTTCGGTGATGCCTATCCAGACCTCAAGACCAGTCATCAGTCTGTGGCGCGGACGATTCGGAGCGAAGAGGAACGCTTCGACGCCGTGCTGGCGAATGGACTGCCGCGCTTGGAGGATCTGCTGGATCGCGCAGCCGCGGGCGACCGCGTCGTCTCCGGCGAGGCGGCGTTCCGTCTGTACGACACGCACGGCATGCCCCGGGACTTCATCGAAGACATGGTCGAGGAACGCAAGCTGACGCTCGACCGTGAAGGATTCGAGCGCGCGATGGCCGGTCAGCGCGACAAGGCCAGAGCCAAGAGTAAATTCGGGACACAGGCGGCTGGTGAGACTGCCTGGCAATTGCGACCGGGTCTGGCGGCTGCACCGGACACGTTCCGGGGCTACGACACGACGTCCCTCGAGTCTGAAATCGTGGAACTCCTCGATACCAATCGACAATCCGTGGAACGGCTGAGCGCCGGTGACGAGGGATTCGTCGCGCTCGCCGAAACCCCGTTCTACCTGCAATCGGGCGGGCAGGTTTCCGATAGTGGCCGGCTGGTCGCTTCTGGCGGCGAAGCGGAGGTCACCGAGCTCGTCAAGGGGCCGCAAGGTGTTCCCCGGTTTCACGCCGTGCGCGTCACGAAAGGATCGCTGTCCTACCGCGACACGGTGCGTGCGGAGGTTGACGCGTCCTTACGTGACGCGACGCGACGTAACCACACTGCCACGCATCTTCTTCATGCGGCGCTGCGGCAGGTGCTCGGCACGCACGTGAAACAGGCCGGGTCGCTGGTCGCCCCTGATCGTCTGCGCTTCGACTTTGCGCATCCGGCGGCGGTCACTTCGGCGGAGCTGGCAGCCGTCGAGCGGATCGTCAACGAACAGGTACTGCGCAATACCACCGTTCAGACACAGGTCAAGAATACGGAGGAAGCGATCGCGGCTGGAGCGATGGCACTCTTCGGTGAGAAGTACGGTGACTCCGTTCGGGTCGTCTCGATTCCGGGCTTCAGCGTGGAGCTGTGTGGCGGCACGCACGTGCAGGCCACCGGGAGCATCGGGCTGTGCGCGATTGTGGCGGAAAGCGGTGTGGCTGCCGGCGTGCGCCGGATAGAGGCGATTACTGGACTGGAGTCACTGGCCACGCTGCAGAACGACCGCGAGATGCTGGCAACCATCGGCTCGTCGCTCAACGCGAGGCCTGGTGACGTCGTGGGGCGCATCAACTCGCTCCAGGACGAGGCGAAGCGTCTCGCGCGCGAGCTGCAACAGGCCCGGATGCAGGCCGCCCTGGGAGGCGGACCTTCCGGCGACGCCGCCGATCACGCAGTGGATGTATCGGGCGTGAAGGTTGTCGCACGCGAAGTCGCCGGGCTCGAAAAGGAGGGCTTGCGAGCCTTGGTGGACCAGCATCGTTCGCGGATGAAGAGCGGTGTCGTCATCCTGGCGTCACCGATCGACGGCAAGGTCACGATTGTGGTGGGCGTGACGGCGGATCTCACCAAGAAAGTGCCGGCAGGACAGGTCGTCAAGCAACTGGCTCCTCTCGTCGGAGGTGGTGGCGGAGGACGACCGGATTTCGCCGAGGCGGGCGGCAAGGATCCCGCGCGAATCGGCGATATGCTGGCTGCGGCCCCCGATATCATCCGACGGCTGTTATCCGCCTAGGCCGCATCGCCCCTCCGTAGCCGGGATTCGGGACTCGGCGCTCGGGATTCGAAGAACACGTTCAAAAGGAGTCGTATGTCCGCTTCGACGTTGTCAGTTCGTTATGCCTTCACAGTGAGTCTTGGTGCCGCTCTCCTGTCTGCCTCGTGCGGCGGCGGGAATCAGGCTCCCGCAGAACCGCCGGCTGCAGAGGCCCCGGCACCGGCTCCCGCAGCCGCGCCCGCCCCACTCGCCGCTGGATGGACGGCAACCGAGGGAATCGAAGCACCTGAAAGTGTCTTCTTCGATCCGGCGTCCGGTTTCATCTTCACGTCGCAAGTGGCTGGCGCGCCTGACGGCCGCGACGGCAATGGACGCATCGTCAAGCTGAGCGGTGATGGGACGGTCGTCTCGTCCACCTTCACGACAGGGCTCAACGCGCCGAAAGGCCTGCGTGCGCACAATGGAACGTTGTGGACAGCCGACCTGGACGAAGTGATCGGCATCGACATCGCAACGGGTGCCGTGCAGTCGCGGGTCAAGATCGCCGGAGCCATGTTCCTGAATGACGTGGCCGTCGGTTCTGACGGGATCGTCTACGTCACCGACATGATGGGCAACCGCATTTACGCCGTTCAGAACGGGACAGCGTCGGTGTTTGCCGAAGGCGAACAGCTCGAGTGGCCGAACGGGCTGCTGGCGGACGGGAACCGGCTGATCGTCGGAGGCTGGGGCAAGCCGAAGCCGGACTTTTCGACCGACGTTCCAGGACGGTTGTTCGCGCTGGACCTGCAGACCAAGGCCAAGACGCCGATCACGCCAAAGCCGTTCGCCAATATCGACGGCCTGGAACTGGACGGACGCGGCGGGTTCATCGTGAGCGATTTTCTCGCCGGCAAGATTTATCAGGTGTCTGCGACGGGCGAGGCTCGGGAGATCCAGAAATTCATGCCGGGTTCGGCCGACATCGCCTTCATTCCAGCAGGGAACATCCTGCTCGTTCCACATATGAACGAGAACAAGATCGGCTCGTACGATTTGTCAGCGAGCGTGAAGTAGTCCGAAGCAGGCGGGCTCCGCCGCCCTTCGACAAGCTCAGGGCGTCCCGAGCACGGCGAGGGACGTGGGCGGACCCGCCTTCTAGAAATTCACGAGCGAGAGCAGCTCGCGGCTGTACTGCTTTCTGGCCTCACCGTAGATTGGCGAGACGGCGGTCACGAACGACTTGTGCTCCTCGGGCGTCAGCTCGAGAATCTCTCCTCCAGCCTTCCGGATCTCGATCTGCGCGTCATCCTCTTCCTTCACGTGCAGCTCACGCTGAAACGCGACGGCGTCCTTGATGGCCGCGCGCATTTCGGTCTGAAGCTCTTTCGGCCACGCATCGAATGTGGGCCTGTGGAAGAAGATCGGCCGTGAGAGATAGAAGTGACCCGTCGCCGTGTGGAAACGGTGGAAGGTGTGAACACCGTAGGTCACGGTATTGAAGAACGGATTCTCCTGAGCATCGAGCGTGCCGGCCTTGACGGCCGCAATCGCCTCGGTCAGGTCCATGATCTTGGGCACTGCGCCCATCAGCTCGAACGTACGCTCCTGCACCTTGCTCGGCAGAACGCGAATCGTCATGCCCTTCAGGTCGGCTGGTGTCCGTACGGGCCGGTGGCGATTCGATACGTGCCGGAACCCATTCTCGAACCAGCCCAGGATGCGGAAGTCCATTCCCGCTTCAATCCGGTTGACGAGCAGGTGGCCCAGCGCGCCGTCCATCGCCGTTCTCGCCGACGTGGTGTCCGGAAACAGAAACGGGAGATCCGCAATACCGAGGTCAGGCACGCGCTCGGTGAGATAGCTGCTGGACTGATAACCCAGTGTCAGCACGCCGCTCTCGACGAGCCACAGAATGTCGTCCGCGCGATAGCCGAGATCGAGGATGTTGTAGACGTACTTCACGTCCACGTCGCGTCCGAACTTCGCGGTCAGACGATCGCCCACCTTCTTCATCGCCAGACTGAATCCGGTCGTGGCGGGACCGTACCCGCCCATCACAATCCGGATCGGCTTGCGTGTGGACACGGCCGGTGCACCTTGCTGACCGGCGTATCCGACTGACGACCCGGTTCCGGACGCGAGGGCTCCCGCACCCGCTGCCGCCGACGACTTGAGGAAATCCCGTCTCAGCATGGCCGTCATTCTACCCCCTGAGACTCCTGTTGAAAGCGCAATACAGGCTGTCCCGTGGCAGCTGCACTGGCCCGGCGCGATCGCAGCACCACGCGGTTCCACCACATCACGGCACCAGTCACCAGCATCACCATCGGTATGAGCCCGATGATGACCCACACCACTTTCAGCGTGTGGCTCCGCCAGCGGCCGAAGTGAAGACGCACCATCCACTCGATCGCGACGTCAATCGGCCGCGACAGGGGCATGTCAGGTGAATCGGGACCAAAGAAGATGTTCACCGCGTTCATGAACGGAGTGGGGAACGAGAGGTAGATCCCCGTCACCGCCCACAGCAGGATCATCAGGAAGAACCAGAACCCGACCGCGCTGTGGAGATCGAAGTTGAGGCGGGGCCAGTGCGCGTCCCATTTCACCGTCATGCCCCGACGCCAGTTCCGCACGCCAGGCCACCAGATGATTGCCCCCGTCAGGCACAGGATGGTCGTCAGAATGCTGCCGACGCCGTTCCAGAACCGGCCCCGCTGCTCAAGTGGCATCAGCAGGTCATCGTGCAGGGTGACCAGCCACAAAAGTGCTTCGGACTTCCACGGAAATGGATCGCCGAGATCTTCGCCAGTGTAGGCATTGAAGACCCGCTCGATCACCTCGTCATCCTGGCGCATCGTGATCTGCACGACAGGCCAGCGGCGCTGCACGCCGCCGACGTCTTCAATCGTGTGGTTGGGATACCCGCGCTGTGCAAACTCGCTGAGCCGTTCTGGCGGCAAGACCTGCTGAGTCTTGTCGATCTCTGGACGGTCTGGCCCGAACGCGACATCCAGCTCTCGCCGGAACACGATTGCACTTCCGGTCAGGCTGAGAACCGCGACGTAGAGGGCCAATGCCAGGCCCAGCCACAGGTGGATCTGGAAGCTCGCCTTCCGCAGGAATACCGTCCTGGGTCGCTGCATCCACGTCTGCCAGATTTTCACGCGTGCAGATCCTAGCAGAGCTAAGGGCACCCGGGGATCCAACCGATAGGGATCGTACCCCCCGCTCGACCAGTTGGGTTCGAAGCCCGTACAGGTCAGTCATTTCCACGAATGTTCAGACGAATCCTCGCCCTGACCCTCCTCACCGCGACCTGGCCTGTGCAGGCGGATGCACAGATCTACGCATGGCGGGACCCGGCCGGGAATCTCGTGCTGTCGGATCGGCGCGGAAACGAGAGCGCGGTGTCCTACGACGTCCCGAGCACGCCACAGGTCCGCACGACGCGTCCGGCAGCCGAACCAGTTGTGCACGAGCGATTCGAGCCGCTGGTGCAGGAGCACTCGGCGCGGCAGAGCCTGAGACCAGATCTCGTCCGCGCCGTCATACAGGTCGAGTCAGGCTTCAATCCGCGCGCCCGGTCACCGAAGGGGGCGATGGGCCTCATGCAGCTCATGCCGGGCACCGCCAGGGATCTCGGGGTGCAGAACGCCTACGACCCTGGTGAGAACATCCGTGGCGGGACGCTGTATCTGCGGCGGTTGCTGGACCGCTTCGACGGGAACGAGGAGCTCGCGCTTGCTGCCTACAATGCAGGCCCGGAAGCGGTGGATCGCTACGGGCGGCGGATTCCGCCCTACCGTGAAACGCGGGACTACGTGCGGAAGATCGGCTCAGCGACCGAGGTCGCCAGCGCCTCTCGCCCCAAAGCCGTGATTTACAAGATTTTAGAGACGGTCGATGGCGTTCAGACGGTCCGCTATTCGAACCAGCGCCCGGCCGCCGGTACATACGAGATCATCGGTCGCTGAAGTACAATACCCGCCTAATGGCAAAGCGCACGAAGTCCGCCCTCAAGGCGAACAGACAGAACATCAAGCGCCGGGATCACAACCGGCAATTGCGATCCAGGCTCCGAACCGCCCTCAAAGCCATCCGCGCATCGCTCGATGCCAAGGATCTCGACGGAGCCAAGACCGCTCTCCAGAAGACGGTGTCGGTGGTCGATAAGATGGCCACCAAGGGCATCATTCACGCGAACACCGCCGGCCGTTACAAGTCCCGGATCGCGAAGCGCCTCGTCAAATCCGCCGCGTAGGCCTTCGGTCTCCGCACAACTCCACGACCAGCCGTTCGAGCAGCATGCGAGGCTCGCCCCCAGATGATTTGAGGGCGAGGTCGGTTCTGAACACGGCGTCGATCGCGCCTCGTACGCGCGAGCCAGGGAGCCGCTCCGCCGCAAACCGCAGCTGACCGAGCACCATCTCGGGTCTGGTGCCTCCATCGAGCGACAGCCGAAGCTGATGCAGCGCATTCGCGGCATCGTTGCGGTCGATGGCGTTCGCCATCCCGAAGTTTTCGGGCATCTCCGAACCCGCGGGGACCGTCTGCCGGACATCATCTGCGGCGATCGTCTTCTGTCCCATGCAATACAGAGACAGCCGCTCCAGCCCCGCGCGCAGGCGTACCAAATCCAAGCCGGCGCGTTCAACGAGCGCGCCGATGGCCGCCGGCTCCAGCGAAATCTTCAGCGCCGACGCTCTCGCACGAACCCATCGCTCGGCGTCTGACGCGTCGCCGATCGTTCCGCAGTCCACGACCTGCGCCACCTGGAACAGCTTCTTGAAGCTCGTCCTGCGCCGGTCCACGGTCCCGCACACGAACACCGTCGTCGCATGCGGTGGCGGGTCGTTCAAGAAGGCCACGAGCCGCTCCTGCTCTTCGTCTGCCGCCTTGGATTCGCGTTTCGGGATGAAGAGCTTCTCTGCCTCGAGAATGACGACTACCCGACGGGGCGCCATCATCGGCAGCATGGCCGTGGCCTGTACCAGGTCGTCAACCTTGATTTCACCGCCGTAGAGGCGGTCTACGTTGAAGGCTCTGAGGCCCTCCTCGACAAGGTCCGCAAACTCCCCGGCGACGGCCGATTTCTCGACATCATCCTGGCCAATCAGCAGATAGAGGGGCGTGGTCTCTCCGGCAGCGATCTGCGTCCGGAGTGCGGAGGGGGTCAGCTGAGGCACGTCGTTCGAGAATACGCGAAGTAGCCTGGAGCCTGAAGCCAAAAGCCCAGAGCCTGAGGCCCTCTAAAGAAGGAAGCCGGCAATGGTCGCTGTTACGAAGTTGGCGAGCGTGCCCGCGAGCATCGCCCGGATTCCGAGACGCGCAAGATCGTGGCGCCTATTCGGGGCCAATGCGCCGATGCCGCCGATCTGAATTCCGATTGAGCTGAAGTTGGCGAAGCCACAGAGCGCGTAGGTCGCAATCGTGAACGACCGCGGATCGAGCGCATCCTTCAGCGGACCGAGCTGCGAGTAGGCGACAAACTCATTCAGCACCATCCGCGTGCCGAGCAGGTTTCCGACCGTGCTCGCGTCCTGCCACGGAACACCCATGCTCCACGCGAGCGGGGCGAACGCCCAACCGAAAATCTGCTGCATGCTGAGTCCAACCAGGCCGAGCGCTGCGTTGACCAACGCAATCAACGCGAGAAATGAAATCAGCATGGCGCCGACGTTGAGCGCCAACGCGAGCCCCTCGGACGTACCCCGACCCGCGGCGTCGATCACGTTCACGTCGGTTCGCTCGACCTCCAGCGACACAGTCCCCATCGTCTGGGGCTTTCCTGTTTCGGGAACGAAGATCTTGGCCATCATGAGCGTGCCTGGCGCCGTCATGATTACGGCCGTCAGCAGGTGACGGGCCTCGATCCCGAAGAGGATGTAGGCCGCCATGATCCCGCCCGAGATGTGCGCCATGCCGGAGGTCATCACGGTCATCAGTTCCGACCGCGTCATCGCCGGCAGGTACGGCCGAATCGTGAGTGGCGCCTCGGTCTGTCCCATGAAGATGCTGGCCGCGACGTTCAACGACTCCGCGCCGCTCGCCTTCATGAACCGGCGCATCCCGACCGCAAAGAGCCGCACGACAAACTGCATGACTCCCAGGTAATACAGAATCGCGAAGAGCGCCGCGATGAAGATGATGGTCGGCAAGACCTGAAAGGCAAACAGCACCGAGTACCGTGCCCCTTCGGCGCCGAGCACCGCGGTCATGATCCTCGGCCACGCCTCTTTGTCCCCGAGCGGACCGAAGACAAACGCTGCGCCCACGTTGCCGAAGTCCAGCAATCGATTGATGCCCTGTCCCAGGAAAACAAAAAGCTGCTGCCCCGGAGTCGTCTTCAGTACGAGAAGCGCGAACACCATCTGGAGGCCCAGGCCCCACGCGACCGTCCGGCGATCGATGGCCTGCCGATCGGTCGATGCCGCATAGGCCAGCGAGAGGATGACGAGCAGGCCAACCAACGACTGCACCTTCGGCATCTGCGCGGCATACGCGACGACCGCGGCCGCCAGCGCCGCAAGCAGCGCGCCGCCAACGAGCAACAGGTCGTGTCTGGTCCAGGGGCGTGAACCTTCGATGGAGTCTGGGGAGGTGGACATGTGCCCGACAGCGTACGCTGGCACCGGGCCACGAGCAACCCCGGAAACGCCGCAGGCCAACTGGACCCGGGACGACTGAAGACGTGTCTGGTATGCTCTCGGGCCGTATGACGATTCGAACACCCGTGTCCGCCCGCGTCGTGCACGTTGCCGCGGTGTGCCTGATGCTGCTGTCTGGAGCCTGCGCAGAGCAGGCACCTCCTGCAGACCCGGCGCCGCTTCGCCTGTTCAGCTCCAACGGTGTGCGAGCCGCCATCGAGGCTATCCAACCTGCGATCGAGAAGGCGGCAGGGGTTCGCCTTGCACCGACGTTCAGCACGGCTGCCGCCCTCAAACGCCAGATCGACGCAGGCGAGGCGTTCGACGTCGCGATCCTGACGCCGGCACTCATGGACGACTTGGTGACACAGGGCAAGGTCGTGGCTGATTCACGCACGGACCTTGCGCGGGTCGGTGTCGGAGTTGGTGCCCGAGAAGGTGCTCCCCGCTCGGACGTCACGACGCCGGCTGGTCTCAAACAGACCCTGATGGATGCGAAGGTCGTGGCCTACACCGCCGAGGGTCAGAGCCGCGCAACCGTCGATAAAGCTCTGGCGCAACTGGGCATGACTGAGGCCGTAGCGGCCAAAGCGATGCTCACCGGGCCCGGTGAAGGGCCTGGCGCGGTTGCCGCAGGTAAGGCAGACCTGGTCATGACCCTCATCAGCGAAATTCTGGTGCCCGGGGTTCAACTGCTTGGCCCCTTCCCCGCCGAGATGCAGAACTACATCGTATTCACGGGCGCCCGCGGCGCCGGTGCACGCGACACCGAGGCAGCGAACGCGGTGCTTCGCTTTCTGACCGGGCCTGAAGCGGCGGCGGCGATGAAAGCCCACGCGCTCGAACCCATCGTCAAGTAACTTGGCTGAAGGCGTCCGCCGGCTGCGCGGACCTGGAAGCTAGAAGGCTTCGACGATTGCCGTCACGACGGTTCGCGCCACGTCGTCCGCGATCCGATCGAACGAGCTGCGTTCCTGGGTGAGGAATGTCGCCCCTTCAAGCGCGGTGTTGCTGCGCGTACTGAGCTCGTACTCTTCGCGAAACGTCAGCGCGCTGTTCGACCAGAGCACCTGACTGGTTCGAGCGTCGGTGAACTCCACCTTCATCGTGACCACGAAGAGGTATCGCGAAGCGAGCTGTTGGTCGGTGAATCCGACGGGCTGCACGGAAATTGACGTGACCGCCCCGGTCACGACGGCATCCGCCCCTTCGGCCGCTGGCGACACTGTGTAGCGTCCCCGGCCGATGAACTCGGCGCGAATCTTCTCGGTGAGCGTCTGCTCGACCTGGAAGAAGGTGCTGTTGTTCACGAGTTGCGGAATCCCGACAATGCGAATGTAGTCCGGAAGAAACGAACCACGTCCCGCGAGCGCGTACCCGCATCCGGACGACGAGAGCGCGAGCAGGACGATGATGACGACAGCTTTCACGTCTTCTACTGCACCACGAGCGACACGAGCCGCCCTTTCGCCACGACCACTTTTCTGACGGTCTTTCCGGCGATGTACGAACTGATGGCCGGATCGGCCAGGGCCAGTTGCTCCATCTCCTGCTCGGAGATGTCCACCGAGACGGTCAAACGGCTTCTGACCTTGCCGTTGATCTGCACCGGCACGACGATTTCTTCGGCTCTCGCAACGACCGCGTCATAGGTCGGCCACGACGCAGCGTTCAACGAATCGGCGTGGCCAAGCCGCTCCCACATCTCTTCCGCCGAATGCGGAGCGAACGGTGAGAGCAAACGAGCGAGCGCTTCGAGCGCCTCGCGCATCACGTCCACGGTTTCCGGTCTCTCACCCGCCGCGGGAGCCATCTCCTCCTCACCCGACTTGTGAGTGGGCGCGCCGGTCACGGCCCGCTCCGAGAACGCGTACAGGTCGTTGACCAGTTCCATCATTGCGGACACGGCGGTATTGAGCTGCTGCCGTTCCTCGATGTCCACGGTGACCCGCCGGATGGTGTCGTGGGTCTTGCGACGCATCGCTCGCTCGGCCGCGTCGAGCGACGCCCAGGCGGCTTCACGCGTGCCGGTGCTGCGAGCGACCGCGCTGCGCCAGTGCTCCACCAGACGCCATACGCGTGCCAGAAAGCGGTAGCTCCCCTCGAGTCCCGCGTCGCTCCACTCGACTTCCTTCTCCGGAGGCGCCACGAACATCACGTACAGCCGGAGCGCATCAGCGCCGAATTTCTGCAGCATGGTGTCGGGGTCCACGACGTTGCCCTTGGACTTCGACATCACGGCTCCGTCCTTCAGCACCATCCCCTGCGTCAGAAGCTGCTTGAACGGTTCGCCTTGATCGACGTAGCCCAGATCCCGGAACACACGCGCGAAGAATCTCGAGTAAATCAGATGCAGGATCGCGTGCTCGACCCCGCCGCTGTAGAAATCCACCGGCAGCCAGTACTTCACCGCCGCAGGGTCGAACGGCTGCGCATTGTTACGAGGATCCGCGAACCGGTAGAAGTACCACGACGAATCGACGAAGGTGTCCATCGTGTCGGTTTCACGCCGAGCCGGACCGCCGCACCTGGGGCAGCGCACGTTCACGAATTCCGCGACCTGCGCCAACGGCGAATCACCACGCCCGCTGAATTGCGCCACATGCGGGAGGACGACAGGCAGTTCGGCGTCGGGCACCGGCACGATGCCATCCTCCGGGCAGTGGATCATCGGGATCGGTGTGCCCCAGTAGCGCTGCCGCGAAATCCCCCAGTCTTTCAGACGGAACTGGACCGTGCCTTCGCCGATCCCTCGCGCCTTCGCCGACGCAATCATGCGCTTCTGCGCGTCAGCCGACGGGAGACCCGAGAACTCGCCTGAATCGACGAGCGTCCCATACGCCTCCGCAGCTTCACCCATCGAGCTAGCATCAACGGGACGCCCGTCCGGAGTCACGACAACCTTGATGGGCAGATCGAACTTCCTCGCGAACTCGAAGTCGCGCTGGTCATGCGCAGGAACAGCCATGACGGCGCCGGTCCCGTACTCCCCGAGGACGAAGTTTGCGACCCACACAGGAACGCTCGCCCCGGTGAACGGATTGACCGCACGGGCGCCGGTATCAAAGCCCTGCTTCTCGATGGCACCGCTCATCCGTGCCGCTCGGTCCTGCGCCCTGAACCCCTGAACCGTCTGCCGGAACGAGGCCGGGTCCGGCGAGCGATCCGCCAGCGCGGCCACCAGTGGATGCTCGGGCGCCAGCAGTACGAACGTCGCGCCGTAGATCGTATCGATGCGGGTGGTGAAGACTTCGATCTCGGGGCTCGGGGCTTGGGGCTCGGGACTCGGGGCCCGGGACTCGAGGGGGAATTTGACTCGCGCGCCCTCCGAGCGTCCGATCCAGTTCCGCTGCATCGTCAACACCTTCTCGGGCCACCCGGTCAGTCCGGCAGTGGCATCGAGAAGCTCGTCAGCGTAGGCGGTGATGCGGAAGAACCACTGTTCGAGGTCGCGTGTTTCGACCGGGGTGCCGCACCGCCAGCAGCCTCCGTCCACGACCTGCTCGTTGGCCAGCACCGTGTTACAGCTGGTGCACCAGTTGACCGACGAGCGCCTCCGGTAAGCCAGCCCCTTCTCGAACATCCTGATGAAGAGCCACTGGTTCCACTTGTAGTACTCCGTGTCGCACGTGGCCAGCTCGCGTTCCCACGCGTAACTGATACCCAGCCGCTGGAGCTGACCCTTCATGTGCGCGATGTTGCCGCGCGTGGAAACCTCGGGATGGATGCCGCCCTTGATGGCGGCGTTCTCAGCAGGCAGGCCAAACGCATCCCAGCCGAACGGATGCAGCACGTTGTAACCGCGCATCCGCTTGGTGCGTGCCATCACGTCGCCAATGATGTAGTTCCGGACGTGGCCGACGTGCGCATGCCCGGACGGGTACGCGAACATCTCGAGGCAATAGAACTTCGGACGCGAGGTATCGACCTCGACCTCGAACGCGCGGGACGACGTCCAGCGCGATTGCCACTTCCGATCCAGATCCTGAGGGCGGTAGTCCATAGGGTGTCAGTCGAGGTGCGGGGTGCGAGGGTGCGATAGTGCGAGGGTGCCAGTGCAAGGGTGCCCAGTGCGCACCATCGCACTACCGCACCGCCGCACCCCGCACTCGTTCTTGATTATAACTTCCAGGCTTGGCCGAGATGCGCGCGTGCGGCCGTGATGGCGGCCTCTCCCCGTCTGGTGTCGCCAGTTGGCACTGGAAGGCGATCGAGCGAGGTCGAACCTTCGAGGACCGAAATGACACCCCTTATCGAGTCGGCAAGAGCCCCGAGGTCATATCCGCCTTCAACCGTTGCTACGAGACGACCGCGGCAACACTCGTCGGCGACGGCCATGATGAGGGCCGTCAGTCGGGCAAACTGATTGCTCGTCAAGCGCATCCCGCCCAACGGATCATCTCGATGGGCATCGAATCCCATCGAGACGAGCAGGAGTTCCGGTTTGAACTGTCGAAGGATGCTCGTCGCGACCTCGTAGACCCGCTCGTAGTCGGCATCGGTGGCGCCGGCCTCGATCGGAAAGTTGACGTTGAAGCCTTTGCCGGCGCCTGCACCGGATTCATCGGCTGCGCCACTGCCCGGATAGAACGGGTACTGGTGAGATGAAATCACCAGCACCGAGGGGTCGTCATAGAAGGTGTGCTGCGTGCCATTGCCGTGGTGCACGTCGAAATCCACGACCGCCACGCGGGAAAGCCCTCGCGCGCGAGCGATGGACGCGCCAACGGCAATGTTGTTGAACAGGCAGAAGCCCATCGCCCGCCCGCGCTCGGCATGATGGCCGGGAGGCCTTACGAGCGCGAGCGCGCGCGATTCGCTTCCAGCATCCAGCACGTGTTCCACTGCCGTTGCTATCGCCCCTGCGGCCAGCAGTGCCACGTCGTAACTATCCGGCGAGGTGAAGGTGTCAGCGTCGAGTGCGACGGCGCGTCCGGCAGTCTCGCGAATCAACCCGACGTAGTCCAAATGATGAACAGCGACAAGTTCGGCCTCAGTCGCGGCACGTGGCTCGATCCGGCGCCCACCGCGGCGGGCGAACTCGCCAGCCACAACCTGCATGGCCTCCGCCCGCTCGACACGCTCGGGATGGCCTGGCGGCAGCACATGATCCGCGAAACGGTCGGAAGTAATCAGAACCAGGGACATCGGCCGTGATTGTAGTCGATGGACTTCCGGTCGGCGATTGGGCTAGAGTCCGGCCTGAAGAGGAAACAGCATGTCTAAGACAGGACGAAACGACCTGTGTACGTGCGGCAGTGGCCGGAAATACAAGAAGTGCTGCGAGTCGAAGGATCGATCGGGCGGCGCGCGCAGCACGATCATGATGATCGCGGTGGGCGGTGCCCTTCTGGCGGCCCTCGCTGTGGGCATCGCATCCTTCACCAGCGAGCGCAGCGGCGGAGCCACCCGCGTCTGGTCAACGGCACACGGCCACTACCACGACGCAAATGGGATGGAGATTCCCTAGAACGTTCGAATCAGCGGCGTCCGGATAGCTCCAGCGCTCTGGTTTCGAGTGCGCGCAAGCGTGATTCAAGATCGAGCCGGACCGCTTCGCGTTCGGGATCAGGCAAGTCCGGCGGCACGACAAGAGGCTCACCAACCACCAGCGCGACCGTGCTGAACGGTTTCGGGATCTGCGTGCGATCCCAGCTTCGCAACTCCCAGTAGCGCGACGCTTCGAGATGAAATGGCAGGAGTGGTCGGTCGGCCGCCCCGGCCAGCCACACTGCCCCGGGCTGCGCGACACGCGCGGGGCCGCGCGGGCCGTCCACGGCGAACCCGGCCGGCTTTCCTTCTTTGATGTCGCGAACGAGTTGCAGCAGGGCACGGCGTCCGCCACGCGAGGTCGATCCTCGAGCGGTGCCGTATCCAAACCGCTCGATGATCCTCGCGATCCACTCGCCATCGAAGTTCTCGCTCGTCATCACCACGATGCCGCGGCCCCGGAAGTAGAAGGTTGCCGACAGGATACGGCCGTGCCAGAACGTCATCACCGGAGCGCGGCCGCTCGCAACAGCGCTCTCAAAGTGGTGCAGACCTTCGACGCGCCATCGAAGCGTATGGCCAAGAAGACTGATGAGGGGATATCCGAGCGCAGCTATCGCTGCGACCTGAAATCGCTTCGACGACGAACGACGCCAGTCGTCAGACATCAACTACGAAGACCGCGACGTGGCGGTCGCGCTACATCCCATTGTATTGGGGGCCCCCGCCGCCCTCAGGCGGCACCCATGTGATCACCGCATACGGGTCCATGATGTCGCACGTCTTGCAGTGGACGCAGTTTGACGCGTTGATTTGAAGGCGTGGGCCTTCCGCCTCCTGCACGATCTCATAGACGTTCGCCGGACAGAATCTTGTGCACGGGTGACCGTACTCGGATCCACAAATCGAGCCGCACACCTCGGTGTGCACCAGCAGGTGTACGGGCTGATTCTCATCGTGCGCGGTGCCGGCGTGATGGACGTTCGTCACCTTGTCGAAGGTCTGACGCCGATCGACAGATGTCACATTGCTGGGAGCAGGCGACGCCGGCGTGTTGCTGCCGTAGTACTGGCGCAGCATGCGCATCTGCAGGTGGCCGGCGTGACCTGTGACATCGCCAGGCCACCAGCCCTTCGTCAGAATCGCAAGCCCCGCATACGCCAGCCCGGCCAATAGTCCGTGACCGAACACCTGGTGCACGTTGCGCACCGGATAGAGCTCAGCTTTCACGGGGCTTCGGTCGATCCGCGCCTGGTAACTCGCAAGATGTTCTGCCGATGTGTCACCCGCGCGGACGGCGTCGAACGCGGACTCCGCCGCCAGCATCCCGGTCCGCATCGCAAGGTGGATACCTTTGAGCCGCAGGGAGTTCAGAAACCCGCCTGCGTCGCCTGCGATAAGGGCGCCGGCCATGTGCGTTCTGGGAATTGTGTTCCACCCGCCTTCGGGCAGCGCTTTGGCGCCGTACCGAACGAGCTGTCCGCCGGAGATCAGTCCCGACACCAGCGGATGCTGCTTGAAACGATTGAAGGCCATCTGGGGATCGAAGAGCGGGTCCTTGTAATCCAGGCCCGCCACGAAGCCAACGGACAGAAGGCCGTCGCCCATGCCGTAGATGAAGCCGCCGCCGAATTCCTCATGGCGTAGCGGATAGCCCATCGAATGCAACACGGTGCCTGGCGCGAGTCGCCCGGCTGGCACTTCCCACAATTCCTTGAGACCTATCGCAAACTGCTCAGGCTGGCGGTCGCGACCCAGCGCAAATCGTCTCGTGAGCTCTTTCGTCAGATTTCCGCGAACACCGTCGCAGAAGATCGTCACCTTGGCGTGAATGTCTACTCCAGCCTCGAACGACGGCTTATGCACTCCCTCGCGATCGATGCCGCGATCGCCCGTTCGCACACCGATGACTCGATCGCCTTCGGTCAATACCTCCTGGCCGGCAAACCCGGTGAAAAAGTCGATGCCGCGACTCTCTGCGTACTCCGCCAGCCAGCGGACCAGGCCATTCAACGAAACGATGTAGTTCCCGTGGTTGCGAAGCGGAGGCGGAACGATTGGAAGAGAGAGTTGGGATGACGCGGTGAGAAAGTACACGCGGTCGCCGGTGACTTCGACTCCAGCCGGAGCGCCCTGTTCGCGGAAATCGGGAATGAGCTCTCGAAGGGCCGAGGGGTCGAGCACGGCGCCTGACAACGTGTGCGCTCCGGCCTCACGCGCTTTCTCCAGCACCGCAATCGACAGCGATTCGCCTGCCTGCTCCTGCAGTTGCGCCAGGCGAATAGCCGCTGAAAGACCGGCCGGCCCGCCCCCGACGATGAGCACATCGACGTCGAGCGTTTCACGCTGCATCCGCGGCTACTTCTTGAGCGCCTCAACCACGGCCGGCACGACCTCGAACAGGTCGCCGACGATGCCGTAGTCGGCGACTTCGAAGATCGGCGCGTCCGCGTCCTTGTTGATGGCGACGATCGTGCGGGATCCCTTCATGCCGACCAGATGCTGAATCGCACCGGAGATACCCAGCGCGACGTAGAGCTTCGGCGCCACCGTCTGGCCGGAACTGCCAACCTGCCGCTCCATTGGCAGCCATCCGTTGTCGCAGATAGGACGTGAGGCGGCGAGCTCCGCACCCAGGGCCTCGGCCAGCGCCTGGGCCACAGGCATGCGGTCGGCGGACTTGATCCCGCGGCCGACCGCAACAATGCGCGCCGCCTGCCCCAAGTCCACGGCCTGTTTCGCCTCGCGAAACGGTGCTTCCGGCGCCTGCCTGATCGCGCCGCGATCGATCGTCACAGCCAACGGCATCACCGCAGAGGGCGTGTCGCCGTGGCGGACCTGATCCGCGCGAAAGACGCCGATCTGCACCGTGACGACAAACGGACCCTCGCTGGTGGGCTTGACCTCCGCCATCAGCTTGCCCTGAAACATCTGACGCAGAAATGAGGGGCGTTGGGGCGTGCCGGCGATTCCGACCGCGTCCGTCACAAGAGGCCACCCGAGCCTGACGGCAAGCGCAGGTGCGAAGTCTCTAGCCTGGTAGGTGTGGGCGATGACGACGGCTGTCGGCGTCGTTGCAGCCACGATCTGTGTCAGCGCTGAGAGATACCCGTCTGGCGTGTACGCGTCGAGGGCGGAATCGGAAGCCGTGAGGACCTCTCCAACACCGGCAGTGGCCAGCTCCTTCGCGGCAGCATCGGCCGCACCCAGGAGTGCAATTCTCAGGGGCGATGATCCGGCCAGCTGCTGGGCTGCCGCGACCGCTTCCCAGGTGGCGCGATTGAGTACGCCGTCGCGGTGCTCGCCGACGACCAGGATCACAGCGCCCTCGCCTCGTCTCGTAGTCGCCGTACCAGTTCGGCGGCCACGTCAGCCGGCGAACCCGTCAGCATCTGCGTCTGCTTGGATCGTGTCGGGAGCGAGAGGTTCACAATCTGTTGCGACGCCGCGAGGCCGACTGGAAGTGCGACCTTACGAATCTCTTTCTTCTTCGCGGCCATGATCCCTTTGAGGGTGGCGTAGCGCAGCTGGTTGATGCCGCTCTGGATCGTCAGGAGCGCTGGCAACGGCATCGTGACCCACTGGAACCAGCCTCCCTCGAGCTCCCTTTTGACGCGGACACCGGCCTCCTGCACCTGAATCTCGATGATGATCGTCGAATGCGGGATTCCGAGACGCTCCGCCAGGATGACGCCGGTCTGCCCGTGGCCCTGATCGTCGGACTGGAGCCCGGTGAGCACGAGATCGAACGATTCGCCCGCCATCGCCGCGGCGAGCGCAGCCGCGCTCACGAGCGCGTCGGCTGACGCGAGAGAGTCGTCTTCGACGTGGAGCGCACGGTCGGCGCCACGCGCGAGGGCTTCCCGCAATATCTGCTGCACGCGTGCGGGCCCGGCTGAACAGACGACAACCTCTCCGCCATGCTTCTCACGAAGGCGCAGGGCCTCCTCGAGTGCGTAGGCATCGGGCTCGTTCATCTCGTAGCTGGCATCCTGCTCGCGGATCCAGGTTCGATCGTCGCTGACGCGCGGATGCCACTCGCGGGTGGGTACCTGCTTGAGACAGACAGCGATCTTCATTCAATAACCACGAAGACGCGAAGCAAGAACCATTTAGCTTGATCCCTTCGTGGATCTTCGTGCCCTTCGTGGTTCGTGGCTCACGCGTCGTAGCGTTTGAGCACCAGCGCCGCGTTGGTACCACCGAAGCCGAACGAGTTGGACAGCGCGTAGTTGATCGTCAGTTCGCGCTTTGTGTGAGGAACGTAGTCGAGGTCGCAGTCCGGATCCGGGTTGTCGAGATTGACCGTCGGCGGCACCGCCTGGTGGAACACCGACAGGGCCACGATGCCTGCTTCGAGCCCACCCGCCGCGCCGAGCAGGTGTCCGGTCATCGACTTCGTGGATGAAATCGCCACCTTGTGCGCATGCTCACCGAAGCATCGTTTGATCGCGAGCGTTTCGAGACGATCGTTGTGCGGGGTTGAGGTCCCGTGCGCGTTGATGTAGTCCACCTGGTCCGGGCGGATGCCAGCCTTCTTCAGAGCCAGCGTCATCACGCGCACGGCGCCCTCACCGTCTTCGGACGGCGCGGTGATGTGGTACGCGTCGGCGGACATCCCGTACCCGACCAGCTCGGCGTAGATTCGGGCTCCGCGACGCCTGGCCTGCTCGAGCTCCTCGAGCACCAGAATGCCCGCGCCTTCCCCGATGATGAAGCCGTCGCGGTCTTTGTCGAAGGGCCGGCAGGCACGAGCCGGGTCGTCGTTCCGGGTCGATAGCGCACGGAGCGCCGCGAAGCCGCCGACACCCATGGGAGTAATGGCCGCCTCCGAGCCACCGGCAATCATCGTGTCGGCGTCGCCACGCCGGATGATCTCGAACGCGTCACCCAGCGCATGCGCCGACGCGGAGCAGGCGGTACACGTCGCGGAGTTCGGGCCTTTCGCACCCAGGCGAATCGACACCTGGCCCGCCGCGAGATTGATGATGGCCGAAGGAATAAAGAAGGGCGAGATCTTGCGCGGCCCTCCCTCGATCAGATTGCGGTGTTCACGTTCGATGGTGGTGAACCCACCGATGCCCGACGCGATGAAGACGCCGGTCTGGGTGGCATTCTCGGGCGTGACTTCCAGCTTCGCGTCTTCCACCGCGAAATGCGACGCGGCGATCGCGTACTGGATGAAGACGTCCATCTTCTTGACGTCTTTCTTGTCCACGAACTGCAGCGGGTCGAACCCCTTGACCTCGGCCGCAATCTGCGCGGCAAAGCCCTCGGTGTCGAACTTCGTGATCCGCGTAATGCCGCTCGTACCCGACAGCAACGCGGCCCAGTTTGCACTGGTGCCGATCCCAAGTGACGACACCAGGCCGATGCCGGTAATAACGACCCGCCTGCTCACCATGCCTCCGTGCGTCCCGAGGTCTCCGCAGGGCGGAGACGGGCCCCGCTAGCCCTTCTTGCCCTTCGCGTGAGCGTCGATGTAGTCAACCGCCTCCTTGACGCGGGTGATCTTCTCGGCGTCCTCGTCCGGAATCTCGATTCCGAACTCCTCTTCGAACGCCATGACGAGCTCCACCGTGTCGAGCGAGTCCGCACCCAGGTCGTCCACGAACGACGCATCCGGGGTTACTTCTTCCTCGTCCACCCCGAGCTGCTCCACGATGATGCTCTTCACCTTATCTGCGACGGCCATTACGCCTCCAATCGACTGGCACTTGGCAGGGCTGGCGGCGTCCCGCCGTCAGCGCCCGCAAACTGCGCACCGAGTTACATGTACATTCCACCATTAACCGCAAGTACTTGACCGGTAATATACGACGCCTCGTCAGAAGCCAGAAAACAAACTGCGGCAGCGACGTCCTCTACGGCACCCAGCCGGCCCAGCGGGATTTGTGCCGCCCAATCCACCTGGGCCTTGTCCGTTATCGCCCGGGTCATGTCGGTGTCGATGAGGCCAGGCGCCACGACATTGACGGTGATGCTCCGCGAGGCCACCTCGCGCGCCAGTGCCTTCGAAAAACCGATGAGCCCTGCCTTCGACGCCGCGTAATTCGCCTGCCCCGCGTTGCCGGACTGTCCGACCACCGAACTGATGCTGATGATCCGGCCACCGCGCTGCTTGATCATCGGCTTGATGACCGCCTGGGCGCAGCCGAACGCCGCCGTCAGATTGGTGGCAATCACCTGGTCCCAGTCTTCAGTCTTCATCCGCATCAACAGCTGATCGCGCGTGATTCCGGCGTTGTTCACGAGGATGTCGATATGACCGAACTGCTCTACGGCCTGGGCGATCACGGCATCGATCGATGACCGGTCCGTGACGTCGGCGGATACCGCGACAGCCTTGCCTCCGGCCGCTTCAATCTCCGCAACCGTACCCTTGGCGTTGTCACCCCTGGCAACAGCCACGACCTGGGCGCCGCTCGAGGCGAGACGAACGGCCACCGCGCGGCCGATCCCACGCGAAGCGCCCGTCACAATCGCGACCTTACCGGACAGGTCGAGCAACGATCGCCTCCAGGTCCTCAGGCCCGCCAAAGGCGAGGACCTCCGCATCTTTGTGGATTTTCTTGACCAACCCGCTCAGCACCCGGCCAGGACCCACCTCAACATACGTGGTGACGCCCTCGGACGCAAGGCGATGGACGATGGCCTCCCAGAGCACGGGCGACGACACTTGCTGCACTAACGCCTCAATCGCCGACTTGGCATCTCGACGCGGTTGGGCATCCACATTCGCAACAACCGGAACGCGTGGGTCCTGGACGGCAAGCGCACGCAGCTCGGGCGCAAGCCGCTCCTCGGCTGGTTTCATCAAGGCGCAGTGAAACGGCGCGCTCACCGCCAGCGGGATGACTCGCCTGGCGCCAAGTGCCTTGGCGCGCTCGCCGGCCCGCTGCACGGCCGTCGTGGCGCCGGCAATCACGACCTGCCCGGCGCCATTCACGTTGGCGGGACTGACCACGTCACCCTGGGCGGCCTCTTGGCACGCGCGCGCGACAGTCGCTGCGTCAAGCCCGAGAATGGCGGCCATCGCGCCCTGCCCGACAGGAACAGCTTCCTGCATGTAGCGCCCGCGCCTGCGGACAATTCCCACCGCGTCTTCGAACTGAAACGTCCCGGCCACGACATTCGCAGAGTATTCACCCAGGCTGTGGCCCGCCACGATATCCGGCTGGACGCCATGCGCAGCAAGGACGCGCGCCGCAGCCACGCTGACCGCGAGAATCGCGGGCTGCGTGTGCTCGGTCAGCATCAGCTGGTCCTCTGGTCCTTCGAAGCACAGAGACGATAACGGCCCATCGAACGCGGCATCCGCCTGGGCAAATGTCTCGCGGGCCTCGGCGAAGCTGTCGGCAAGGGCCTTCCCCATACCGACCTTCTGCGCGCCCTGTCCTGGAAAGAGAAACGCGATCACTGACCCGCCACCGCCGTCGCGGCAATCTCACGCTCGACACGCTGCACGACATCGCCAGTCGCAAACCGATAGGCCATCGCGATCGCATTGCGGATGGCTTTGGCGGACGAACGTCCATGAGCGACCACCACGAGGCCCGCCACACCGAGGAGCGGAGCGCCGCCGTACTCTGAATAGTCCACGCGACGCCGGAATCGGCGGAACGCCCTGCGCGACAGCAGATATCCCATCTGGCTCGAAAACGTCCCCTGCAGTTCATCTCCCAGCAAGGCTTCAACCATTTCGACAAGGCCTTCGCTGGTCTTCAACACCACGTTGCCGGTGAACCCATCGCACACGATCACGTCGGCGATTCCGCTGTAAATCTCACGCCCTTCGACGTTGCCTATGAAGTTTACCGGCGCGGACTTGAGCAGACGGTGCGCTTCCCGTGTGAGTTCGTTACCCTTGGTCGCTTCCTCGCCAACCGACAGCAGCCCAACCCGCGGATGCTCCACACCCAGCGTCAGCCTCGCATAGACACAGCCCATCACGGCGAATTGCAGAAGGTGCTGCGGCCGGCACTCGACGTTGGCGCCCGTATCGACCAGCACGGCCGGTCGCGCACGGGTGGGAATCGATGCGGCCAACGCCGGTCGATCGACGCCCCGAATCATACCGAGCGCACCGTGCGCCGCCATGACCGTCGCGCCGGTATGCCCGGCGCTCACCAGCGCGTCTGCCGCTCCCTGCCCCACCATCTCGGCAGCCACACGAATCGACGCGCGCGGCTTGCGCCTCAGCGCGGCCGCGGGCGATTCCGCCATGGCGATGATGTCGGGAGCGTCAACAATATCGATGGGAAGACGTGAGTGGTCGGAATGCAATGCCAACGCCTCTTCGAGAGCCGCTGGCGCACCAACGAGGGAGATCTGCACCTCGAGATGCCGTGCCGCCGCCACCGCGCCATCGACCACGGCCGAGGGCGCGTGGTCTCCGCCCATCGCGTCAACGGCGATGCGGATCACGATGCGGCGGACTACTCCTCGTTGACGGCCCGCACCTGCCGCTGGCGATAGAAACCGCAATGCGGGCAGATGCGATGCGGAGCTTTCGGTTCATGGCACTGCGGACAGAGGCCGGTGGTCGGCGCGGTGAGCGCGTCGTGCGTGCGACGCTTCGCGGTGCGTGTCTTGGAGTGTCGGCGTTTTGGATTAGGCATAGTTCGTCAGGACTCTCGGCGCTTGACGAGACCCTTGAGCGCCGCCAGCCGGGGATCCTCCCACGACGGCGCGCACCCACAGGTATCGGTGTTCAGGTTCGTTCCACACTGCGGACACAGCCCCTGGCAATCGTCACGGCACAACGGCTTCATCGGCAGCGCCAGGTAGAACTGCTCCCGCAGCAGTTCGTTCAAATCAATCTCGTCGTCCCTGTAGTAACTCGTCCCCAGGTCGTCTTCTTCTACCTCGCGCTCACCCTCCGCCACCACCTTGGTGACGGGCAGATACCGAAGATCGAACTGTGCGGCCACAGGGAGCCGCAGTGACTCCAGGCACCGGCTGCACGGCAGTTCCAGCTCGCTGACCACGGATCCGACGAGCCGGAACATGTCCTTGTCCTTGTGGATCTCGAAGGCAAGGTCCGTTGGCGCGACCACCCGGTACGCATCACTGGAATCCGACACGTCCACTGGCTGGAACGTCCGGACAAAATGATGGAGCGGCTGCCGGTAGTGCGTGAGATCAAGCTTCATGAAGACCGGCCCTACCGGATCTGCCGCGCGTCTGACGCGACAGGCAGACCGTCAATTATAGCTGATTCGAGGAGATCGGCCCGACCCAGGGCTTTGGAATGAAGAGCTGCTCGTAGAGGGTCACGGCAAACCGGTCGGTCATGCCCGCCAGGAAGTCCCTGGCGGCCGCGTCGAGCCCTTCCGATTGCACGATACGCGCGTCCAGGAACTCCTCGGGCCGTTCCCTCACCCGCTCCCAGAGGCCCCCGAGAATGCCGTCCGCCTTCTTGAATTCGGCGGTGGCCACCCCGTTCTCATAGACGGCCTCGAACAGGAAGCTTCTCATCGCCAGTGTGGCCTCGAGCACCGGATCGCTCATACGAATTTCGGTCAACCCGCCGTTCTGGGTCTCGGTCACCACGTCCCTCACCATGCGGGCAATACGGGCCGATGAGGTCGTCCCCAGCGTCTCGACAGGGCCGGCCGGCAGGTCAGAGGCGTTCAGCATCCCCGCTCTCACCGCATCGTCGATGTCGTGATTGACGTAGGCGATGAGGTCCGCCACGCGCATGATCTGCCCCTCCAGTGTCGAAGCGCGCTTCGACGGGTCCAAACCGACAGGCGACCCTTGCTTTCCCTTTGAGTGCCTCGCGATGCCGTCCCGCACTTCCCATGTGAGATTGAGTCCGTGGCAGTCGTTCTCGAGCACGTCCACGATGCGCAGGCTCTGCTCGTAGTGGTTGAAACCACCTGGTACCAGGCGGTCGAGGACACGCTCACCGGTATGCCCGAACGGCGTGTGGCCGAGGTCGTGACCGAGCGCAATCGCTTCGGTGAGCTCCTCGTGCAGGCGAAGCACCTTCGCAATCGTGCGGGCGATTTGCGACACCTCCAGCGTGTGTGTGAGTCGCGTGCGGTAGTGGTCGCCGGCGGGCGAAAAGAACACCTGCGTTTTATGCTTGAGCCGCCGGAACGCCTTGCTGTGAATGATTCGATCGCGGTCATGCTGAAACGCCGGCCGCACATCGTCTTCAGGTTCGGGCCTGAGGCGCCCTCGGGAGTCGGCGCTCTTGGCTGCCTGTGGTGCCAGCGTGTCGCGCTCACGCTGCTCGAGCGATTCACGAATGGTGGGCAACGATGTCCTCCAGAAAACTCTTGCCATGCGCGAGCGGACCCACGCCGAAGTTCTCGGCGATCGTTTGCCCCAGGTCTGCAAACGAACTGCGCGTGCCGAGATCGGCGCCCGCGCGCACAGTCGCCCCGGCGACGAGTAGCGGCACGTACTCGCGCGAATGATCCGTGCTTGGAGTGCTCGGGTCATTGCCGTGATCGGCCGTCACCATCAACAGATCATGTGGACGTAACTGCAGGAGCACGCCACTCAGATGTCCGTCGAAGCGCTCGAGATTGGCTGCATAACCGGCAACGTCGTTTCGATGCCCGTACAGGGCGTCGAAATCCACAAAGTTGGCGAAGATCAGCCCTTCCTCGACCTCGGACATCGCGACTTGCAGCTTGGTCACACCGTCCGCGTCGCTGGAAGTCGGCATCGAGCGCGTGACACCCCGGCCCGCGAACAGATCGGCGACCTTGCCAATCGAGGTCACCGGGACACCCCGACGCGTGAGGCAGTCGAGCAACGTGTCCTTGAACGGGTCGAGCGCGTAGTCGTGACGGTTGGCCGTGCGCACGAATGCGCCAGGCGAGCCGATAAAGGGACGCGCGATCACTCGCCCGACACCAGCTCCACGGGCAGCGAGCTCAAAGGCGACCTCGCACATGCGATAGAGCTCTGCCACCGGAATGACATCTTCGTGAGCAGCTATCTGGAAGACACTGTCGGCCGACGTGTAGACGATCGGACTGCCGGTCCTCATGTGTTCCGCGCCAAGCCGCGTGAGGATCTCGGTGCCGGAGGCAACGACGTTGCCGAGTGTGGCTCGTCCAATCCGACGCTCAAACTCCGTGATGAGCGCAACAGGAAATCCCTCGGGAAACGTTGGAAACGGCCGGTCGAGGACGAGCCCCATCAGCTCCCAGTGCCCCGTCACGGAATCCTTCCCAGCCGACACTTCCGCCATGCGGCCGTACGCACCAATCGCCGACGGCGTGGCGCCGTCGAGCGCGACCAGCTGACCCAGACCGAGCGATCGCAGCACCGGAATCTGCAGCGGCACCTCGGCCGCGATGTGACCGAGCGTATCGCTGCCTTCGTCGCCATACGCTGGAGCATCCGGGAGTTCACCTATGCCAAGGCTGTCGAGCACAAGGACAATGACACGCGTGAAGACAGGCACAGTCACTCCAGCGTCACGCACACCACGCGGGGCGGCTGGCCCGCGGGCACGGCCGAACGCCGACATCGACAGTGGACTCGATCATGTTGTGTTGAACGGAGCGTCCGGCTTTGCGCGCTTCAATCGCCCGAATCATCAGGAGCGTCGCCTCGGGGCTG
Source organism: Acidobacteriota bacterium (assembly GCA_013140775.1). Classification (GTDB taxonomy): domain Bacteria; phylum Acidobacteriota; class Vicinamibacteria; order Vicinamibacterales; family UBA2999; genus JABFSA01. The sequence continues at coordinate 946 of JABFSA010000063.1, read as the reverse complement.
GAGTCCGACAGCAGCAAGCGCGTCTCGCACGCGGGTGAGCGTGTCCGCTCGCTCGCCTGGACCATCGAACCACCTAAGATTAGGCTCTTTGCGAAACCAGATCAACTGACGCCGGGCGTAACGTCGATTCTCCTGGGCGATGAGCGCACGCGTCGCGGACTCGTCGCGGACGCCCTGCAGCATCTCCATCACTTGACGATAGACGAGCCCACCGAACGATCGTGCGGTCGCAGGAACACCGCGGGCCAGCAATGTCCGAACTTCCTCGACGACGCCGCGCGCGAACTGCTCGTCTACCCGCCGGGCCACTCGCGCGGCGGTCATCGCAGCGGGAAGCTTGAGCGCAATCGGGATCACGTCACAGTCGGCGATGAGCGACGTGGTCTCCCCGAAATGGGCGGTCAGTGTACGCCCTGTGGCGAAGTAGACCTCGAGCGCGCGAACGAGCCGCTTGCGATCGCGTGGCATGATTCGCGCCGCCGATTCAGGATCGACGCGGCGCAGCATTCGGTGAAGGCGCTCGACACCACGTCGATCCGCGATCCTGTCGAGCCGGGCGCGAAGGTCGTCATCGGCGCCTGGGCCGGGAAACAGCCCGCGGGTCAGCGCGCGGTAGTAGAAGCCTGTGCCGCCTACAAGAATCGGCAGCCCGCCTCGCGAGTGGATCTCCCGAATGGCTCTCGACGCATCGCGGGCGAACTGAGCGGCCGTGTAGACCTCGGTGGGATCCGCCACATCGATCAGGTGATGCGGAATGCCGCGCCGCGACTCCAGCGGCGGTTTGTCAGTGCCGATGTCGAAGCCGCGGTAAACGGCGGTCGAGTCGCAGTTGATGATCTCGCCGCGGTACTGCTCTGCGAGTGACAGACCGAGCGCACTCTTTCCTGAGGCAGTTGGCCCGAGCACCGCCACGACAACCGGACGCATTGCCTGATGGTATCGCGCA